>JAZKTH010000051.1:0-14509 GCA_036625675.1 Haloferacaceae archaeon
CGATCGAGGGCTCGGAACTGGAAGACCCGGCCACCATCCCGGAGGACGACATCTACGACTGGACCACGACCCCGGGCGGGAAGGACGCCGAGCTGGTCGAGGTCGCGTTCGAGGCCGGCGAACCGACGGCGCTGGACGGCGAACCGGTCGAGCCCGTCGAGTTGATCGAGGCACTCAACGAGCGCGCCGGCGCCCACGGCGTCGGCCGGACGGACATGATGGAAGACCGGATGCTCGGGCTGAAGGTGCGGGAGAACTACGAGCACCCCGCCGCCACGGTGCTTTTGAACGCTCACGCCGGGCTCGAGGCGCTCGTGTTGACCAAGGACGAACTGGACTTCAAGACGACCGTCGACGACGAGTGGGCCCAGAAGGGGTACGAGGGGCTCGTCGACGCGCCGGTCGTGAGCGCGCTGGAGGGGTTCATCGACGAGACCCAGAAGAAGGTCACCGGCACGGTGACGATCAAGCTCGAGGGGGGGCAGGCCCGCGTGGTCGCCCGCGAGAGCGAGTACGCGGTGTACTCCGAGTCGGCGGCCTCCTTCAACACCGAAACCGTCGACGGGATCGAGCAGGCCGACGCGACCGGCGTCGCGAAGTACCACGGGTTCCAGGGGCGCCTCGCGAACGAGGTCGCGGCGAAGGTGGCCGAATCGAAGGCGGAGCTGGCGGCCGACGGGGGCGACGCAACGGCAACCGACGTGACGGGCGAGTCGACGGAGTAACATGACCGGAGCCGGCGGCGACCGCGAGGGGACGGCAGTCAGGCGGGACCGCTTCAGCGGCGGCCCCGCCCGCGAGTTCCTCTCGAGCCTCGCGGCCGACAGCCGCATCTTCGCGGCGGACCTGGCGGTCGATCGCGCCCACGTGGTGATGCTGGCCGAACAGGGGATCCTCGGAGCGGAGAGCGCAGGGGAGATCCTGACCGCGCTGGACGACGTCGAGGCGTCGGGACACGGGGCGTTGCCGGCGGGCGAGGACGTCCACGAGGCGATCGAAACCGCCGTGATCGAGCGGGTCGGCCCCGACGGCGGGAAGATGCACACCGCCCGGTCGCGCAACGACGAGGTGGCGACGTGCATCCGGTACCGGCTGCGCGCGGACCTGCTTTCCGCCGTCGAGGCGACCCTGGCGCTCCGCGAGGCGCTTTTGGGGGCCGCCGAGGAGGCCGCCGACGCGGTGATGCCCGGCTACACCCACCTCCAGCCGGCCCAGCCCACGACCGTCGGCCACTACCTGCTGTCCTACGAGTCGGCGGCCGCGCGCGACACCGCCCGGCTGCTCTCGGCGTACGACCGCACGAACCGCTCCCCGCTGGGGGCGGCGGCGTTCGCGGGGACCCCGTTCGACGTCGACCGGGACCGGACGGCCGCCCTGCTGGGGTTCGACGGGCTCGTCCGCAACTCGATGGACGCCGTCTCCGCCAGGGACTTCCTCGCGGAGGCGACGGCGGCGCTCGCGACCCACGCGATCACCCTCTCGGGGCTGGCCGAGGACCTCGTGCTGTTCGCGAACCGCGGGTTCCTCGAGCTCGACGACGACTACGCGTCGACCTCCTCGATCATGCCCCAGAAGAAGAACCCCGACACCCTCGAACTGGTCCGGGCGGTCGCCGGCGACGCGACCGGGGCCGCGACGGCGACGTTCGCGAGCCTGAAGGGGCTCCCCCGGGCGTACAACCGGGACCTCCAGCGGGTCCACCCCCACGCGTTCGACGCGGTCGACGTGGTCCTCGACGCGACGGACGTGGCCGGCGGCGCGGTCGCCACCGCGACGTGGAACGAACGCGCGCTCGCCGACGCCGCGGGCGAGGGGTTCTCGACGGCGACCGGCGTGGCCGACCTGCTCGCGATGGCGGGCGTCCCGTTCCGGACGGCCCACGAGGTGGTCGCCACCGCCGCCGAACGGTTCGAGAACGACCTGTCGGCGGCAAAGATTGACGCTGTCGCCGAAGAGGTGATGGGGGAGTCGCTGTTTGCGTACGTGAACCGCGAGGACGTCCGCGCCGCGCTCGACCCCGTCGAGAGCGTCGCGAGTCGCGACTCGACCGGCGGCCCCGCGGGACCGGAGGTCGCAGCCGGGATCGCGGCCGCGAGGGACGGCCTCCGGGACGACGAAGCCGCCGCGAGCGAGCGCCGGGACGGGATCGAAGCCGCGAGGGAGACGCTGGCCTCGGAGGTGGCGAGCTATGTGTGAGCGACGACGACGATCGCGATCCCGACGTCGAGCCGGCGACGCCCGACCGATCGGCGTCCCGCTCCCGCCGCCGTCCCCGCGAGGGGACGAACACACACTAACGAAATCTGATACCGGATTTCCAACGGCGGCGGAAAACGCTCGATAGTCGGTTAGCACCGCCTTTGAGGAATTGTAAGAATAACTTTATTTTCGCAACTCTTATATGGGCTCTCCGCGATACTGTCACCTACACCCATGAGCCAGGCAGAATGCGTCGAGTGCGGGGCCGACGTGACCCTGTACGACGACCTGGAGGCCGGAGAGATACTCGACTGTGACACCTGCGGTGCGGAACTGGAGGTCATCGACGTCAACCCGCCGGTCCTCGATCGAGCCCCGGAGCTCGAAGAGGACTGGGGGGAGTGAACTTGCGGGTCGGCATCCTCTACTCCCGGATCCGACGGGACGAGAAGTTGCTCCTCTCCGAGCTTCGTGACCGCGGACACGACGTCGAGAAGATCGACGTCCGGAAACACCAGTTCGGGCTGGAGGACACCTCCGCGCCGATCGAGGGCCTCGACCTGGTCGTCGACCGGTGTCTCGCGACGAGCCGGTCGCTTTACGCGACCCGGTTCCTGGACAGCTACGGCGCGACGGTGATCAACGGACCCGAAACCGCGGACGTCTGCGCGGACAAGGTGAAAAACTCCCTCGCGCTGTCGAGGGCGGGGGTGCCCACGCCCGAGACGGAGGTGGCGTTCACGACCGACGCCGCCCTGGAGACGATCGAGGAGTTCGGCTACCCGTGCGTGCTCAAGCCCGTCGTGGGCTCGTGGGGGCGCCTGATGGCGAAGGTCGACTCCCGGTCGGCCGCCGAGGCGATCCTCGAGCACAAGGCCACGCTGGGCCACTACGAGCACAAGGTGTTCTACGTGCAGGAGTTCGTGGACAAGCCGGGCCGCGACGTGCGCGTGGTCGCGGTCGACGGCGAGCCGATCGCCGCGATGACCCGGTCGTCGGACCACTGGCTCACGAACGCCGCGAAGGGGGGAACGACCCGGGGCTTCGAGATCGACGGGACCGTCCGCGACCTGGTCCAGCGGGCCAGCGACGCCGTCGGCGGCGGGCTGCTCGGCGTCGACCTGATGGAGATCGGCGGCGCGGGCTCGGGCGAGTACACCGTCCACGAGGTGAACCACACGGTGGAGTTCAAGGCGCTGAACGACGCCGTCGACGTCGACGTCCCCGCGAAGGTCGTCGACTGGCTCGAGACGAAGGCGGAGAAGACCGGCGACGACGGAGAGGAAACGGACGGAACGGAGGTGTCCGCGCTATGACCGGCACGGCCGTCGACGTGACCGGCGACGACGGCGCACAGCCGGACGCGGTGTCCGCCGCGGTCGTCGGCGGGTCGGGCTTCACCGGGGGCGAACTCCTCCGGCTGCTCGCCGGCCATCCCCGGTTCGAGATCGAACAGGCGACCTCCCGGTCGTACGAGCGGAAGACCGTGGGGTCGGTCCATCCGAACCTCCGGGGGCTCGACCTCCGCTTCACCGACCCGGCGGACCTCGAGAGCGTCGACGTCCTGTTCGCGGCCACGCCCCACGGCGTCTCGATGGGCCGGATCGACGAGTTCTTCGAGGTCGCGGACACCGTGGTCGACCTCTCGGCCGACTTCCGGTTAAACACCGTCGAGGCTTACGAGGAGTGGTACGACGGTCACGACGCGCCGGAGTACCTCGACCGGGCGGTGTACGCCCTGCCGGAACTCACCCGCGAGCGGCTGCCGGGGGCGGAGCTGATCGCCGGCGGCGGCTGCAACGCGACGGCGACGATACTCGGCCTGAAGCCGCTGGTCGACGCCGGCCTGCTGGACGGGGAGGACCGCGTCGTGGTCGACGTGAAGGTCGGCTCCTCGGAGGGCGGCGCCGGGGGCGGCGCGGCCTCCTCCCACCCCGAGCGGTCGGGGGTGGTGCGGCCGTACGCGGCCACGAGCCACCGACACGAGGCCGAGATCCGGGAGTTCCTCGGGCTCGACGTCGCCTTCACCGTCCACGCGGTGGACATGGTTCGGGGCGCGTCGGCGACCGGCCACGTCTTCCCCGACCCGGTCTCGAAGGGGGACCTCTGGTCGGCCTACCGGGAGGCGTACGAGGCGGAACCGTTCGTCCGGCTCGTGGCCGGGGGGTCCGGCGTCTACCGGTACCCCGAACCGAAGGCCGTCGCCGGAACGAACCACGCCGAGGTCGGCTTCGAACTCGATCCCGCCAACGGGCGGATCGTGGTGCTGTCGGCGATCGACAACATGATGAAGGGGTCGGCGGGGCAGGCGGTCCACGCGGCCAACGTCGCGCTCGGGTTCGAGGAGACCGCCGGCCTCGAGTTCCAGGGGCTGCACCCGGTGGGGTCGCCATGACGGGGGAGGAACCGCCCGTCGTGGTGAAGATCGGCGGCGCGAAGGCGGTCGACCCCGCGGGCGCGGTCGGCGACGTGGCGGACCTCGTCGCCGACGGGCGGCAGGTCGTCGTCGTCCACGGCGGTTCGAACGCCGTCGACGAGACGCTCGAGCGGCTCGACAGGGAACCGACGTACGTCGAGACGCCCGCCGGCGTCTCCGGGCGGTTCACCGACGCGGAGACGATGGAGGTGTTCTCGATGGTGCTCCCCGGGAAGCTCAACACGGAGATGGTCGCGACCCTGCGGGAAGCGGGCGTCGACGCCGTCGGCCTCTCCGGGGTGGACGGTGGCCTCCTGTCGGGGCCGCGCAAGTCGGCGGTGCGGGTGCGCGAGAACGGCAAGCGGAAGATCAAGCGCGGCGAGCACTCCGGGCGGCTGGAGTCGGTCGACGGCGAGCTGCTGTCGCTGTTGCTGGGCGCGGGGTACGTGCCCGTCGTCTCCCCGCCGATGGCCGGCGAGGAGTCCGACGGCGGCGTCACCCCGGTGAACACCGACGCGGACCGGGCCGCCGGCGCGATCGCCGCGGAGATCGGCGCCGAACTGGTGCTTTTGACCGACGTCGACGGGATATACGCGGACCCCGACGACCCGGAGACGCTGATCGAGTCCGCCGCCACCCCGGCCGAACTCGAGGCGGTGGAGGCGGCCGCCGAGGGGTTCATGACGAAGAAGGTGATGGCGGCGGTCGAAGCCCTCGAGGGGGGTGCAGCCGGCGTGACGGTCTCGGACGCGAACCTCCGGGACCCCGTGCTCGCGGCGCTGGACGGGTCGGGAACCCGGATCGAGCCGGCCGCGGTGGCGGACGCCGAAACGGACGCGGAGTCGAACGCCGAAACGGACGCGAAGTCGGGGACGGAGGCGTGAGATGAGCGGGTTCGTCTTCTCCGAGAAGCCGATCGAAATCGAGTCGGGCGAGGGGGTCCACCTCCACTCCGCGGACGGCACCGAGTACCTCGACTTCGGCGCCTCCTACGCGGTGACCCCGGTCGGCCACTCCCACCCGGCCGTCGTCGAGGCGATCCGGGAACAGGCCGCCCGGCTCACCTACGTCCAGGCCTCCTACCCCGTGGCGGCCCGGACCGACCTGTACGACGGCCTCGCGGCGGTCGCGCCCGGGGACCTATCGAACGTCTGGCTGTGCAACTCGGGTACCGAGGCCAACGAGGCGGCGATGAAGTTCGCCCGGAGCGCGACCGGCCGGGAGAAGATCGTGGCGACCAAGCGGGGGTTCCACGGCCGGACGATGGGGGCGCTGGCGATGACCTGGAAACGGAAGTACAAGGCGCCGTTCGAGCCCCTCGCCGGCGGGGTGGAGTTCGTCGAGTACGGCGACGTCGAGGCGCTCGAGGCGGCCGTCGACGAGGAGACGGCGGCGCTGTTCCTCGAGCCGGTCCAGGGCGAAGGGGGGGTCCACCCCGCCTCCCCCGCCTACCTCTCGGCGGCCCGCGACGTCACGGAGGAGGCGGGCGCCGCGCTCGTCTTCGACGAGATCCAGACCGGCCTCGGCCGGACGGGAACGCTGTGGGCCTGCGAGGCCGCCGGCGTCGTGCCGGACGTGCTCACCACGGCGAAAGGGCTGGCCAGCGGCCTGCCGGCGGCCGCGACCCTGTGTGCCGACTGGATCGCGGAGGATCCGGGCGATCACGGGTCCACCTTCTCGGGCGGACCGGTGGTGTGTGCGGCGGCGAACGCGACGCTGGAAACGATCGTCGACGAAGAGCTCCCGAGCCACGCCGGCGACGTGGGCGCGTACTTCCGCGAGTCGCTGACGACGGCCGCCGAGACGCACGACCTCCCAGTCCGGGACGTCCGGGGCGAGGGGCTGCTCGTGGGACTGGAGGTGAAGCGGGGGGCGAACCGCGTGCTCCGCGAGCTGGCGCTCTCACACCGGGTGCTCGCGCTCCCGGCCGGCCGGAGCGTGATCCGGTTCCTCCCGCCGTTGACCGTCGAGGAGTCCCACGCCGATCGCGTCGTCGACGCCGTGACGGGGGTCCTCTCGTGATGGACGCGGCCGAGACCGCCGGCGGAGGGGTGACCGACGTCGCCGACGCGGCGGGGACGGCGGACCATCCCGCCCTGGACACGGTCGGCCGCGGGTTGCTGTACGACCTGGTGTCGATCCCGTCGCCGTCGGGCGAGGAACGGGAGGCTGCGGCGCGGCTCGTCGCCTTCTTCGAGGCGAACGGCCGCGAGGCGTGGGTCGACGACGTCGGCAACGTCCGGGCCCCGGCCGACGACGCCGTACTCCTGACCTCCCACGTCGACACCGTGCCCGGCGACATCCCGGTCGAGATCCGGGAGAGGACGGACGACGGGGAGGACTGCTACGAGCTGTGGGGTCGCGGGAGCGTCGACGCGACCGGCCCGCTGGCGGCGATGGCGGTGGCGGCCGTCCGGACGGGCGCCTCGTTCGTCGGCGTCGTCGGCGAGGAGACGACCTCGCGGGGGGCCCGACACCTGGTGGAGACGCGGTCGCCGCCGGAGGCGGTCGTGAACGGCGAACCGTCCGGCTGGAACGGCGTCACGCTGGGCTACCGCGGGTTCCTCGCGGGCACGTACGTTACCACCAGCGAGTCGGGCCACACCTCCCGCCCGGAGCCCAACGCGATCCAGGACGCGATCGCGTGGTGGAACCGGGTGGAGGAGGCGTTCGAACCGGACGAGTGGACCCCGGTGTTCGAACGGGTGACGACCAAACCGGTCGGATTCGACGGGGGACTCTCCGGGGACGGCCTCTCGGTGGAGGCGACCGTCGACGTGCAGCTGCGGGTCCCGCCGACGACGACGGTCGACGCCGTCCGGGAGCGCGCCGAGGCGGAGCTCGAGGACGGGACGGTCACCTGGAAGGAACCGATCCCGCCGACCATGGGGGATCCCCGCGGGGAGCTGGCCCGCGCCTTCCGCGTCACGATCCGGGGCGAAGGGGGCGACCCGCGGCTGCTCCGGAAGACGGGCACCAGCGACGTGAACGTCTACGCCGACGCCTGGGACCGGCCGATGGTGACCTACGGCCCCGGCGACTCCTCGCTGGATCACGCGCCCGACGAACACCTGTCGCTGCAGTCGTTCGATCGAAGCGTGGCGGTTTTGACGGCAGTGTGTGAACGGATAGTATCGGGCGCGGACGACTGATCCGAACGCGGAGACGAACGCTGGGACGACTGATTCGAAGGGAACACCATGACAGAAGAAAGCGCACGCGACAGCACCGAGGCGGAACCGCCGGAGAACGCTGCCACCGGGATCGAGGCGGAGAACTTCGTCGACGTGGACGACCTCTCGACGGCGGAGCTGGATCGAGTGCTCCGGCGAGCAGCCGCGATGAAGGCCGGGGA
Organism: Haloferacaceae archaeon; assembly: GCA_036625675.1. Taxonomy (GTDB): domain Archaea; phylum Halobacteriota; class Halobacteria; order Halobacteriales; family Haloferacaceae; genus Halalkaliarchaeum. Next base: position 7,971 of record JAZKTH010000051.1, read on the forward strand.
GGACGGCAGCCGGCTTCCCGAGGCCACGCTGGGGATGCTGTTCGAGAAACCGAGTACGCGAACCCGGATCTCCTTCGAGACGGGGATGACCCAGCTGGGCGGACACGCGATGTTCCTGGGCCCGGACGACATCCAGCTGGGCCACGGCGAACCGCTGCGGGACACCGCACGCGTCCTGGGCCGGTACGTGGACGCGGTCATGGCGCGGGTGTTCGACCACGCCGACGTCGAGACCCTCGCCGAGTACGCGGACTGCCCGGTGATCAACGGCCTCACCGACGAGGCGCACCCGTGTCAGACCCTCGCGGACCTGCTCACGCTGCGGGAGGTGTTCGGGGAGGACGTCTCGGTCGCCTGGGTTGGCGACGGCAACAACGTCGGCCAGTCGTTCGTCCTCGGGGCGGCGATGGCCGGCGTCGACGTGACGGTCGCCACGCCGCCGGCCTACGCGATGGACGAGGCAGTGATCGACCGCGCCGGCGAACTCGGGGATCCCCCGACGGTCACCACCGACCCGGAGGCCGCCGTTGACGGCGCCGACGTCGTCTACACGGACGTGTGGGTGAGCATGGGACAGGAAGCCCAGCGCGAGGAGAAGCTGGCGGCGTTCGACGGCTTCCAGGTGAACGAGTCGCTGCTCGCCGGGAGCGGTGCGAAGGTGATGCACTGTCTGCCCGCCCACCGCGGCGAGGAGATCACCGACGCGGTGATCGAGTCGGACCGCTCGCTGGTGTTCCAGCAGGCGGAAAACCGGCTCCACGCACAGAAGGCGCTGCTCGTCGAACTCCTGGCGTGAGCGCGCCGGGAGCGAGGGGCCGCCCTCGCGTCCGGGCTCAAAGCAGGTTCTCGAGCTGCGCCCGACGGCGAGCCGGGTCGAACGCCGGGTTCACGGTCGCGTCGGCGAGCCGATCGAGCGCGAGGAAGACGTCGGCCCCGCTGCGCTCGGCGTGTTCGACGCACGCCTCGATCGAGGGGCGGTTGAGCGCCAGCGACTCGAGGTTCCCGACCGCGAGGGCGACGGCGGCGCCGCCCTCGCCCGATGGGAAGGGGAGCCGATCGAACTCGGCGGCGTCCGGGACCTCGGCGTCGGTCCCCTCGACCGGGGCGAGCGTCAGGCAGTCGGGACAGATCGACGCCGCGCTCTCGCCGTCGGGGGCGTGCTCCCGGAGCGAGTCCGGGACCGGGAAGACGACCGACCGGGAGTCACACCGTGGACAGGAGACGGGCACTGGACTCACCTACGACTGGAGTTCGGTCCCCTCGACTGCGGGCTCGGCGTCCTCCGCGTCGGCGGCCGCGGCTGCCTCCTCGGCGGCCGCCTCCGCCTCGGCTTCCGCCTCCTCCTGTTCCTTTTTCGCCTTGATCTTCTTCAGGCGGAAGATCTCCTCGCGCTCCTGCTCCTCGAGCTTCTGTTCGATGTACTCCTTGTTGTCGTGGAGGTCGGGGAGGAGCTTGAACTCGAGGGCGTTGACCCGGCGCTTGGTCGTCTCGATCTCCTCGAGCATCTTCTTCATCGCGGTTTCGACCTCGGCCGCGAGGATGACGCTCTCGAGCAGTTTCTCGTAGGCGTCGGCGGCCTCGTCGATACGGGCCGAAGAGCCGAGCAGGCCGTACCCCCGTTCGTCGAGGTTCTTTCGCACCTTGGTGGACTCGATCTGTGGGACGACGACGCCCATGATGTTCTTCGACTGGGTCGTGATCTCGGGGTGTTCCTTCAGCGCGGCCGCGGCCCCGCGGACTGCGACGTCGCCCTCCATGGCGCGGGCCATGTTGATGGTTCGCTGGGCGGCCTCGTAGTCCTCGTCCAGCTGCGATCGGACGTCCTTGGCCTGATCGAGGATGTCCATGAACTCCATGATGAGCCCGTCGCGCTTCTGCTCGAGCGTGTCGTGCCCCCGCTCTGAGAGCTCGATGCGATCCTCGATCGCCATGAGGTTCTTGCGGGTCGGCTTGACGTCCTCGGCCATTACTCCAGGGTTCCGGCCCGAGGGGGTTAACTTTTTAGAATTCGGGAAAACCCGGCCGGGCAGAATATCGCACACAAGACATATCCCCGTGCCGGAAAAGCAGGAGTTATGATCACACGGCGCAGGGCGGGTGCGAAATTCCCTTCCCGAAGGGACGACGGAAGATGATCGACCGCGGGGGAGCGGGCGACCGCGACGACCCGACGACCGAAGCCGACCGCGACGGCCCGGCGATGGACCGACGGACGGTTCTCGCGTCCGTGGGTTCCGCCGTCGGCGCAGCGTCGCTTGCGGGCTGTACGTTCCTCGAACGGGGGGAGGACGGGGAAACGATCGAGGTGCCGGACGACCGGGCACGCGAACTCGCCGAGCGGTTCGCTCCGGCCCTCTACTTCGACGAACGCGAGCGGTGGTTCCCCACCGATCCCCGCCCCTACGCGACGGAGGCGGACGGAAAGACCGTCGTCGACGGGTTCGCGGCCCTCGAGGGCTACGCCGAACGGTTTCGCGAGGCCGATGGCCTCTCCGATCCGACGGTGTTCTACCACGTAGTCGAGTACGTCGACTCCCCGCTCGCGGTCGCGCAGTACTGGCAGTACTCCGCGTTCGACCAGTTCACGACAAACTTCCACTGGCACGACTGGGAGGTACTCCACGTGTTCGTCGACACGGACACCGGGGATCCGCAGCTGTACGTCGCCAGCTCCCACTCCAGGAAGGTGCCCAACAACGAGTTCCTCGACCCGGATCCGGATCGAGAACCGCGGATCCTCTCCGAGCTCGGCTCCCACTCGAGCGCGCTGTCGGTCAACGACGTGGCCGATCGGTTCCAGCGCCTGTCGGTCGACGGCGGCATCGCCGACATCACGAACAGCGCGATCGAGGGCATCGAGGACGTCGTCGACGTCCCGATCGCGTACGGCCTCCCCAGGGACGAGGGCTCACGGCTCCCGTACCTCGTGCCGGAGCTGGACGGGGAGCCGATCTACGAGCACGACCGGCTCCCCTCCCTCGAGCGGGAGGATCTGATCGACGAAGACGTGACCGTCCGGTCGTTCGAATCCCTTTCCTCCCCGCCGGAGGCGTTGCCGGGGAGGGAAACGGGGACGGTCATCCGGTACGCCGGCGACGACGCGGGCGGCGAGACGGGGGGCGACGCCGAGTACGACCTCGTGCCGTCGAGCGAACTCGAACACGTGGACGAGTTCACCGGACCACAGCTCAGCTTCGAGTTCGCCGTCCCGGGCTTCCTCGAGGACGCCATGGCGGGACACATCACCAGCACGGGAGTGCCGTGGGGGCAACCCCGATACGACGAACCGGCCGAGGACATCACGGATCCCGGACACCGGGCCGCGCTGGCCGAACGGTACGATCCGATCGGCGAGCCGGCTCCGATCAACGCCGTCGTGGCGGGCGTGACCGAGGCCGTCGCTGCGGACGAGGCTCCCGAGAACGAGGGCCTGACCGCGCGTGAACTCCCGACCGAGGCGGTGACGCTGCTCGAGAGCGAGCCCGAGGCCGTGCCGACGTTCCGCGGGATCGCCGTGGTGCGGGACGTTGCCGAGGGAGAACACCGGCTGACCGTGAACGCGCCCGGCGTCGCACCTCACGGCGAAACCCTGCCGATCGACGGGGAGGAGGGAACGACCGTAGCGGGCGTCGACGGCGAAATCCCGCTCGTCGCCAGGGAGAACGCGACGAAGCTCGAAGTGGACGCAGAGGGGACCGACGACGACCTGACCGCGCTGGCGGTCGAAGACGACTTCGCGGGTCGGCTGTACGACGCGCCGCTTTCGGGTCCGGACGCGGTGTACGTCCACCGGGGCGGCGCCTACACGACGGAAGTCAGGGACCGCGAGGACGAGATCGGCGCGTACCGCGTCAACCCCGCCGACGAGGACCGGATCCGGATCGACGAACCGCGCACGGGGAAGGGCCCCCTGGCGGAGTACCTGGCGGACGTGAGCGAGGAGACCGGGGCGGCTGTGGCCGCCCTCGACGAGGGGGACGACGGCGAGGACGACGACGACCGCGGGGAGTCGGACGACGACGGCGAGGACGGCGGAGGCGGGGGCGACCTCGACGGTTCACAGAACGCCGTGCGCGGCCTCTCCCGGGCGCTGGAGGCCGTCGCCGACGCCGCCACGCGGGCGGCGGAGCGGGCCGCCGCGGGCGATCGTCAGCAGGCCGACCGAAGCATCGAGACCGTTCTGGAACGGCTCGATCGCGTCGAGACACGGCTCGCGGAGGCGAGCGAGGGGCTGCCCGACGATCTCCAGCGCGCGATCGACCGGCGGATCGAAGCGACCCGACGGCGAGCAAAACAGGCCCTCGACGCGGAAACGCTTTAGTCCGCGGCCTCGAGCACTTCCCGCTCGGACTCGTCCTCGCGGTAGTGTTCCTCGATGAGTTCCTCGTCGATCCGATTGAGCTCCTCCTTCGGGAACGCGGACAGCAGGTCCCAGCCGATCTCGATCGTCTCGTCGATGTCGCGGTTCGTCTGGAACCCCTGTTGGACGAACTGGCTCTCGAACGCGTCGGCGAAGTCGAGGTACTTGTTGTCGCGCTCGGAGAGCGCCTCGCGGCCGACGATGTTCACGAGGTCGCGAAGGTCCTCGCCCTCGGCGTAGGCCGCGTACATCTGGTCGGAGACGTCGGCGTGATCCGCGCGAGTGAGCCCCTCGCCGATCCCGTCGTCCATCAGCCGCGAGAGGCTGGGGAGCACGTTGATCGGCGGCTGGACCCCCTGGGAGTTGAGGTCGCGGTCGACGTAGATCTGCCCCTCCGTGATGTACCCCGTCAGGTCGGGGATCGGGTGGGTGTCGTCGTCTCCGGGCATCGTGAGGATCGGGATCTGCGTGACCGACCCGTCCCGGCCCTGGATCCGCCCGGCGCGCTCGTACAGCGTCGCCAGGTCGGTGTACATGTACCCGGGGTAGCCACGGCGACCCGGCACCTCCTCGCGGGCGGCACCGATCTCCCGAAGCGCCTCGCAGTAGTTGGTCATGTCCGTGAGGATCACGAGCACGTGGTACCCCTTGTCGAACGCGAGGTACTCGGCGGTGGTGAGCGCGAGGCGCGGCGTGACCGTCCGCTCGACGGCGGGGTCGTCCGCGGTGTTCATGAACACGACCGACCGTTCCAGCGCGCCGGTCCGCTCGAAGTCGGCCATGAACTCGTTGGCCTCCTCCTGGGTGATCCCCATCGCGCCGAAGATCACCGCGAACTCCGAGCCCTCGCCCGACTTCTCCTCCTCGGGAACGGTCGCCTGCCGGGCGATCTGGAGCGCGAGTTCGTTGTGGGGCAGCCCCGACCCGGAGAAGATCGGGAGTTTCTGTCCCCGCACGAGCGTGTTCATCCCGTCGATGGCGGACACGCCCGTCTGGATGAACTCCTCCGGGTACTCCCGCGAGTAGGGGTTGATCGCCGCGCCGACGATGTCGCGACGCTCGTCCGGAACGATCTCCGGGCCGCCGTCGATCGGCTGCCCCGAACCGTCCATCACCCGTCCCAGCAGGTCCTCGGTGACGGGCATCTTCAGCGTCTCGCCCATGAACCGGACGGACGCGTTCTGGTCGATGCCGGAGGTGCCTTCGAACACCTGGATGGCCACGAGGCCCTCCGAGGACTCCAGCACCTGGCCCCGCTTGGTCTCCCCCTGCGGCGTCTCGATCTCGACGATCTCGTCGTACCCGATCGCCTCGTCGACCTCGGCGAACACCAGCGGGCCGCTGATCTCGGTTATCGTTTGATATTCCTTCATGGTTCAGTAGAGCGCACGGAGCTGTTCGGTGAGGTCGTCGGTGAGGTCGTCGACGTAGGCGTCGTACTCCTCCTGGACGCCGATCCGGTTGAGCCGCGGCGCGGCGTCGACGTCGATCACCTCCTCGACGGGGACCCCGGCGTCGAGCGCGTCGAACGCCTCGTCGTTGAACGTCTTGATCGCGGTGAGGATGCGGTGCGTCTTCTCGGGCTCGCAGTAGGTGTCCACGTCGTGGAACGCGTTCTGCTGGAGGTACGCCTCCCGGAGGTACCGCGCCACCTCGAGGGTGAGCTGTTGGTCCTCCGGCAGGGCGTCCTTGCCGACCAGCTGGACGATCTCCTGTAGTTCGCTCTCCTCGTCGAGGGTGTCGATCGCCCACTGGCGGATCTCGGCCCAGTCGTCGGCGACGTTCTCGGTGAACCACGGATCGAGCTGCTCTCGATACAGCGAGTACGACTCGTTCCAGTTGATCGCCGGGAAGTGGCGCCGCTCCGCGAGGTCGGCGTCCAGCGCCCAGAACGTCTTCACGATCCGGAGCGTGTTCTGAGTGACCGGCTCGGAGAAGTCGCCGCCGGGCGGCGACACCGCGCCGATGACCGAGATCGACCCTTCGGTGCCGTTGACGTTCTCGAAGTAGCCGGCACGCTCGTAGAACTGGGCGAGCCGAGCCGCCAGGTAGGCGGGGTACCCCTCCTCGCCGGGCATCTCCTCGAGCCGGGAGGAGATCTCCCGCATCGCCTCGGCCCACCGGGAGGTGGAGTCGGCCATCAGCGCGACGTCGTAGCCCATGTCGCGGTAGTACTCCG
>JAZKTH010000052.1:0-14280 GCA_036625675.1 Haloferacaceae archaeon
CCCGCGTGAAAAGTCGCTCGCACGGCGTCCGGCGAAACCCGTCCGTCGACGGTCCCGGGGTGGGGAACGGGGGAGACACCGGAGTCGCGAAGCAGCAGCTTCAGCCGTCGTCTCCCGCCCACCGGGCTGCCTCCCGGTGTTCGGACGCGATCTCCCGGACGTCTTTCGTCGACTGGGGGCCCTCCTCGGTGACGATCGCCGTCACCAGGTCGGGCGGCGTCCGGTCGAACCGTGGCGTCGCGACCTGCACCCCCGCGCTCCCGCCGTAGACAGCCGCCGGGTCCGACCGTTCCTGCCGGAACCCCGCACTCGGGGCGACCTTCGCCCGGGCGGCGACGACGACAACCGGAATCCCGGCCCGTCGGGCCGCCAGCGCCACTCCGTACGTGCCCGCCTTGTTGTAGACGCCGCCGCCAGGATCGACCGCGTCGGCGCCCGCCAGGAGACAGCACGCGTCGCGTCTCTCCAGCAGCCACGGGAGCGCGCCGTCCGCCGCGAGCGTGGCCGCTATCCCCCGCTCCGCCAGCGCTTCGGCGGTGCCGACGCCCTCCCTGTCGGGCCGCGACTCCCCAACGAGAACCGAAAGCGTCCCGTCGCCGCCGGAACGCGAGTCCAGCTCTCGGAGCGTGGCGAGCACCGTTCCCGAGCGGGAGAGGGTGACCACGGGTCCGTCGCCGCTGCGATGCCGTCCCGACGCGATCCGTTCGGCAGTTAGTCTCGCGGCCGCGTCGTCGGCGTCTGCCGCCCGTTCGATCGCCGCGACCGCCCGATCGTGGACCCGAGCCGGAGTCGGCGATTTCGCGGCGTCTCTCCCGCCACTCCCGCCGCCCCCGTCGCCTCCGCCGCCCACGACGGCGGCCATCACGTGGTTCACCCGGTTCCCGATCGCGACCATTCCCGGTCGGGCGTCCCGGAGCCGCTCGGCGATCGCGGCGACCTCCTCCCACCCGTCGGCGGTCGCGGCCCGGTCCCGGAGCACCTCCAGCGCGCGCAGCGAGAGCCACGACGCGCCGTGGACGTCGTCGGTTTCGATCGTCTCGACCGACGGGGAAACGCGACGGTACGCCTCCCACAGCAGCGGAACCGTCCGGCGGCCCCGCATCGCGGTCGGCGGGAGCCACTCCGCGGCCGCGATCTCGCCGTTCGGCCGCAACTGTCTCTCCCCCACGTCGAACAGGAACGGATGCACGAGTCGAGAGCGGTCGTTCCCGGGCGTCGTAAGTGGTGCGCCCGACCGCACGAGGTCCGTCCGTTCGACCCCGACAGCCTCGCGAAGTACCCGTTCGATCGCGACGAGCGCGTCCGCCGGTTCCGCCTCGAGGTAGTCCGAGATCCCCGCCCATCGGTCCGGATGCGGCTCCGCAGACGGCGCTCGCCGGACGAGGAGGATCTTGCCGCGGTTCCGCAGGAACGCGGTGACGACGTGGTCCATGGGCCCCGTTCGAGCCCCCGGGATACGGCGCTTTCGGCGGGAGTGCCGACCGGCGCACTTTTTTCCGCCCACCCCGACCTGGGGGCATGGAACTGTTCGAGGTCCCGGACCTGCCGGAGATCCAGCCGGGGGACGACATCGCGTCGCTGGTGGCCGACCGCGTCGAGCTGCGGCGGGACGACGTGGTCTGCGTCGCCTCTACGATCGTCTCGAAGGCGGAGGGACGCCTCGCGGACCTCTCGGCGTTCCCTGCCGGTCCGCGGGCCCGGGAGCTCGCGGCCACTCTCGAGTCGGTCACGGGCGAGCCGAAGGACCCGCGGTTCGCCCAGGCGGTGCTGGAGGAGAGCGTCGACCTGCTGATGGAGTCCCCGTTCCTGCTCACGGAGACCCGTTTCGGCCACGTCACGGTCAACGCCGGCATCGACCGGTCCAACGTCCCGGATCACGACCTGCTCTTGCTCCCTCGGCGTCCGAGCGCGAGCGCGGCCGGCATTGCGGAGGGCCTCGCGACCGACCGGGTAATCGTCACGGACACCTGCGGACGGCCGTTCCGCCACGGCCAGCGCGGGGTCGCGATCGGCTGGTCGGGGCTACCGGCCAGCCGCGACTGGCGCGGGGAGCGCGACCGGGACGGGCGCGAACTCGGCGTCACCGTCCAGAACGTCGTGGACGAGCTCGCGGCGGCGGCGAACCTGATCGCGGGCGAGGGGGCCGGCGGGACGCCGGTCGTCGTCGTCCGTGGCTTCGAGTTCGGCGACCACGACGGATCGAACCGGCAGTTTCGCGAAATCGAGGGGGATTACGTCCGGCAGGCGCTCCGCGGGTGGTCCTATGAGAAGTAATAGCACGAGGGGGGGAGGCGGCCGTCAGTTCCGCGATCGGGGACCGTCGCCGATCCGGGGCAGCGCGATCCCGGCCTCCGCCAGGAGTGCCCCCAGCGCGGAGTATCCGAACACGGCGACGGCGATCCCGATGAACGCCGCTCCGCCCGCGACCGCGACGAGGCTCAGCGGGTCCCGCAGGGCGACCTCGGTCCCGATCACGATCACCATGTCCAGGAGGTCCGTCAGGAGTTCCACCACGAGTTCGCCGGGCGTGTACATACCGGGGAGTTGAACGGGCGGGTATTTGTACGTTGAGGCTCCGGGAACCGCGGCGGCGTCTCCCGGGGCCTCCCGCAGTCTTCCGAATCCGAACGCCTTTGCCCGCCGAAGCCCCAGGTACCCACGATGAACACGCTGCTTTGGGTCCTGGCCGGGGTCCTCGCGTACTCCCTCGCAGCGATGGCGCTGCGGAATCGGGGCTATCTCCCCGACTCCGTTCGCGTCAGCGGTCCGCTCACGACGGTACACACGAAACGCGGGCGGGAGCTTCTCACCCGGCTCTCGCGCCCGAAGCGCTTCTGGCGGGCCGTCTCGAACGTCGGGCTCGGAATCGCGCTGGTCGCGATGGTTGGGGCCTTCCTCATGCTCGTCGGTCAGGCGCTTTTGATACTGGAGTCGCCGCCCGACCGGGCGATCGCCGGTGGGCCACAGAACGTGCTCGTGATCCCCGGCGTCAACGAGTTCCTCCCGCTCGAGGTGGCTCCCGAGATCGTCTTCGGCCTGCTGGTTGGACTCGTCGTTCACGAGGGAGGACACGGACTCCTGTGTCGGGTCGAGGACATCGACATCGACTCGATGGGCGTCGTGTTTCTCGCGTTTATCCCGATGGGGGCGTTCGTCGAACCCGACGAGGAGAGCGCCCGGGAGGTCTCCCGGGGGGCCCGGTCCCGGATGTTCGCCGCCGGGGTGACCCAGAACCTCATCGTCACGGTGATCGCGTTCGGACTGCTGTTCGGTCCGGTCGCGGGGGCGATCGCGGTGGCTCCCGGCGCGCCGATCGGCGGGATCTATCCGGGGTCGGCGGCCGACGCGGAGGGCATCGAGACGGGCGACCGGATCGTCGCCGTCGGTCCCCGCGAGATCGAGTCGTCGGGGGACCTCTCGACGGCCCTCGCTACGGTCGACGATCGGACAGTCTCCGTCACGATCGAGACCGACGGCGAACGCAGGGAGGCGACCGTCGAGCGGTCGCTCCTGGTGACCACGCTGGTGGCCGACTCCCCGTTCGCCTCCCGTGGCGACGCTCCCGGCCTCTCGATCAACGACACCGTGACCGCCGTCGACGGCGTCGACGTCCGCACCGAAGCCGAACTCCGGGACGCCGTCGGCGAGGACCACGTCGCGACGCTCGAGTCGGACGCCGGGGAGGCGGCGACGGGCCCGGTCGGCGCGCTCGTGGCCACCACGGACGACGGACCGCTCGCGGCCGAAGACGCGCCGACGGATCGGCGGTTCGTCGTCGCCGAGATCGGCGACACCCGGGTGTACGACCACCGCGACGTGACGAGGGCGCTGGAGCCGTACGAACCCGGAGACGCCGTCGACGTCGTCGCCTACGTTCCGGACGGCGACGCCGGCTGGGACGGGACGGAAAACCGGACGTTCACCGTCACGCTCGGGGAACACCCCGACCGGGGCGGCCCGTTCCTCGGCGTTTCCAGCGCCCGTGGATTCAGCGGCGTCTCAGTCGACAGCTTCGGCATCCGGCCGTACCCGGCGGACACCTTCCTGTCCGTGCTCACCGGCGACTTCGTGGACTCCCCGTTCCTCGGCGGGTTCTTCCTGCTGGTGCTCCCGCTTTTCAGTCTCTTCGGCGCCGGCGTCGACTTCAACTTCGCCGGCTTCGTCTCCGCGAACGCAAACTTCTACGACGTGTCCGGCGTCCTCGGCCTCGCGGGGGAGCCAGTCGCGTTCCTGCTGGTGAACGCGATCTTCTGGACCGGGTGGATCAACCTCAACCTCGCGTTCTTCAACTGCATCCCCGCGTTCCCGCTGGACGGCGGTCACCTCCTGCGGGCGTCGGCGGAGGCCGTCGTTTCCAGGCTTCCGATCGGGGCGAAACCGCAGCTCACCCGCGCGATAACCACGAGCATCGGCCTCACGATGCTGCTGGCACTGATCGTGATGCTGTTCGGCCCGCAACTGCTCTCGTGACCCACCACAACGGACGATGGTAAAGAAACGATACGACGCGGACGACGCAGGACGGTTCGGATTCGACGAGACGAAGAACTACCTGACCGACGCCGCCGCGAAGCTGGTCCCGAACGCGCTCGCCCGCCGCGCCGTCGCCGTCCGGGTGTCGACCGACGCGGAGTCCTACCGGGTCGGCGACACCGTTCGGATCCAGGTCGAATTCAAAAACAGACTGCCGGTCCCGGTCCGGGTCCCGACGCCCAGGCAGCGCCGGTGGGGCTGGGAGGTGGACGGGATACTCGAGGCGACCGACGAGCGTCGACACGTCTCCGACGCTCCGGCCACGTTCCAGTTTCGCGCGGGCGAGCGGAAGCGGTTCGCCGTCGAGTGGAACGGCCACTTCCGTCGGAGCGCCGCCGCCGACGGCATGGACGTCTCCCGGCCGGCCTCTCCCGGCGACCATCGGATCACGGCGTTCCTGGCAACCACCGTGAACGGGGAGCGCCCGGAGGACTCCACGACGGTCCGGATCGTCTGATCCGGGTTTTTATCCCCCCCTCGAACGTCGGTCGCGTATGGTCTCGGATATCTTCGACCCGGACCGGTGGGAGCCCGTCACCGACGACTTCGAGGACGTCACCTACCACAGGGCAAGCGACGTTCCCGCCGTCCGCATCGCGTTCGACCGGCCGTCGGTTCGAAACGCGTTCCGGCCGGGGACCGTCGACGAGCTGTACGCCGCGCTGGATCACGCCCGAAAGCAGGCGGACGTGGGCTGTGTCCTCCTGACGGGCAACGGCCCTTCCCCCGAGGACGGGGGCTGGGCCTTCTCCGCGGGCGGGGACCAGTCGGTGCGGGGCGGCTCCGGCTACGAGTATCGCGACGACGACGAGGCCGGCGAGGAGGACGATCCGCTCGTCCGGGAGGCGAAGGCCGGCCGGCTCCACGTGCTCGAGGTCCAGCGGCTGATCCGCTTCATCCCCAAACCCGTCGTCGCGGTGGTTCCGGGGTGGGCCGTCGGCGGCGGGCACTCGTTGCACGTGGTGTGTGACCTCACGCTCGCCAGCGAGGAGCACGCGAAGTTCCTCCAGACGGATCCCGACGTCGCCTCCTTCGACGGCGGCTTCGGGTCGGCGTATCTCGCCCGGCAGATCGGTCAGAAGAAGGCGCGGGAGGTGTTCTTCCTCGGGAAGACCTACTCGGCGGCGGAGGCCGCCGAGATGGGAATGGTCAACGAGGTGGTGCCCCACGAGGAACTGGAGTCGGTCGCGCTCGAGTGGGCCGACGAGATGACGCGAAAGTCCCCGACCGCGATGCGGATGCTCAAGTACGCGTTCAACCTCGCCGACGACGGGCTCGTCGGCCAGCAGCTGTTCGCCGGGGAGGCGACGCGGCTCGCGTACACCACCGACGAGGCGCGTGAAGGACGCGACGCGTTCCTCGAGAAGCGGGAACCGGAGTTCAGGGAGTATCCCTGGCACTACTGATACGCACCAGACGTCACAATTCCGTGAATCCAGGCTTCGTTTTGCCGAGGACGCCGCCATCTGTTGTGTCATTGTCAACCTCGCTCGATGGAATCACCGGTGTCGAATCCGCCCTCCGCGTTTCACCGCGAGTGGAATGACACTACAGGGCATGTCAACGAAAGGGAGATAACTGTTTGCGACCTCTATATCTCCATGGCAGTTGTAGAAAAGTCAGTAAGCGCCAAGCAAGCCTCGATAGCTACACCGATCAAAGTGATCATGATCGGGGCCATCCTCGCACTCGTCGAAGGTGCCTACGACATCGTCAATGCAGATCTTTACGCTGGCATCGTCGACGGCGTAGCGGTAACGGCGACGGATATTGCGATCGTAACCGGCGCTGCGATGGTCGTCGCCCTGGTCTTGCTCGCGTACGCCTCCGTCGTCAGACACAATCCGACCCGAACCCAGTACGTTCTCCTCGGCGTCCTCGGTCTCGTCACGCTCGTCGTCGGAGTCCTCTTTACCGCTTCTATCGTGCTCCTCGGCGCCCTCATCGGCGTCTGGGAGACCAGCTCGTCTGGCCGATCGACTGCTGGACGCTGAACACATAAAAAGACGTTTGAGGCCCACTAGCCGAGCGGAGGCTCGGACAAAAATCGCTCGCCGCTCAGCGCGCGGTGATCCGGTATTCGACGGTGCCGATCCCCGGGATGGTGAGTTTCCGGGTTCGGTCGTAGAGCCGTCGCAGGAGCCGCGGTCCACCGCGTCGCAGGAGGACGACGACCGCGACGACGGGGGCGGCGACCCCCACCGCGGCGACGGGGGCAGTCATGGCCCACAGGAGTGCGAAGAGGACCAGCGGGGCGACGACGAGGCTCGTGAGGGACGGCCAGCCCGTGGGCGGCACGTACCGCTCCGGGGGACGAGGGGTGGAGTGGTGTTGCGTCATTAGTGTTCATTCTACGGTACGGTCTCGCCGGGTTTAAATCTTCAGATTTCGAACAGTAATTGAGACGTGTTAGCACATAATACGAATTATTTCTGGGTTTCAAGCCTTAAAAACCGGTGTAAGGAGTAGCACGGCATGGAGTCTATGTTGATACTATTTATGATATATTCTGTTTCCTACCGTCCGATCTCCGTCCAGCCAGACGTCGGGTCTCCGTGTTTGGTGGGTCCATGTTCGTGTATATCTCCGTCCCTGTGGAGAGAAAGATTTACACTTGTATGTGGTACGGGTTCGTGTATGACCGAAACCGTATTACTCGTGGGTGGCGGCGGACGCGAGCACGCGATCGCCCGGGCGCTGGCGGACGACTGCGAGCTGTGTGCGTGCGCGAGCAACCGGAACCCCGGAATCGCGGGGCTCGCCTCGCGGTACCGCACGCTCCCGGAGACCGACGCCGACGCCATCGTCTCGTTTGCGACCGAGGTCGACGCCGACCTCGCGGTGATCGGGCCGGAGGCGGCGCTGGAGGCGGGCGTGGCCGACGCGCTCGATTCCGCCGACGTGTACGCGTTCGGTCCCGGGGCAGACGCGGCCCGGATCGAGACCGACAAGGCGTTCCAGCGGCGGTTCATGGCGGAGCACGACGTCCCCGGCTGTCCCGCGTTCGAGACGTTCGCGGACGTCGAGGCGGCGTGTGAGTACGTCGACGCGGTCGACCACGACCTCGCCGTCAAGCCCGCCGGACTCACCGGCGGCAAGGGCGTCAGGGTCATCGGCGACCAGATCACGCGGGAGGAGGCGAAGGCGTACGTTCGCGAGTCCGGCTACGACCGGGTGGTGCTCGAGGAGCGGCTCGTCGGGGAGGAGTTCACGATCCAGGCGTTCGTCGCGAACGGGGACGTCCGCCCCACGCCGGCGGTCCAGGACCACAAGCGCGCCTACGAGGGCGACGAGGGGCCGAACACCGGCGGGATGGGCAGCTACAGCGACACCACGCCGGAACTGCCGTTCATGACGCGGGCCGACTACGACGAGGCGGTCGCGATCCTCGAGGCGACGGTGGAGGCGCTCCCCGAGTACAAGGGCGTGCTGTACGGCCAGTTCATGCTCACCGCCGACGGGCCGAAGGTAGTCGAGTTCAACGCCCGGTTCGGCGACCCGGAGGCGATGAACACCCTGCCGGTCCTCGAGACTCCCTTCCTGGACGTGCTGACGGCCGCTCGCGACGGCGAGCCGCTGCCGGAGCTTTCGACCACCGGCGAGGCGACCGTCTGCAAGTACGCCGTCCCCGAGGGATACCCGACCGACCCGGACGCCGGCGCCCGCATCGAGGTCGACGAGTCGACCGTCGGCGACGCCCTGCTGTTTTACGCGAGCGTCGACGAGCGCGAGGACGGCCTCTACACCACGACCTCCCGGTCGTTCGCCGTCGTGGGGCTGGGCGATTCGATCGCGGCGGCGGAGCGACGAGCCGCGGACGCCCTCTCGGCGGCGGGGGACGGGCTCCGGGTCAGGCGCGACGTGGGGAAGCCGGACGTCGTCCAGCGGCGGATCGACCACGTGGAGGATCTCAGGTCGTAGCCGTCGTTCGTCCGGATCCGGGTGGTTTCTCCCGATCGACTCCGGCCCCTTTTAAGTGATCCGCGACGAATTCCGTGACGTGACGACTTCGAACGACGACGGTCCGGGGGACGATGCCGGCGGCGTCGACGAGGAGGCACGCAAGCCCCGGCTCGACCGGCACCCGACGCCGGGCGCCCGCAACTCCCTCTGGTCGTGGCCGAGCGCCAAGTCGCCCCTGACCGTCGTGCGCAACTACGTCGTCGTCGTGATCGTCCGGATCTCGCCGAGCCTCCGGCTCAAGAACTGGCTGTTGCGCCGGCTGGGAATGGACGTCGGGACCGGCGTCTCGTGGGGTCTGGAGTCGACGCCCGACGTGTTCTGGCCCGAGCGAATCACCGTCGAGGACGACGCGATCGTCGGCTACGACGCGACGCTGCTTTGCCACGAGTTCCTCCAGGACGAGTACCGGCTGGGGGACGTCGTCGTCGGCGAACGGGCGATGATCGGCGCCGGCGCGGTCGTGCTCCCCGGCGTCGAGATCGGCGAGGGAGCCCGCGTCGCCGCCAACTCCCTGGTCGCGGAGGACGTTCCGCCGAACGCGACGGTCGCGGGCGTCCCGGCCGAGGTCGTCTCCTCGGCCGCCGAGGCGGGCGACGACCCATAATGACGGGGACGACGGCTACTTCCGTATTCTGACGATCCCCTGTCTGAAGACGGAGTGGTTCGGGATCACGTGTTCCTCCCCGTCGGTCTCGATGTGGGTGACGAGGAGGTTCACCTCCTGGACGATGCCGCGCTGGCCGGCGACCTTCACCTCGTCGCCGATCCCGTACGGCTGCGTGAGAAGCAGATACACCCCCGCCGCGCCCGCCGCAAGCATGTCCTTCGTCGCCAGCGCGGTGAAGACCACCAGCGCGAACGCGTACATGCCCATCAGGACGACGAGCACGAGCGTCGCGACCCCGATCTGTGCCAGCGCGAGCAGCACCGCCACGAAGATGATCGAGTACTTGGCGGCCACCGGAACGACGTTGATCTCGGGAAGTTTGATCCCGCTGAGCCGGTCGGCCACGAGCAGTTCCACCTTGTCGCCGACCACGACGCCGACGAGCAGGATGAATATCGCGACGAAGAAGCGAGGGAGGAAGACGGCGACGCCGGACCAGAACAGGTCCACGTAGTCGAGTTCGGCCACCGTGAGCGCGGTGATCAGGGCGATCGCGCCGATGAAGTAGAACGTGAGTTTCGCGACGATGTCGACCGTCGTGGTTCCGAACTCCCTGGCCGTCCGTTCGAAGCCGGTTCCCTCTATCGCGGCGGGGACGCCCGCGCGCTCGAGCAACCGACGGTTGGCACGTCCCGCCAGCCACGCCAGCACGACTCCGAACACGAGCACGCCGATCGCCAGCCACACTCGCGGCGGGAGCGCCCTCGCGACGTCCCGCCAGGGGAGCGTCTGCCCGACCGTCATCAGTAGTCCTCCGGGTCGATCTCCATGACGAGCCGTCCGCCTTTGAACGCTCTCACCAGCCCGTCCGACTCCGAGAGCACGATCGCCGTCGCGTTCGTGTCGCGGGTGATCGCCCCGGCGGCCATGTGGCGCGCCCCCAGGCCTTTGGGGATGTCCACGCCCTCGGCGGCCGGCTCGAGGTAGCGGTAGGCGCTGACGATTTTCCCCGAGTCGGAGATGACGAACGCGCCGTCCAGCCGCGAGAACTCCTTGAGCATCACGTTCACGATCGGGTCGCCGACGTGGACGTGGGACTTCTCGAACGGGTTGTACGACAGCGGACGCGACTTGTTCATCACTTTGCCGGCGTCGCCGACGACGAAAAGCGCCCCCACGGGCTTCCCCTTCTGTCCCTTCTTGCCGAGTTCCACGGCGACCTCGAAGACGTCCCGGATGACGCTGGGTTCGGCCCGGGAGTTGACGAACAGGTCGTACACGCCCGACCGGATCGACTCCTGGACGCGGACCCGGAACAGGCTGTCCGGGTCGTCGTCGAAGACGTTCACCACGCAGGCTACCACGTCCCCCTCCTCGAGGTATCCCTGTTCCATCGCGCCCTCGATGGCGTAGTGGACCCGATCGCGGACGTCGTCGAACTCCAGGGGCATCTCGAGGTACGCGTCGGCGTCGACTGCGTTCTCCCCGGCGACCACGACCGGTTCGGATTCGGCCTCGGAGTCCCGGAACGACTCGTAGACGGAGCTACCGGGAGAAAACAGGACTACGGTCTCGATCCCCGCGACCAGGTCGTCGAGAAAATCGTCGAGTGGGGGCATTAACTTAAAAGACGTAGGCGGAACGTAAATGGGTTACCCCGACGTCCGTCGCGCGTCTGACGGCAAAGATCTTGTCTCCCGGCGCCACACTGTCGAGCGTGACCCCGACGCGAAACGTCGAAGTCGACGCAGAGCGGCTTCGTCTCGACATCGAGGAGAACGGCGCGTTCGGCGCCCTGAACCGGAATCCACCGCGGACGTGGGGACGGACCGTCTCGACGGGAACGCCGGCGAACCGGGCGGCCCGCGACCGGCTGTGCGAGCGCCTGTCGGACGCCGGGCTCGACGTGGCGGTCGACGCGGTTGGGAACGTTCTCGGGACGTGGACCCCGCCGTCGGCGGATCCCGACGCCTCCCCGGTCGTGGCCGGGAGCCATCTCGACTCGGTGCCCGAGGGCGGAATCTTCGACGGGCCGCTCGGGGTGTACGCCGCCCTGGAGGCGGTCCGGGCGATCCAGGAGGCGGGCCTGGAACCGGCGCGACCGATCGCCGTCGTGAGTTTCACCGAGGAGGAAGGAGGGCGCTTCGGGGAGGGGTTGCTGGGTTCCTCGGTCGCGGTCGGGGACCGATCCGTCCCCGACGCGCTCGCGCTCTCTGCCGACGGGACGACGCTGGAGGAGGCGCTCGCTGAGATGGGCTACGACGGCGAGGGGAGGCTCGATCCGAGCGAGTGGCACGCGTTCCTGGAGGTCCACGTCGAACAGGACACGACTCTGGAGCGGGCGGCCGGGGAGACGGCCGAATCGGCGCCGGGTCCCGTCGGCGTCGTGACCACCATCACGGGAATCACTCACGCCACGGCCGAACTGGTCGGCGAGGCGAACCACGCCGGCGCGACCGCCATGGGGGAACGGCTGGACGCGCTCGCGGCCGCCGCCGAGTTCGTTCTCGACGTCGAGGAGAGCGCCCGAAAGCAGGTGGCTGCGGAGTCGGAGACTGCGGTCGGAACCGTCGGCTCGATCGACGTCGAGCCGAACGCGACGAACGTCGTCCCGGGGCGGGCGACGCTCGGGGTCGACGTCCGCGACGTCGAGGCCTCGTCGATCGATCGGATCCTCGCCGACGCGACGGAGAGCCTCTCGCGGCTCGAACGGGAGCGGGGCGTCGACACCTCGCTGGAACGGATCCTCGAGGTCCCGCCGACGCCGATGAGCGACCGCGTCCGGGCTGCGGCTCACGACGCCGGGGAGGCTGCGGGGGTCGAGACCCTGGATCTCCCCTCCGGCGCGGCCCACGACGCCATGATGGTGGCCCGCGAGACCGACGCGGCGCTGCTTTTCGTCCCCTCTCGAAAGGGGATCTCCCACAGCCCCCGGGAGTGGACCGACTGGGAGGACTGCGCGGCGGGGGCGGCGGTGCTCTCGGGCGCGATGGCGCGGCTCGCGGCGGAGTGAGCCGCGCCGTTCCGGCGGCCGAGCGTCGCCCCCGGCATCGCCTCCTGGATCCCCCGGACCCCCGCACGAACCGCCGGCTCCGAAACGGGCAAACCCGTCGCGCTCCGAACGGTAGCCGATGGGGACGGGACGAGGGAGTCGGAGCTTCGAGACCGGGGCGATCGACCTGGCCGAGATCGGCGGCCCGTTCGACCTGCAGGCGACCCTCGAGAGCGGACAAAGCTACCTGTGGGACCGGGCCGACGGTCGGATGTACGCCGCCGGGGACGCGACGCCACGCGGGGGGAACGCGTGGTACGAGACGGTGGTGCCGCCGATCGACGGCGTGACCGACGAGCGGGCCGTCGTCAGGGTGCGCCAGCGCGGCGGAGTCCGCGAGGGTCGCCTCGAGTGGGAATCGACCGTCGACGCCGTCCCCGTCCTCACGCAGTTGCTCCGGCTCGGGGACGATCTCGACGCGATCCGGGCCGCCGCGCCGGAGCTACCCCTCTTCGACCGCGCGTTCGACGCCTTCGAGGGGATGCGACTGGTCCGGGATCCGCCGTTCCCGTGTCTGATCTCGTTTATCTGTTCGGCCCAGATGCGGGTGCCGCGCATCCACCGAATGCAGCGTGCGCTCGCGGAGACCTACGGCGACGTCGTCGAGGTCGACGGCGACCGGTTCCACGCGTTCCCCGACCCGGACCGGCTCGCCGCCCGGACGGAGGCCGAGCTCCGGGAGCTGTCGCTCGGCTATCGGGCGCCGTACGTCCAGCGAACCGCGGCGATGATCGCCGACGGGGAGGCCCACCCCGCCGAGGCCGGCGACCTCCCGTACGAGCCGGCCCGCGAGTACCTCACCCGGTTCGTCGGGGTCGGCGAGAAGGTAGCCGACTGCGTGCTGCTGTTCTCGCTCGGGTTCCTGGAGGCGATCCCGCTGGACACCTGGATCCGGACTGCGATCGCCGACCACTTCCCGGACTGCGACCGGGGAAACTACGCCGATACCTCGCGTGCGCTGCGGGAACGCTTCGGCGACGAATACGCGGGCTACGTCCAGACGTACGTGTTCGCGTATCTCCGGGGCGGCGGGACCGACGAGTGATCGAAGTCGGCGGCGGGACCTCACCCCTGGATCGTCCGGAGGAAGTCGAGCCACCGCCTGTGATCCGCCAGCGCCTCGCCGGCGGTCTCCTCGCCGTACGTGGGCCTCCGGAGGTTCTCCAGCGCGTTGATCGCGCGGTCGATGCCGACGATCTCGTCGGCGATCCGCTCGGCCTCTTCGTCCTCCAGCGGCGCGGTTTCGAGGCGGGCGACCAGCTCCTCGCGCCTGCCGTTCAGCTTCCGCGTGGTGTCTCTCACAAGGTCGCGTGCGTCGGGCGGTACCCCCTCGACCTTCCGGGTTTCGATCAGGAACTCCCGTAGCGGGAGCTGCGCCTCCCCCACGGTCACGGTCTCCGGGATGCTCGCCCCCACGGTCGCTCCCTGTCGGCGGATCCGGGCCAGTAGCTCCTCGCGACGCTTTTCGTTCACGTATCGAGGGAGACGGTCCGGAGGAAAGAGGGTTGGGGATGGGCCGGCGGCGCGACCTGCCCGGCTACTCCTCGTCGCTCTCGTCGACGTCCTCGAAGTCGGCGTCGACGAACTCGTCCCCGTCACCCTGGCCGCCGGCGCCGCCGGGACCGGCTGCACCGCCCATACCGCCGGGACCGGCCGCGCCGCCCATGCCGCCAGCGCCGCCGGGACCCGCGCCCGCAGCGCCGGCCTGCGCTTCCTGTTCGTACATCTGCTTGCCGATCTCCTGCAGCTCCGTCGACAGCGCCTCGGTCGCCTCCTCGATCTCCTCGGTGGTTGCGTCCTCGTCCTCGAGGGCGTTCTCGACGTCGGCGATGGCGTCCTCGATGGACCCGCGCAGGTCGTCGTCGACGGCCTCTTCGTTCTCCTCGAGTAGCGTCTCCGCGCGCTGGATCGTGGATTCCGCTTCGTTGCGCGCCTCGATGCGCTGGCGGCGCTCCTCGTCCTCCTCGGCGTGCTTCTCGGCCTCCTCCTGCATCCGTTCGATCTCCTCGTCGGACAGTCCCGCGCCGCCCTCGATGGTGATCGACTCGGCGTTGCCCGAGCCCTTGTCCTCGGCGGAGACGTTGACGATGCCGTTCTCGTCGATGCTGAACGTGACCTCGATCTG
>JAZKTH010000053.1:0-14145 GCA_036625675.1 Haloferacaceae archaeon
GGGCCCGGGCAGGCCACCTCGAGTAAGGGCCCGGGCAGGCCACCTCGAGTAAGGGCCCGGGCAGGCCACCTCGAGTAAGGGCCCGGGCAGGCCACCTCGAGTAAGGGTCGCCGATCGCGCACCCGGAGGGAACGGGCCCATCCGGACGGGCTAACCTTCATACATCATCACACAGTAGTATCAGATACCATGGACTGTCGAGTCGTCGTCGAGGCCGCAGTGCCGGTGTACGACGTGGAAACGCCCGACGAGGCCATCCGGATCGCCATCTCCAAGACGGGGGAGATGCTGAACCCGGACCTCAACTACGTGGAGATAAACATGGGCGAGTGGACGTCCCCCGAGGGCGAGTCGATGCCGCCCGCGTTCATCGCTGCCGACGAGGCGCTGGTCGCGCTCGAACTGGAGATGACCGTCTTCAACGTCGAGCGGGAGGAGCACGCGAGCCGGATCGCCAGGAAGGAGATCGGCCAGCGGCTGGAGAACATTCCGCTGAAGGTGCTCGAGGTCGAGCAGATTCCGTCGGGAGACGAGCAGGACGAAGAAAGCGCCGACGACGACGGCGACGGGGACGACGACGGCGACGACGGGTCCGACGGTGACGACGGTTCGGACGGCGAGAACGATTCCGACGGGGACGATCTCCTCCCGGAATTCGAAGAGATGGTCGACGAGTGATCGGCCGACCGGGGCGACGGCGCCGCGACGGAGCGAGCGGCGCCGCGAACGTCGCGTGCAATCACTGTCTATTCGGCCCGTACGTTTCCACGAGTTCGTCCAGCGCCTCGTGACGCTCGGTCGTGTGGGGCGCAGTGAGCGGGGAAACGGAGACGCGATCGTTCATGACCGCCCGCCGATCGGTCCCCTCGGGTTCGGGGAGTGACCCGTCCTCCATGCGCTCCCAGATCCGGTCCCGAACCCGTATCGAGTCGCCGTTCCGCTCGGCGGTCATGTCGTACAGCCGGGATGGGCGTGTGACCTCGATCGGGAGGAGCCCGTCCGCGTCCGGGTCGAAACCGTCTTCCACCTCCGCGTCGCCCGGATCGTCGTCTCCGGAGGGGCGACGGTCGGGAGGGACGTACGGGGCGTTCACGTTGAGGTACTCGGCGTGTTCGAACACACCGGCGTCGATCGCGTTGTCGGCGAGGAAGGTCGCGACGTCCACCGGACTCCGGAAATCCTCGGGCTCGGTCGCCACGGCCTCCCAGTTCTCCACGGCAGGGACGTAAAGCGAGACGGCGATCGCCGGGACCTCGAAGAACGCCGCCTCGACGGCGGCCGAGACGGTTCCCGATCGGCCGAGCGTGTACGCGCCCAGGTTCGCCCCCTTGTTGCAGCCGGCGACGACCATGTCCACGTCCGGGTACAGCACCTCGAGCCCGGCGACCACGCAGTCGGCCGGCGTCCCGTCGATCGCGTAGCCGAGTTCGTGTTCGGCGACGGGGGCCTCGGTCGAGAGCGCCCGCCCCACGGCGCTGCGATCGTTCGTCGGGGCGACCGCCACGACCTCGGCGACCCGGGAGAGACCGTCGTACAGCGCACGAAATCCGACGCTGTCGATGCCGTCGTCGTTGGTTAGCAGGATGCGCATCCGGCCATCGTCCATAGGCGGTTCACGCGGCGAATCGGCAAAAAGGACACCGTTGTATCCGGCCGGTAGCCCGACCGCCGTGCAGGCGGGCGCCGAGCGGAACGCACACAAGGGCGGGCACGAATGGACGGTACATGGGACTCGGCGGAACCGCGAAGAAGATCCAGACGCTCGCGGACACGGCGGAGAAGATGTACACCCGGATGAACGACCTCCGCGAGCAGGTACAGGCCACCCAGGAGAGCGTCACCGACACGACGCGACGGGTGAAACGTCTCGAAAACGAGATGGCCGAACAGCGAGCGCTGTTGAACGCGGTCGCAAAGGAGCTCGACGTGGACGTGGAGAAGGTCAGCGCGGAGGCGCACATCCTGAACGCCGAAGAGACCGAAGGCGACGCCACGGGCGAGGAAGCCCCGCAGGGGAAAGCCGCCGAAGGAGCGGCCGCGGATGCCGGCGAAACCGACGACGACGAAACCGGCGGCGACGCGGGCTGATTAATACCGCGGCCGCGCAAGGGGAGGCATGGAAACGACGAACGCGTTCGCTGGGCTCGCGTGTGCCGACTGTGGGGCCGTCCACGGCGTGGACGTGGCGGGACGGTGCCCGGACTGCGGCGGGCGGCTCGACGCGACGTACGACCCCGGCGCGATCGAGGCCAAAGACGTCAGCGATCGGGAGCCGTCCGGGGAGGAGGGGATGTGGGCGTTCGACACCGTCCTGCCGTTCCCGGCCCGGGATCGGGTGAGCGCATCCGAGGGAGGAACGCCGCTGATCGACGCCGACGAACTCGCCGACGAATTGGGCGTCGGCAGCGTCCAGATAAAAGACGAGTCGCGGAACCCGACCGGGACCGTCCTGGATCGCGGGATGAGCCTCGCGGCGACCGCCGCCGCGGGCCACGCAGCAAACCGGGACGTCGAACCGCTCGCGCTCGCGGCCGCGGGCAACGCGGCGCAGTCGGCCGCCGCGTACGCCGGCCGGATCGGGCTGCGGTCGTACGCGTTCGTGCCGTCGCGGTGCGCGTTCTCGAACAAGGCGATGGTGAACGTCCACGGCGGCGAGATGCGCGTGATCGGCGGCCGATACGACGACGCGCGCGCCGCGGTCGACGAGCAGTTGCGCGCCGACTACTACTCGCTACAGGAGTTCACCACGCCGTACCGACACGAGGGGATAAAAACGCTCGCGCTGGAGCTGCTCGCCGACCGGGGCTGGTCGCCGCCGGACGCGGTCTTCGTCCCGACGGGGACGGGCGAGGTGCTCGTGGGCGCGGTGAAAGGGTTCGAACTCGCGGTCGATCTGGGGCTCGCCGACGCGATCCCGGAGGTCATCGCGGTCCAGCCGGAGGGATGCGCGCCGATCGCGGACGCCCACGAGCGCGGGCTCCCGGCGCCGGAACCGTGGGAGGTGCCCGACACCATCGTCGGCGAACTCGAGATCCCCGACCCGGACGGCGGCCCTGCCGCGCTCGAGGCGCTCGACCGCGCCGGCGGACGCGCGGTGACGGTCCCCGACGAGGAGATCCTCGAGAGCGCGGTGAACGTCTGTCAGACGGCCGTCGTGGAGATGGGCCCCGGCGGGGGCGCGGCGGCGGCAGGGGCGAGCGGGGTCGCGCCCGACCTGGCCGACGACGCCGAGATCGTCCTGCTCAACGCAGAATCCGGCGGGAAGACTCCCGACGTCCTCCGGAGCCACCTGATGGGAAAAGGGATCTGAGCCGATCCCGCTGCCGTAACGGAAAGACATATATTGTGACAAAGACTAACATGGACGCATGACCACGCATTCCGGCGGCGGGTCAGGGGGGGAACGGTCGAGATACGCGGACGTGGAACTGTCGGGGCACCTGTCACCCGACACCGTGGAGGCGTACGAGGACGACGGGAACGTGGTGTTTTACGACGCGGAGAACCCGCTCGCGTGGGTCGAGACCTCGCGAATACTCGACCTCAGCGAGTGTGCCTGATAATGTTTATTGTAGGAAGTTACCGTGTCGACCGCCCGAGGGGGTGGCGGTCGACCGGTAACCGTCTACAATAAACATTATGACACCGATCGCCGTAGGCGGGTGGCCGCGGAGTTCTGCAAGGATTCGCGGGACGAACAGCCGAGAATCGACGCCAGACGACGGAAGTCCGACGCGGGACAACTGACAACGCTTAAATTACGCGGTCGGGAAATCCCGGCCGAGACATGGCAGCCGATTCCGACATCTGCGTGATCACACCGACGGTACGGAACCCGGAGTTCGTCGAGCAGTACGTTCGAAACGCCGAAGAGAACGGGTTCGACACGGATCGGCTGTTCGTCCTGATGGTGACGGAGGACTTCTGCGAGACCGACGAGATGCGGGCGCTGCTCGACCGGCTCGGCGTCGACGGGGCGGTGTTCGGCGGGAGCGACCGCGACGCCTGGTACGAGGATCACGGCGTTTCCGAGTACTCGGACGTGGTCCCGGCCGCGTCCCACGCCGAAACCAGCTTCGGGCTGCTCTACATGTGGAGCCGCCCCGAGTTCGAATACGGAGTCTTCCTCGACGACGACACGGCACCCCATCCCGAGCACGACTTCTTCGGGACCCACCTCGACCAACTCGGAACCGAGCGGGCGATCGAACACGTCTCTTCGGACGAACAGTGGGTCAACGTGCTGTACCAGAACGTCGAACGACACGGGCTGTACCCCCGCGGCTACCCGTACTCCGCGATGGACGAGGAGATCGAAACCGAACGGCGGCGGACGAACGAGATCGTCGCCTCGCAGGGACTGTGGAC
This sequence comes from Haloferacaceae archaeon, assembly GCA_036625675.1. Classification (GTDB taxonomy): domain Archaea; phylum Halobacteriota; class Halobacteria; order Halobacteriales; family Haloferacaceae; genus Halalkaliarchaeum. The sequence continues at coordinate 4,369 of JAZKTH010000053.1, forward strand.
GAACATCCCCGACCTCGACGCGGTCCGCATCCTGATGGACGGCGACCTGAAGGGACAGGCACAGACACTGACCCGGTCGGAGGACTTCACACGCGGGTTCGCGGCCGCGGAAGGGAACTTCCTGACCGTCTGTTCGATGAACCTGGCGTTCAAACGAGAGGTCGTCCCGGCGTTCTACCAGTTCCCGATGGACGACAACGAGTGGGAGATCGGCCGGTTCGACGACATCTGGTCGGGATTGACGCTGAAGAAGGCGGCGGACATGCTCGACAAAAGCCTCATCAACGGGTTCCCGCTGTGTGAACACAACAAGGCCGAACGGAGCACGTTCGCCGACCTGAACAACGAGGTTCCCGGCCTGGAGCTGAACGAACACTTCTGGGAAGCCCTCGACGAGGCGCCGGACGACGCCGAGAACTACGTCGACGCCTACGAGAAGATGATCGCGGCCGTCGACGGGTACGACTTCTCGGGGTACGCCAACGCCGAGTTCGTCGACTTCGTGGTCGAGAAGATGCGGCGGTGGCTCGCGGCGGTGCGGGAACTCCGGCCGGAATCCTCCACTGCGGCGTGACGGCCCCGGAGCCACGCCGGTCGGTTCGGATACTGCAGCTTTTTCACGCCGACTTCCGACTTGCGCGTAGGACGGATGAAGGGGAGTCGGAGGAACCTGCTGTGGCTGCTGCTGGCGACGGCGATACTCGGAGGACTCGTCTACGTCTCCGACTACAGGGAGATCGTCGCCGTGCTGTCGCGGGCCGAGAAGGGGTACGTCGCGATGGCGATCGCCAGCGGGGGGTTCACGCTGCTGATGTGGGCGGTCGTCTGGCACCGCTTCTTCGGGCTGTTCGGCGTCGACGCCCGGTTCCGACTCACCTTCAGACTGTTGCTGGCCGGGACGTTCCTGAACTCCGTCACGCCGCTGGGGCGGTTCGGCGGTGAGCCCGTCGTCGCGTACCTGATCGCCCACCGGACCGACGCGAACCTCCAGCAGGCGCTCTCGAGCGTCTCCTCCGCGGACCTGTCGAACGCGCTCCCGTTCCTCACCATCGGGGCGGTCGCGGTCGCCTACGTGGCGGTGTTCGGGACGCTCGGTGGGATCGTCAGCGACATCGCGGCGGGGGTCGTGGTTGTCGTGGCCCTCGCAGGCCTCACCATCTACCTGCTCTGGTTCGGCGGAGCACAGCGGGTGGGCGGACTCCTCGAGGGGCTCGTCACCTTGGAGGGACGGTTCGGGCGCTTCCAGACGTACGTCGACTCGGGCGTCGATCGGGGGCGGGAAATCCTCTGGCGGATGCGCGAGGTCGGGGAGAATCCCCGGCAGACTGCGGTGACGCTTCTGATATCCCACCTCGCCGTCGTCGGGCACGTCGGCGCGACCTACTTCGTGTTGCTGTCGCTGGGAGTGGATCCGGTGCTCGAAACGATACTCGTCGTCGTGGCACTTTCCGCGTTCCTGACCTTCTCCCCCACCCCCGGAAGCGCCGGCACGTTCGAGGCCGGGTTCGCGGGGCTCGTGCTGGCGTTCTTCCCCGTCACGGCCGCGACGGCCACGAGCGTCGCGATCCTCTACCGGGTGGGCACGTACCTCCCCGGCGTCGTCCTCGGATACGCGAGCCTCCTCAGCCTCGGGGAATCGGGTCGAGACGAGCCCCCCCCGTGATCCCGGCCGGCGGCGGTGAGCCGACAGAACATATATAAGTTTAATAGCGGCGGTAAAAGTGCCACACACATGCCCGAAGCGGACGTCGCTGCGTTCATGCCGGTCCTGAACGAGGAGAGCCGCATCTCCCGCGCGATCTCCTCGCTCGAGGACCAGACACAGCCGATATCGAAGCTGATCGTGGTCGACGGTGGAAGCACGGACGGGACCCAGGAGCGGGTCGAAGGGATGGCCGCAGAAACCGGATTCGACGTCGAACTGCACGTGCTCGAGGGAGCCGGTGTCCGGTACTCCTCCCAGTTCGGGGCCGAGAAGGCGGCAGACCACCTCGCGGAGGAGGGAGGATCCGGCCAGCGGGTCGTCGTTCGCCTCGAGGGGGACTCGGCCCTCGAGGAACGGTTCGTGGAGACGGCGGTCGCGTGGCTCGGGGACGACCGGTACAGCGTGTTCGGCGCCCCGGTCAGCCCCCACAACCCGGAGGAAAACCGGCTGATCAAGCGGCTGTTCACGATCGTCCAGAACGCCGAGATGCTGCCGAAGGGACGCGGCATGGCGTTCCGGGCGAGGGACTTCCGTGCGGTCGGTGGCTATCGAATGGCCCCCGGGGAGGAGATCCAGTCGTCGGAGATAGACTGCCTCGAGGACGGCATCCTCGTGTCGAAGCTGCGCGAACACGGGGAGATCGGATTCAGCCACGAGACGTGCGTGTACAGCACGGTTCCGTCCACCTCCGCCACCTCGCCGGACCGGTGGTACAAAGCGCTGGAGATCGAGCGGGAGATGGGGCCGACTCACTACTTCACCAGGATCGCGAACCCGATCAACACGCTGTTTTACGCCGGAAAGCGGCTCACGCGACGGGTGTAGGCTGCCCCGACCGGTGGCCGTCCCCGAGCGCATCCCTTTTTGAGCGCGGATCCGTACTGACGGCCAGTGACGCAAAGCGAGGAGACGGAGGCCCGGCCCGGCGGCGCGGACGACGATCCCGAACGGTTCGACGACGATTCCGAACGGTTCGACGCCGTCACCGAACGGTTCGACGCCGTCACCGAACGGTTCGACGTCGAAAACGCCGCCTCCATCGGCTCGCGTTCGGTCGAGATCCCCGAGGCGCCGGAGGTCCGCCAGTTCGAACGCTACACGTCGCCCGGATCCCTGGAGGGGAACCTCGAGGAGGTCCACCCCGACTTGCTCCGGCTGTTCGTCGCGAGCGTCCTCGCGCTCAACTTGGCGCTGCTCGCCGTCAGCCTCGGGGCGATGGTGTGGTACTTCGAGGGCATGGACCGGATCGGGGGCGCTCTGGTGCTCGCCGGCCTCGCGGCCGGCTTCCGGACCTACCAGTACTATCGCGAGTACGACGCCCGGGAGTGGGACGGGGCGGGGGAGGACGCGAACGAGGGAAACGACCGGGACGAGGTGGGGGGAACCTAGCCGTGCGCACCGTTCGGGACGACGAGGGGACGGTGTACCTCCTGCTCCGAGAGTCCGCGGAGTCGAGCCTCGTCCGCGACCCGTCGACCGGGGAGACCCGCCACCTGCCGAACGCGTCCCTGGAGCCGGTTTCGGGCAAGTCCCCGCTTTCCGTCGCCGCGTCGTCGATTCCGGAGCCGGTTCGGGCCGTAATCCTTACCGCCCACGACGAGCGCGCGCTCGGGCTGCTGGTGGAACTCGTCGACCGGGAGCGGGTCTCGGCGCGGGAGTTGCTCGACGCCGTCGACCTGTGCGAATCCGACCTCCTGGGGCTCGTGACGGAATTTCGGGCCGCCGGCCTGGTCCGGGAGGCGACGGTCGACGGCCGACGCGGTTACGCAGTGACCGATCTCGCTCGCCGGGGGATCCGGCACCTCCGTGGCGAGGCTGGCGACGACGACGGGCTCCCGGAGAATCTCTGATGCGGGTCTCCGTTCCCGGCTCCGTTCCCGGAGCAGCTCACTCCCCGTCCGGCTCTTCCTCGGACGGGGTCGGATCAGTCGGCATCGCCACGAGCCCGGCCCGGCAGTCGCTGCAGTACTCGAAGAGGTCCTCGTCGCCGGGCGCGAGGTCGCCGACGAGCTCGCCCACCTGCTCGCGCATCCGATCGCTGGACTCGACCGTCGCGAACGGCCTGCCGCAGCCGGCACAGTGCACGACCTCGCCCTCGTACGTCGACACCCACGGGTCGCCGTCGCGGGCCTCCGGCAGCAGCGACAGGTCGAGGCCGTCGTGGATCGTGAGCACGTCCTCGGGACAGCCCTGCTCGCAGATTCCGCAGTTCACGCACAGTTCGTGGTTGAACTCGAGGCGCCCCGCGTCCATGTCGCGACGGATCGCGTCCGTCGGACACAGCTTCTGACAGGTCGGCGTGAGCGTACACCCCTCCGCGACCTCCATGTAGCCGAAGTCCTTCAGACCCCGGATCAGCTCCCGCTCCGGGTCCGCGTGGTCCGTGATCGCCCGCACGGACTCCAGCGTCCACGCGTGGCTGGAGAAGGGCGGATTCGGACGGTCGTACCCCTCGTCGGTCCCGCGGGGGAGGGGCGCGTCGGTGGATCGACCGCCCACGACGTCGAGTCGCCCGGTGGCGTCGTGTTCGCCCGCGGGAACCGGTGACGGGTCCAGCCCGTCGACGAACGAGCGCACGCCCTCGGCGAACCCTTCGACGTCGTCGGGATCGGGCGAGAGGAACTCGATCCGGTCGCCGAGTCCCAGATCGGAGGCGGCCCGGGAGCACCGGTCGACGAGTTCGCGGGTCGATTCCGCTCCGGAGTGAACGCACTCGTCGCCGCAGCCGAGCACGGCGACCCCGTCGGCCCCTGCCGCCAGGGCGTGCAGCAGGTGGGCCTCGCCGACCGCGTCCGAACACCCGACCGACACCGGGAGCAGCGGCGGGAACGCCGCGTCCGTCGCCCCGCCCGCCGCGAGCCGTCCGTACTCCCGGAGCGTCCCCTCCGCCCGTTCCGAGCAGACGAACGCGACCACGGGGGTCTCGATCCCGTCGGTCTCGCTCCCGAAGAGCCACCCGCCCGAGTCGTCGTCGGTCGGGGCGAGCAGCGCCTCGACCTCGCGGGCGAGCGCCTCGTTCGAGGGCTCGCGGAGGGTGACGGCCCCGGTCGGACAGGCGCTCGTACAGGCGCCGCAGTTGAGACACGCGTCCTCGAAGAACTCCACCGCGTCGACGTCGACCCGCTCGACGGCCCCGTGGGGACACGCCTCGACGCAGTCGTTGCAGCCGGGCTGGCCGGAGTCCCCGGCGACGCAGACGTCCATCTCGAGGTCGAGATGTTTCGGCTTCTCCACGCCGCCCAGCAGCGACTCCACCGCGAGGGACGTTCCGGCGTCGACGGGCCCCGTGTAGTAGCCGATCTCCCGCCCGCGGGTCCGCGGCTCGCCCGCGGGGTAGATCACCTGGTCGAACTCGAACCCGCGGCGGACGCCGTCCATGTCGATCGCGTCCGTCGGGCAGCAGTCGGTCCACTCGCCGCCGGGCGCGTCGGGGTCGACGTCCACCGGATAGCGGGTGAGTTTGCCGTCCGGTCCCTCCCGGACGCACTTCATACAGGAGACGCAGTCCTCGGTGACGCGGGATTCGACGGTGACGGTGAACTCGCCGTATCGACCGTCGACGGAGACGACGCGACCGCGCTCGACGAGGACGTCCCGGAGTTCGTCGGCGTGCGAGGAGAGGTCGCGGCCGTCCGCGAACACCGTGACCTCGGCCTCCGGCGGCAGCGCTTTCGCGGCCGCCGGGTCGCCCACGACCGCGACGCGATCCCCGGCATCGCGCCGGATCGACTCCCCGCTCCGGGTCGCCTCCCGGCGGGCGAGGGCGCCGTTTATCAGGCGCGCCGTCTTGTCCGTGGCTTCCGCCTCGGGGTGGACCCAGCCGGCCCCCTCGCGCTGATCGACGAAGGAGACGGCGTCCCGGTCCAGTTCCATCTCGGCGGCGAGTTCCCGGAATCCCGCCTGAATCTCCGGCTCCGGGCAGGAGATGACCAGTTCGTCGAGGTCGTGCTCGTGGACGACGTCCCGCATCGCCGGCAACCCGTCCTCCCCGCAGAGATGCGAGGAAGTGGCGATGACGTCGACCCCCTCGATCCCGTTTCTGACGGCCTCGAGATCCAGTTCACAGGTGTCGACACACGAACAGACGAAGGCTCCAGTACTCATCGTTCGATAGTTCCGGACTCACACAAAAATGTGTTCGGCGGATCCCCAGTCACTGAGAGTGGGCCGTCGGCTCGAAAGCACCGGGGTGCCCGCGGATGGGGGGAGCCGGAATTTGGCCGAGCGCTCAAAGCAGGTCTCGCGAGGAGTTCGTCACGACGAGGAGGCTGCTCGTCGCCATTGCGAGCGCGGCGAAAAGCGGATTCAGGAGCCCGAAGGCGGCAAGCGGGATCGCGACCGCGTTGTAGCCGAACGCCCAGACGACGTTGCCTTTCACCCGTCGGTCCGTGGCCCTGGCGAGGTCGAACACCGTCTCGACGCCCCCGAGGTCGTCCTCGACGACGGCGACGTGGGCCGCGTCCGCGGCCATCGCGGTCCCGCCGCCCATCGCGATCCCGAGGTCTGCGCTCGCGAGCGCCGGCGCGTCGTTGGTGCCGTCCCCGACCATCACAGTCCGCCCCCGGCGCCGGAGCCGCGCCACCGTCTCCGCCTTCCCTTCCGGCGGGACGCCGGCGAACACGCGGTCGATCCCCGGATGAGCCGACAGCGTCTCGGCGGCGGCGGAGTCGTCCCCCGTCAACACCACGACCTCGACGCCGCGCTCGGCGAACCGGTCGATCGCGGACTCCCAGCCGGGACGGAACTCGTCGCCGACGGTCGCAAGTCCCTCCGCGGTCCCGTCGCGGCCGACCAGCACCGCGACCCGGCCCGCCTCGCGCGCCTCGGCGGCCGCCTCCGAGAGCTCCACCGGCACCGTCCACCCGCGACGCCGTAACATGTCGGGATGGCCGGCGGCGACCCGAACTCCGGCGACGACGCCCGTAACGCCGTCGTCGTGGGACCGGAACTCGTCGACGCCGAGCGCGTCCTCCCGCGAGAATTCGCCGACGATCGCCTCCGCGACCGGGTGGCCGGAGCGCCGTTCCAGTTCCGCCGCCAGCGCGAACGCGTCCGGGGGCCCTCGCGATTCGACGACGGTCATCTCGCCGGTGGTGAGCGTCCCCGTCTTGTCGAAGACGACCGTCTCGGCCCCGTGGATCCGTTCGAACACCGTCTCGTCGAAGACGACCAGGCCGCGCTCCAGCGCCTCGCGGATCCCCGCCGCGGTCGCAAGCGGCGTGGCGAGCCCCAGCGCACACGGGCACGAGACGATCAGCACCGTCAGCCCGACGAGCAGCGCCTCGGTCGCGCCCGCGCCCGCCGCGAGATACCCCACCGAGACGATCGCGGCGAGCGCGAGCACCAGCGGAACGAACACGGTCGCGAGCCTGTCGGCGAGCTTCTGGATCCCCCGGTTCGAGCTCTGGAGGTCCCACACCATCGTCGAGAGCCGATCGAGGCCGCTGTCGCCGCCCGGGGCGACCTCGAACACCAGCGCCCCGTCCCGGACGATGGATCCGCCGACCACGGTGTCTCCGGGCCCCCGGGTCGCCGGGAGCGACTCACCCGTGATCACCGCCTCGTCGACCGGAGCCGTCCCCTCCAGGACCGTCCCGTCGACCGGAACGCGTTCGCCCGCTCGAACGAGCACGCGCTCGCCGCCCGTCAGTCGCTCGACGGCCACCAGTTCCCCGACGCCGGATTCCCCGACCGTCGCGCCCCCGTCGATCGGTTCCTCGCCTGGCCCGCCCTCGCCGGTCGGTTCCTCGCCGGGGCCGCCCCCGGCCGGGACCACGCCGATCGCGTCGCCGGGCGCGCCCTCGTCGTTCGCGTTGCCGGGCACCTCGCCCCCCGGTTCCCGGGACTCGACACCGCCGTCGGTCGTTCCGGCCTCTGCCGAGACGTCGGTCGGTGCGACGTCCGCCCCGGCGGCGGCCGGGAGGACCCTCGCCTCCCGGACGCGCACCGTCGACAGCTCCGAGAGCAGCTCCGTCGCGCGGGACTTCGTCGTCGACTCGTAGTGGCGGCCGACGGTGACGACGACGACGATCGCGACGGTGACGTCGTAGTAGACGTGTGTGCCCCCGGTGAGAACGACCAGGTGGCTGTACAGATACGCGCTCACCGCCGCGATCGACACCAGGAGATCCATGTTCGGCGACCGCGTCCGAACGGAGACGTACGCGCCGCGCAACAGAGGCTTCCCGGAGACGAACAGCACGATGGTCGCGAGCACGGCGATCACCACGAACAGGTACCGACCGCCCGTCGCGGCCATCGACTCCGCGAGGAACGCGCTGGTCCGGTCGTCGTAAAACAGCCCGTCGAAGTAGGTCGGGTAGATCAACACGACGTACTGGAACATCACCATCATGCCGAAGAGGACGCCGACGGCGAGGCGAACGAACGCCTCGTTTTCCGCCTGCCGCCGGGTGAACTCGTCCTCGCGGGCAGTCGCCCGGTACCCGAGGCCGCTCAGCCGCGACGCGAGGGCCTCGTCGTCGACCGCGTCGGGATCGTGATCGACGCGGACGGTGTCGGTGACGTAGCTCGCGCGGGCGTCCGCCACGCCGTCGGCCTCGCGAGCGACGGTCTCGATGAACGACTCGCAGGTGACGCAGTGCATGCCGTCGACCCTGAAAAACGTCCGCTCGTGGCCGTCCGGGACGGAATCGGACCCGACGTCGGTCTCCGGCCCCGACACGCGTTCCCCGTCGGCGCCCTCCCCCGCCGGCGGCGAGCGCCCGTCCCGGCGCTCCCGGACATCGTCTGCGTCGACGCCCTCGACATCGCCGAGCGCGTCGTAGACGTCCCGACAACCGCGACAGCAGAACGGCTCGCCGTCCCCGTTCCGAACGGGGGAGCCGGCGGTCGGCAGTCCGCACAGCGTACAGCCGCCGTCGGCGCCGTCGTCGCCGCGTGCCGTTCTGGGAGCGTCAGTGGCCATGTCGGGGTACACCCGGGGACTGACGGGGCGGGACGGGCCGGACGGAATCCGGCTCCCGCGTCGCAGCAGTCCGTGATAGACTGGAACGTACCCGAGCAGGTTAAACGCCGCGCCGAGCACCCGCCGGGCCCCTGTCAGTAAGAAACGTACAGCTGCCCGAGCCCGGCGAGCACGAGGACGACGCCCGCGAACCGATACAGCAGGTCCGGCCTGTCGCCGAGCCGCTCGAGGCCGAGGTCGGAACCGACCGCGATCGCGACGGTGGCGCTGACCATCAACAGCCCGAGACTTCCCGCGTACGCCAGGAACACGGCGACGGTTCCGGAAGCGGGCAGGGACAGCGACTGGACCACGACGCCGAAGAACACCGGGGCGACGCAGCCGGCCGCCGCCACCGCGTAGAGCCCGCCGAACAGCGCGAACCCGGTGACGGACGCCCGTCTACCCGGTAGCTGGACGTGCCAGCCGGGGCTGTACCCGGACAGCGTCGCCAGGCCGAGCACCACCAGCGTGACGCCCACCCCCACCTCGAGAAGCGGCAGCCAACTCCGGACCACGTCGCCGACCGCTGCGGCGAGAACCCCGAGACTAGAGAGGACGAGCACCGCCCCCGCCGCGGCGGCGAGGCCGCGGACAGTCGCGCCGGGGAGAGTCGGCCCCTGCTCCCCGGCCGACGAGACGTAGAAGCCGACGTATCCAGGCAACAGCGCGTAGGCACACGGCGAGAAGAACGTCGCGACCCCCGCCGCGCCGGCCACGCCGAGCGCGCCCGCGCCCGGGATCACGTATCCACCCCGAACGCGTCGGACACGATCGATCGCAGTTCCGATTCGGACTTGTATCCCCGGTCACGGTATCGGATCCGGCCGTCGGCGTCCAGGAGGACGGTCGTCGGGGTGTCCGAGAGGTCGAGCGCGCGGGTGAGATCCAGGTCCGGATCGAATCCGACGGTCCAGTCGCCGTCGTGTTCGCGCCACCACTCGCGGACGTCCGCCCGGGACACCGTGTGGCCGATCGGCTCGTTCGTGACCGACACGAACCGGACGTCGTCGCGCACGTCCGCCTCCACCGCCGCCACGTCGGGCATCATGCGGGCGCAAACCGTGCACCACGTCGCGAAGAATTCGAGGACGGTTGGCTGCTC
>JAZKTH010000054.1:0-14074 GCA_036625675.1 Haloferacaceae archaeon
GTCTACTGGATCCCCGTCGCCGTCGGGGGCACCGTGGTCGGAGTGAGGGCCGCGCGGACCGCCGGAAGGAACTGATCCGAAAACGGCTCACTCGCCTATGAGAGGCTGCAGACTCCCGGGGTCACTGGAAGCGCTCCTGATTCGAGTCGATGACGTACTCGGGGTTCCCGTTATCCGCCCCTGTCGAGTCGTCTCCGCTGTCTTCCCTGCTCGAGCCCCTGGAGAGTTCGATCGTGACCAGGTTCCCGCGGGGTTCGAGTTCCCGGACGGCGATGGAACCGCCCGAACGGACGACGATCCAGTAGACGAGCCACAGGCCGAGCCCGCTGCCGTGGGAGAGCCGTTTCGGCGCCCGCCCCTCCTCGAGGATCGCACGATCCATCTCCGAGATCGACGGGTTCCCGTCCCGTATCGACACGTGAACGGCGTCGGCGGCTGCGGTGATCCGCAACTCGACCGTCGGTCGGTCGTCCTCGGCGTGAACCACGGCGTTCTCGAGGAGTTCGTCGATCGCGTCCCCGAAATTCGACGAGGCCGAGACCACCGCCGAGGACGGGGCGACGACGTCGACGTCGGCGTCCGGGTGCCGCTTTTCCACCCCCGACGCCGCGTTCCGGCACGTCTCGGCGACGTCGGTCGACACGCGCTCGGCCGGTTCCCGGAGGACCTCCGTGACCGCCCGGGACTTCTCGGCGGTCGCGAGTAGCCGTTCGGCGGGTCCGACGATCGCCCGGGCCTGGGCTGCGACGTCTCCCGCGCAGCGCTCGCTGACGTCCCGTGCGTGACCGCGGATGACGTTTAGCTCGTTGCGGATGTTGTGCCGGAGGATCCGATCGACGACCTGGAGGTGGCGATTGCGCTCCGCCTGCTCGGTGACGTCGCGCATGATCACCACGCCCCCCCGGACGCCGCCTTCCTCCGGCTCGATCGGATAGTACCTGACGTCGAGGAGGCGATCCCCTCGTCCGGAATCGGTCCGCCACATCCGATACTTCACCGACTCGCCCTCGAACACCCGGTCGATGTAGTCGCTTGCCGTCCGGTAGGTCTCGGGCTCGAGAACGTCGGCCACCTCGAGCCCCTCGATCACCTCCTGTCGGATCCCGTGGAACTCGCAGTACGGCCGGTTGGCAAACAGGTAACGCTCGTCGGCGTCGACCGCCGCGATCAGGTCGTACGCGCCCTCGACGGCACACCGGTACTGTTCGAGCTCCCGCTCCCGCCGTTTCAGTTGCGTGAAGTCCCGACAGATCGCGAACGTTCCCGCGAGGTCCCCCTGCTCGTCGTAGTGCGGATACCGGAGCGTGCTGAAGGAATGTTCCCCCTCCCCGGTGTCGTCGAACGTCGGGGAAACCTCGTAGCTCACCGGCTCCTCGTCCTCGAGGACCTCGCGTTTCCGCTCGGCGATCGTCGCCGCTGCCTCGGCGTCCATGAACGCGAACTCGTCGCGGTCGAGCAGCTCCTCGCGGGGGAGCCCGGCGTAGTCGCTGACGGCGTCGTTGACGGTCACGAACCTCCCGTCCAGGTCCTGAACCAGGACCGGATCCTCGAGCTGCTGGAGGATCGTTTCGTACAATCGGTTGTCGCTCTCGGCGGTCTTCCGCTCCGTGACGTCGTTTTGAACTGCGATGAAGCCGGTCACCGCCCCGTCGTCGTCGGTGATCGGCGCAATCGTCTGGTTGGCGTAGTACAGTTCGCCGTCCGCCCGATGGTTGGGAACCTCCTCTCGCCACACCTCCCCCTCGAGGATGGTCTCCCACATGCGCTCGTAGTACTCCTCGGTGAGTTTCCCGGACTTCAGGATGCGGGGGTTGCGACCGATCGCCTCCCCGGCGTCGTACCCGGTGAGTTCCTCGAACGCCGGGTTGACGTACTCGATGGTCCCGTCGCGATCGGTGAAGAATATCGCGGAAGCCGCCTGCTCGACCGCGTGCCGGAACAGCCCGTACTCGGAGCCGGATTCGAGACGGTCGGCGATCGTGTTAGTACCGTTGCCGGACGGACTGCCACCGGTCTCCGGTCCGGCGCAGTCGTGAGGTTGGTTCCGTGTCATGAGAGAAGAGCGGTATTCGATGCCCGCGGACAGCCACTCCCTATAAAAGGGGAATGCACTGATACGGCGGCGATCCTCGTTCGTATTAAAAGAGAACTACTCGGAGGGTAAAATATCTACCGTGAGATGAGTTGGCGGCTCGTACGGGCGTCAACCGCACCCGTCCGGATCACAATGGCGGTTGTAGTGATTTACCGGTCGATCGGCCGGGCGCGTGGCCGATCGTCCGGTAACGGCCTACAACCGTCAGTATCACTCCGTGACGTCTTCGATCCAGGTCAGTCCGGCGATCGCGTTCGGGAAGCCGATCGTCGGGATCGACAGCGCCGCGACGTGTTTCATCGCCTCCGGGTCGACCCCCTCCTCGAGCCCGCGACGGGCGTGGGAGTGGACCGCCCCCTCGGAGCCGTCGGCGATCGCCATCGCCAGCTTCACCAGCCGCTTCGTCTCGCCGTCGACGGGTCCCGCGTCGGAACAGGCCTCCCCGAGTTCGGCGTACTTCTCCCACACTTCGGGGTTCTCCTTCGCGAACCCGCCTGCAGCCGACGGCAGATCGTCCGGACTCTCGATTTCGTCTGACATTGCGTTCCTCACGTTGCACTCCGGGATAACGTATCTTTCCCCCTCGAAATGACACGTCTTGCTCCGGGTGGAACCGGCCGGTCCGACCGATTACTCGTATTCGCGCTTGAAGCTGAGGAACTCCGCCTTGTGGGCCTGCTCGTCGGCCAGGAGTTCGACGGCGAGGTCCTCGGTCACGTAGTCGTCCGCCTCTGCGGCGGCCTCGACGAGCGCCTCGTAGGTTTCGATCGCGTCGGACTCGGCCTCGAGGACGCCCTCGATGACCGAGAGCACGTCGGCGGTGTCCTCGGGCGGCTGCATCGACTCCTGGCTCGCGGAGAACTCCATGGAGGCCGGCGGCCGTTCGCCGTAGTACCGCAGGCGGTAGCCGAGTTCCTCGGCGTGACCGAGTTCCTCCTCGATGTCCTCCTGTAGCGACTCGGCGATCTCTTCGCCGCGGATCGTCTCCAGCAAGATCGCGTTGGCCATGTAGTTCATGACCGTCTCCATCTCGTCGTTGTACGCCTCCTTGAGCAAGGCGATGACTTCGTCCGACATTACGACCGTAGTTAGGGGTAGGAGCCTAAAAGAGGTAGGTATTCGGGCCGGGGAGGTCCGCGAACGGATCCGTCGGGGATCGTACCGGGGGCGAACACAGGGACAAAGACAGGTGCCTCGAGCGGGAAGGGGTTCGTAGGTGCCGGAAACGGACTGTGACGCTACTGATATACGGAGCGTACGGATACACCGGCGAACTCGTCGCCCGGGAGGCGGCCGACCGCGGCGTCGACCTCGTGGTCGCCGGGCGCGACGGGGCGAAAGTCCGTCGGATCGGGGACCGGCTGGGCTGTGAGTCCCGGGCGTTCGACCTCGACGGGGACGTGGCCGAGGCCGTCGGGGACGTCGCGGCCGTGTTGAACTGCGCCGGACCGTTCGTGGACACCTACCGGCCGCTGGTCGAGGCGTGCCTGCGGACGGGGACACACTACCTCGACGTGACGGGCGAGCTCCCCGTGTTCGAGGCGCTGGCGGGACGCGACGGCGAGGCGCAACGCGCCGGGGTGTGTCTCCTCCCGGGCGTCGGCTTCGACGTCGTCCCGACCGACTGTCTGGCCGGCCACCTGCACGACAGGCTCCCGTCAGCGACCCAACTCCGGCTGGGCTTCGATCCGACGGGCTCCGTCTCGCGGGGAACCCTGGTCACCGCGATCGAGCAGTTCGACGCGGGCGGGGCTGTGAGGCGCGACGGCGAGCTGGTCGACGTCCCCGTCGGTCGCGGGACCCGCCGGATCGACTTCGGCCGCGGGGAGCGCAACGCCGTTCTCGCGCCGATGGGCGACCTCTCGACGGCCTATCGTTCGACCGGGATCGGGAACGTCGAGGTGTACCTCGCGGTGCCGACCGCCGCCGCTGCCGCGCTCCGGATCGCACGGGTCGCAGCGCCCGTACTCGGCGCCGACCCGGTCAGGCGGGGACTGCAGCGTCTCCTGCGCGCGACCGTCACCGGACCCTCGAGGCGACGGCGCGAAACGGGAGCGTGCTACGTGTGGGGAGAGGCCACCGACGGCGATCGAACCGTCACGGCCCGGCTGAAGACGCCCGAGACGTACGCGCTCACCGTCGACGCCGCCACGACCGCGGCCGAACGCGTGATCGAGGACGACGCGTCCGGCGAGGGGCCGCCGGCCGGCTATCGGACCCCCGCCACTGCGTTCGGGGCCGAGTTCGTCCTCGAACTGGACGGCGTCGAGGGGTATGTCGACGAATAGCCGACGAGCAGCCGACGAGGGCCCGGGAGCCCCCGCGACTCCGTTCCGCGGGGCACACCCCCGGCGGCGGACGAATCACTGCCGTCCCACAGTCACGTAGAACGGAACGACCTCGACGCGCTCGTACTCCCCGTCGCGCATCTGCTCGATAACGTCCCGCCCCATCCGGCGCCACCGCCCGCGCAGGTCGTCGTACCCCTCCGGGCCGAGCGCGCGGCGCAGCTCCCGCTCGTGGTCGCCGAGCCCGGCCCCCGACGCCTTCCGTGCGGCGCTTTCGAGGGCAGCCTCGGAGTACGGCGGCGCGACCCGCTTCTCGTGGAGGTACCGCCTGACGCCGACGTCCGAGAGCCCCGCGTCCTCGAACAGCTCCGACACCCGGTCGCCGATCGCGACGTCGGTCTCCACCCCGTCGATGTACGCCTCCCTGACCCGGGGTTCGAGCGTCTCCTCCGCCTCGACGGTCGAGGAGACCCCCACGCCGGCGTTGTCGGGCTCGACGGCGGCGACCAGCTCCGAGGAGACCCGGACGAACTCCCGGACGACGGCGGCGGGGTCGGCCAGGTTGGTCAACAGCGCCTGACAGACGACCAGATCGAACGCGGACGCCTCGAACGGGAGTTGCGCGGCTCCGCCGGCGAGAAACGACGCCGGGGCGGGCGCATCGCCGTCCGTCCACCGGTCGCGAGCGACCGACAGCAGCGCCGGATCGGCGTCGACGCCGACGACCTCCGGAGCCGTCCCGGGGAGCGCGGATCCGTCCCCGCCGGCGACGGCTTCCTCGGCGAGAACCCGGGTCAGCTCGCCGGTCCCGCAGCCGACGTCCAGGATCCGACGGCGATCCGGGAGGTCCAGGTCCGCCAGCGCGGAGCGGTCTCCCTCCCACATTCCCCGCCGCGTCCGGTCGAGATACGCCGCGTCGAACCGTCTCACGCCCCCGGGTTGGGTACGGTTCCGGTTAACCGGACCGATCGAGGTCGGGACCCGAAGTAACCGAGCCCGACGCCACAGGGTAGCCGACCTGACGCCACAGGGTAGCCAATCCGACGCCACCGGGTAGCCGACCCGACGGCGTCAAAGCGACAGCGGATCCGTCTTGAGGTACTCCCGCAGCAGCGCCGTCGCGTACCCCCCGCTGGGGAGGGAGAACGAGATGGAGAGGGGGTCCCGCTCGATCGAGACTTCGGTCCGGACGAGGAGGGCCCGGCGCGTTCCCGTGGAGTCGAACTCCCCCGGGAGCGCGAAGTCCCCGGGCTCGACGCCGGCCTCGGCGAGGACGGCGCGCTCGATCTCGCCGGGTTCGCCGTCCGCGAACTCCGTTTCGGCTCCGAAAAGCGGGGCGGTGACGAACGCCCGACCGCGGTCGCAGTGACGCGTCAGGATCGACACCCGGGAGTCGTCGACGCGCTGGAGGCGGTCGGTGTCCGGCCTGTTCACCTCCGGTGGCGCGTCGGCGTCGGCGAAACAGCAGACGTCGCCGGCGACCGGACGGTCGAACGGAAGCCCCCGGTCGAGACGCTCGCTCAGGACGCGGTTGAACAGGAACGACTGGGCGGCGTGGACGAACAGGCGCTGGAGGTTGCTCGGCACCGCCTCGAGCGCCTCCCGCCAGGGGCCGCCGTCGTCCGGTACCGGCGCTTCGGGGGCCGTCGCGCCCGGATCCTCGGCCTCTCGTTCGACGAGGCTGTGGAGCATCGAGCGCTCGAAGCCGAGTTTGTGCGGCATGCGATCGAGGCACGACTGCCAGTCGGGCGATGGGGCCCGGAACTGTTCCTCGACGAACGCGCGGGCCGTCCGGGTGTCGTCGGGTTCGGCCTCGAACGGGTTCCCGACGTACGTCCTGACGGTATCCCGCCAGTCGCCCCGGACGACGGCGAGGCCGACCTCGTGAGTGACGGGCCGGCGACTGCCGAACCGCTGGTGACCGAAGACGTTCGGAACCGCGACCGTCCCGGTACCGAACGACCGGAGCTGGGCGGTCACCTCGTCGGCGAGCTCCGGGCGGTCGGGGTCCCGGATCGTGATCTCGAAGGCGTTTCCGGCGAGGTCGCCGAAGGAGATCGGCCGACCCGACCGCCCGACGACGTCGAGATCGACCCCGGAGACGTCGACGGCCTCGAGCCGTTCGGGGGCCACGTCGCGGACGGAGAACAGCTGGGTCGTGACGGCGCGTTTGTCCTTCGTGCCGGCCCAGGATATTCGCTCCCGGCTCACCCCCAGCGCGTCCGAGAGCCGGGCGACGAAGTCGTTCGTGTCCCAATTCCGGAGGGTGACGCGGAAGACGACATCGGGGTACGACCCGGGATCGGCGTCGACCGGTTCGACGTCGAACGCCTCGAGTTCCCGGACCCGGAAGTCCTCGGGGCGCTCGCGCAGCCGCCCCCCGATGGGATCGGCGTCGCTCACGTAGTAGTCGATCCCGACGCGCCGTTCGGTTGGGTGTGCGGGGCGCATTATCGACCCGGGGAGGTGGCTCCGACCATCAGTACAGCGAGAGGTCGCCGGTGACGCGGTCGACCACCTCGTCCTCACCGGGTCCGACGCCGAGCGTCGTCACCGTCCCCGGATCGAGCTGCGTGTGGCCGGCGTCGCGGACGATCGCGTGGGGCAACCCCTCGCGCTCGGCCACGTCGGCGAGTTCGAACAGCTGCGCCTCCCCCGCGGCCTCGAGCACGACCTTCTTCTGTCCCTCGCCCTTCCAGGCCCGCCGCGTCCGCTCGTCGGCGTCCTCGTAGGCCGATAGCGAGGCGTGGGCGACCTGGGCCGCGAGCTTGCCCCGGCCCATGCCGAGGTCGGTCCGCGCCACGATTGCCTGCTTCATACCCCGAGGTCGCGGCCGGGACGTAAATGCGTGACCGTCCGTCGCAGCGGAGCACGACGGACCCCCGGCGCGGGGGAGCAGGCAGGTTCCCGGCGCGGGGAACTCACGAACCGAAAACACTTGCCTCCGGCCTCGAGAGGCAAGTTCATGGCCCTCCGAAAGCCCCTCCGACTCCCCCGTCAGTTCGTGCTGTCGCCGGGCGAGTTCTTCCGCGAACACCGGTTCGCGAGCAGCGCGGCGGTCGGGTTCGTCGTCGTGCTCGTGCTGGCAGTCGCCCTCGCGGTCAGCGTGGTGCACCTCGGCGGCCTGCTCGCGGGCAGCACCGACGCCACGGTGACGATGGAGAATCCGGAACGCCCGCCGGGGTGGGTCTGCGAGTCGCACGGCGACGACCCGGACTCCGCCCTCGCGGAGGGGTGCGACGAGCCGGAGAGGATCGAACGCAGCGCCGGGGCGCTCCTCCGGGAAGCCGCAAACGAGTACGTCGCCCCGGTGTTTTTGTTCGCACTCGCGGTGTGGCCGGTCGCGGGGACGACGCTTTTCCTCGCCGCCCGGCTGGCCGGCGGCGACGGCGGCTTCCTCGCGACCCTCGGGGTCGCGGCCTGGGGGGCGATTCCGGAGCTGCTCCGGCTGCTGGCGGGCCTCGCCGGGTTGCAGTACGCGCTCGGCGGGACGACGTTCGATGGTCCGGTGGAGTCGTTCCCGGATCAGCTCGCGACCGCGCTCGCGCCCGTGGAGGGGCCACTGCTCCTGGTGTCGCTGACGGTGCTGATCTGGCAGTGGATCCTGCTGACTGCCGGAATCAGGGAGATCCACGGCGTCGAAACCCCCGCGGCGGCCGCGGCCGTCGGGATCCCGCTCGCAATATGGGGGATCGTCGGGCTGGCGTGACGTCCGTGCGGCGTCGGCTCCCCGCGACGGGAGGGTTCGGATCGCCGAAAGGGAGCAGTGTCAAACGGGCGGCTCGACGACCTCCAGTTCCCGTGCGGCGGCCGCCGCGAGGGCGTCGAGGTCGTCGGGTTCGCGCCGTCCGATTTCCGCGACCGAGCCGCGGGTTTCGGGCCGATCCGGGGCCAGCTGGTTGCAGCCGACGGGGATCGTCGAATCCGGGTACGTGCCGAGTTCTCTGGCCCGCTGTGCGATGTCGTTTTTGTCCGCCGAAAGCAGCGGCCGGTGGATCGGGAGCTCGGTCGCGGCGCTGGTCACCGCGAGGTTCCGGCCCGTCTGGCTCGACTTCTGGCCGATGGCCTCGCCGGTGACGATCCCGGCGGCGTCCTCGCGGTTCGCCACCTCCTCGGCGACCAGGAACGTGAACCGGCGCCAGGCGAGCATCCGTCCCCCGTCCATCGACGCCATCAGCGCCTCCGCCGCCTCCCCGCCCGGGGCGACCCTGAGCCCGAGGCCGGAGTCGGGGACGGACTCCGCGAGAGTTCCGACGGTCTCGACGGCGCGGGCGCGGTGGTCGACGCCGCCGTACGGGCCGAGGTCGACGTAAAGCGGTATCACCGTCGATCCGCGGCGCATGGCCTCGTAGGCGGCCACCGGGGAGTCGATCCCGCCGCTCACGAGCGCCACGAGCGGGTCCTGGCTCCCGAGCGGCAGCCCGCCCGGCCCCGACCGTTTTTGCAGGAAGAGGAACGCTTCCCCGTCGCGACACTCGACGAAGACCGTCCAGTCCGGGTCGTCGAGGTCGACCGAGGGCTCGAACCTCTCCTCGACGGCGTGCCAGACTGCGTCGCCCCCGGCGGCCTGGAGCTCCTCGCTGGATAAGGGGTGGTCCTCGCCCGCACAGCGCGCCCGAACCGCGAACGAGCCGCCGTCGTAACGGGCCGCCGCCGCTCGGGCCATCGCGTCCGTGATCGCCTCCTCGGTCGGATCGACGGTCGCGGCGGCGCTGGCGGAGACGACGCCGAACGTCGCGGCGGCCGACTCGGCCGCGGCGTCGACGTCGGCCTCGGTCGTGCGAACGATCGGCCTCGACCGGTACCGGCGGTCGAGCGTCGCCTCGATGCCGCGGTCGGCGAGGCGAGCCGAGAGGTTCTCGAGGAGCCGGTCCTCCATCCACCTCCGGACCCGCTCGCTTTTGGTTCCGATCTCGCCGTACCGCACGAGGACGGCGTCGGCTTCGGGAGGCGTCATGCT
This sequence comes from Haloferacaceae archaeon, assembly GCA_036625675.1. Classification (GTDB taxonomy): domain Archaea; phylum Halobacteriota; class Halobacteria; order Halobacteriales; family Haloferacaceae; genus Halalkaliarchaeum. The sequence continues at coordinate 9,344 of JAZKTH010000054.1, forward strand.
GGTCGGGAGACGACAGGACCATAAATCAGCTCCGAACCGCGGCCGAGCCGGTGGTTTTTATTTCCGGGGCGCCCCCGGGGGGAGTATGATACTCTCGGACGGAGACATCCTCGACCGGCTCGAGGCGGGCGACCTGGTTATCGAGCCGATCGACGACTTCGCCACCCAGATCCAGCCGGCGAGCGTCGACCTGCGCCTGGGCGAGGAGTTCCTGGAGTTCCAGCGAACGAACATCCCCTGCATTCACCCGAACGCCGAGGAGGAGGTCGAGAAGTACGTCACCGAAACCCACGTCGACGAGGGGGACGACTTCATCCTCCATCCGGGCGACTTCGTGCTCGGCACCACCAAGGAGCGGGTGGAGGTGCCGGCGGACCTGCTCGCCACCGTCGAGGGGCGCTCGTCGCTGGGACGCCTGGCGGTCGTGATCCACGCCACGGCAGGGATCGTCGACCCCGGATACAACGGACAGATAACCCTCGAACTGTCGAACCTCGGCACGGCGCCGGTGGCGCTCACGCCGGGGATGCGGGTCTCACAGCTCATATTCACGGAACTGAAGCGGCCAGCGGACCGGCCGTACGGCGAGGAGCGCGGCTCGAAGTACCAGAACCAGCGCGGCCCACAGGCGTCCCGAATCGGCAACGATCCGGAGTTCTCGCCGGGGCCGGGACGGTCCGAACCCGATCCCCGATCCGACGACGGGTCCGGATCGGACGCCGGAGGGGAGAAGTCGGGGCGATGAAATTCATCGAGGAGATCGTCGTCGAGGAGTTCCTCCCGACCATCCGGTCGATGCTGGCCGAGGAACTCCGGGACCGGGGGCTGACCCAGCACGAGGTCGCGGAGGCGCTGGGCGTGAGCCAGTCGGCCGTCTCGAAGTACGCCCACGGCGAGGTGGCGACGAACGATCGGATCATGACCGACGAGCGCGTCGAGTCCCTGATCGAGCGGATCGGGGCAGGGCTGGCAGCGGGCGACGTGGAGAGCGTCCAGGCGCTCGTGGAGACCGAGGTACTGATCCGCCGTCTCGAGGACGGCGACCTCCTCGCGGAGCTCCACGAGGAGGCGATGCCGGAGCTGGCGGACGTCGACGTCGAGTACGCGGTACACGACCCCGACAGCGCACTTCGGACGAGCGAGCAGGTGCTCTCGTCGGTGCGCCGCGGGGTCAGGACGCTCACGAACGCCTCGGGGTTCGCCGGGCTGATCCCCGCGGTCGGTTCGAACGTCGTCGAGTGCCTCCCGGACGCCACCGGGGTCGAAGACGTCGCGGCCGTGCCCGGCCGTCTGGTCGACGTGAAGGGGCGGGCGACGGTGCCCGGAGAGGTGGAGTTCGGCGTGAGCGAACACCTCGCTTCGGTGCTGCTTGCCGCCCGCGCCGCGGGCGCGGACGTGCGGGGTGCGGTCAACGTCCGGTACGAGGCGGAACTCCTCGAGGCGCTCTCGGAGGCGGGCTGTGCCGTCGTCGAGATCGACGCCGGAACCGAGGCGCCCGCGGCGGTGGAAGAGGCGCTGGCAGCCGGCTCGCCGCCGGCACCGTTCGCCTGTTACCACACCGCGGAAGTCGGCGTCGAGCCGATCATCTACGTGTTCGGGACGGACGCGCCGGCGGCGGCCGGAGTCGTCCGGGACCTGATCTGAAACGAGAGGGCCGTGGTTCGAACCTCGAAGAGCGAGGCGGTCAGCCCCTGCGATACCGGCGCAAGCCGTACAGTCCACCCTCACCGAGGAGCCACGCCGAGCCGAGGACGATCGCAAACAGGTTGAGCAACTGGGGCAGGTGCATCCACCGCGGGAACACCCACCGCGCCAGCGTCTCGGCCTGGCGGAGCTGTCCCGCGAGGCCGGGGTCCTCCTCCACGATAGAGTCGAGCTCGTTCCCCGGCGGTCCGCCGGCCGTCTCCCCGGCCGGCAGCCGATCGGCGGCGTACGGGAGCGGGATCACCTCGCCGTCCGGGTCCTCGAACCGCCAGACGACCTCGCCGTCCGGGCCGACCTCGAGGATACGGTTGTTCCGCGAGTCGGTGATCAGCGTGTTCCCGTTCGGGAGGCGGTCGGCGTCGCGGGGCCACTGCAGCGGGTCGGCCGCCGGCCCGGTGTACTGCCAGACGATCTCCTCCGTCTCGACGTCGATCTCGACGGCCCGGTTGTTCTCGCTGTCGGCCACGAGGGTCGTTCCGTGCTCCTCCAGCGGCTGGGGGTTGTGCTGGTGTCGCATCAGGTCGTGGTTCCCCGGCCGGCCGATCGTGTCGACGATCTCGTCGGTCTCGGGGTCGACCTCGACGATGGTGTCGAAGTTCCGGATCGACAGGCGGAAGTTGCCGTTCTCGAGTTCGTCGACGTCGTTCATGTGGGTCCAGTCGTCGTGCGGGTGCGACTTGATCGGCCCGCCGAACTCCCGGTGGAAATCCGTCCCCTCCCCGAGGTGGTCCTCCGCGTGCCACTCCCAGGTGACCTCGCCGTCCTCGTTCACGGTGAACACTCTGTCCTGCCCCATGTCGATGATCGCAACCTCCCCGTCCTCGGTGACGACGGCGTCGTGGACCTCGTGCCAGTGGATCATCTCGTCGTACCAGGAGTACTCGAAGACGACCTCCTTCGCCGGCCGATCCATCAGGACGACGCGGTTTCTGACGCAGTGGTCCTGGGGATCCAGCGCCCCCTGGAACGTCGCCTCGTAGGTGAGGTATTCGTCGGGACAGTTCTCGGCGGGGACCACTTCGCCGACGGCGAACAGCACGACCTCGCCGTCCGCCTGCGGTTCGATTCCCGGGGCCTCGTCGCCGGCCCGTAGCGGGTGGATTCCGAAGAACCGCGAGTCCGGCAGTTCGTACTCCCAGACGACGTTTCCGTCGGGGTCGATCTCGACGAGGCGGCCCTCGTTCTCCCAGGAGTGCACCCCCACGAGGGTGTTGCCCGGGTAGGGTTCGCCGACCTCGGCGTTTCGTTCGACCACGGTGCCGCGGTCGATCGCGACCGCCTGCGCGCCGAGAGCGAGCGAAAGCAAAAGCACCGCCCCCCCGACGACGAGCACGCGCGTCCGCTGATCCATACCTCCGATATACGACGGTCCCTTCTAATAGTGTCTTTTCGCATCGCGTCCCGTCCCCCCCGCGAGACGCGCCCCGCCCTCGGGAACGGCAGAGCGGAGTTCAAGAGCGGGTAACCGAGCGAAAAGCGCGGGAGTGCGGTGGGATATGGCTACAGGTTCGATATAAATGAAACGGAACCCCGGCCGGATAAGCGGCCCATAATCGCAAGACGACGACTATTTTCGCTCCGAAACCGAACTCCGCCATCTAGTAACCTTTAACGGCAGGGAGACGGTACGTCACGGCAAGATGGCGAGCAACAAGATTCTCGGAATCGACCTCGGCACCACGAACAGCGCGTTCGCGGTGATGGAGGGCGGCGAGCCAGAGATCATCGTCAACGGCGAGGGGGAGCGCACGACCCCCTCGGTGGTCGCGTTCACCGACGACGACGAGCGACTCGTCGGGAAACCCGCCAAGAACCAGGCGGTCCAGAACCCCGACAGGACGATCCAGTCGATCAAGCGACACATGGGGGACGAGGACTACACCGTCGAGGTCGGGGACGAGGAGTACACTCCCGAGCAGATCTCGGCGATGATCCTCCAGAAGATCAAACGCGACGCCGAGGAGTACCTCGGCGACGAGGTACAGAAGGCAGTCATCACGGTCCCCGCCTACTTCAACGACCGTCAGCGGCAGGCCACGAAAAACGCCGGCGAGATCGCGGGCTTCGACGTGGAGCGGATCGTCAACGAGCCGACCGCGGCGTCGATGGCGTACGGGCTCGACGACGAGTCCGACCAGACGGTGCTCGTGTACGACCTCGGCGGCGGCACCTTCGACGTCTCCATCCTCGAACTCGGGGGCGGCGTCTACGAGGTCGTCGCGACCAACGGGGACAACGACCTCGGCGGCGACGACTGGGACCGGGCGATCATCGACTACGTCGCCGACGAGTTCGAGAACGCCCACGGGATCGACCTCCGGGAGGACAGGCAGGCGCTCCAGCGGCTGACGGAGGCCGCCGAGGAGGCGAAAATCGAGCTGTCGAGCCGGAAGGAGACGACGATCAACCTCCCGTTCGTCACGGCGACCGACTCCGGGCCGGTCCACCTCGAGGAGAGCCTCACCCGCGCGAAGTTCGAGTCGCTGACCGAGGACCTGATCGAGCGGACGGTCGGCCCGACGGAACAGGCGCTCTCGGACGCCGGCTACGAGAAGGGCGACATCGACGAGGTCCTGCTGGTCGGCGGTTCCACGCGGATGCCGATGGTGCAGGAGAAAGTCGAGGAACTGACCGGGCAGGAGCCCAAGAAGAACGTCAACCCCGACGAGGCGGTCGCGCTGGGGGCTGCGATCCAGGGCGGCGTGCTCGGGGGCGAGGTCGACGACATCGTCCTGCTCGACGTCACGCCGCTGTCGCTGGGGATCGAGGTCAAGGGCGGCCTGTTCGAGCGGCTCATCGAGAAGAACACCACGATCCCCACCGAGGAGTCGAAGATCTTCACCACCGCTGCCGACAACCAGACCTCCGTCAACGTGCGCGTCTTCCAGGGCGAACGCGAGATCGCCGAGGAGAACGAACTGCTCGGCGCGTTCCAGCTGACCGGCATTCCCCCGGCGCCCGCGGGGACGCCCCAGATCGAGGTCACGTTCAGCATCGACGAGAACGGCATCGTCAACGTCTCCGCCG
>JAZKTH010000055.1:0-13989 GCA_036625675.1 Haloferacaceae archaeon
AGCCGGTGCGGGAGGACGCGGCGGATTCGGAGCCGGTGCGGGAGGACGCGGCGGATTCGGAGCCGGTGCGGGAGGACGCGGCGGACGCCGGGACGGGAACCTCCGACGGCACCGACAGGGACGACTGGCCCGGCTCGTGGGGGCCCAGGGCGGAGGGGGAGCGATGATCGCCGGCGTGGGCCCGGGTGGGACAGACCTGACGGACGCGGCGGTCCCCGGGCAGGCGCTGGATGCTTACGTCTCGATAACGCTCGTCGTCTGGGTCGGTATCGTCGTGCTGGCGCTTTTGATCGCCTCGGGGAGTCTGACCCTCGGCAAGTCGGTATCGGAGTACTACGCCGACCGCCGGCGGGAGGCCGTCGAGGACTCGGTGCGGACGCAGCTCACCGGGCGGCTCGAGGCCGAGCAACCGGACCTGTCGCCGTGGGTCGAGTCGCTCTCGGAGGCGGAACGCGACGTGCTCGTCGAACAGGTGACCGACCTCGCGGCGGTGTTGTCGGGCAGCAACCGGCACCGGCTCGTCGAGCTCGCGGGCGTGCTCGGGCTCCGGGAGGCGGCCAGGGAGTCGATCGAGTCGGGCAACCGGCGGGAACGGCTTCGCGGCCTGTCGACGCTGATCCGGTTCGACTGGGCGGTGGATCCGGAGTGGCTCGTCTCGAACCTCGCCGACAGCCCGGCCGAGCGCGAGGCGGCGATCCGTCTCCTCTCCGTCGATCCCACCGAGGACGATCGGTGGCTGGGCGTGGACCTCGCGTTCGCGGGCGAACGGCTCTCCATCTACGGCGTCGACGCGCTGTTCCGGCTCAGCCGGGAGGATCCGTCGCCCCTCCTCCACCAGCTCGACCGGGGAGAGATCGAGGATCCACAGCTGCTGGTGCAGGCCCTGCTGGTGATCGGGCAGGTGGAGACGGCGGTGAGCGACGCACCGCTGGACGGCGTCGTCGGCTCTCTCGGGGACGATCGTGCCGCCGTCCGGGCGGAGGCGTGTCGCGCGCTGGGGGGCTACGGCTGGCGTTCGGATGTCCGAGGGACGGCCGACGTCGGGGCGCTTTTGTCCGATCCCGCCGACGAGGTGCGGATCGCTGCCTACAGGACCCTCGGGGAGTGGGGCGACACCGACGCGACGGACCAGCTCGTCGGGGCCGCGCGAGCCGAGACGGCGCCGCGGGCGAAGCTCGCCGCGCTCCAGGAGCTCGGCGAGGAGGCGGGATGGGTGCTGGAGACGGACCTCCGCCGGGACTCGGTACGCCGGCTGCAACCGTGGATCGACGCTCGGGGAGACCTGCAACCCGGTCGGGACGTGCTGCTGTAACGAACGTGATCTCTCATGCTCGCCGATCTATTTGCGAGGTTGCTCGTCTCCTCGGCGCTCGTCGTTCTCGGGCTGTACGTCGTGATCAACGGCTACTACCTCCTCGTCCACCTGCTGTCGCTGCTCCAGCTCCGCGACGAGTACCGCGAGCGGCAGTCGAACCCAGCCTACGACACGTTCGAGAGCCCGTTCCTGCCGGGGATCGCCGTGATCATTCCCGCATACAACGAGGAGGAGACGATCGTCGACAGCGTCCGGTCACTGCTGGATCAGAGCTATCCCGCCCGCAGCCTGATCGTCGTGAACGACGGATCGGAGGACGCGACCCTGGCGCGACTCCAGGAGCGGTACGACCTCGAGATGATCCACGACCGGCCCCCCTGGGAGCTTCCCTGCGAGCCCGTCCGCGGGATCTACCGATCCCGCACCGTCGACGACCTGCTGGTGATCGACAAGGAGAACGGAGGGAAAAGCGACGCTCTCAACGCCGGGATCGGGCTCACGGAGCAGCCGCTGTTCTGTTCGGTCGACGCCGACTCGTTGATCGACAGGGACGGGCTCTGGAACGTCGTGCGGCCGTTCCTGGCGCATCCGGACGAGACAATCGCGTCCGGCGGCGTCGTCCGGGTCGCGAACGACTGCGAGATCGAAGGGGGGCAGGTCCTCGACGTCAACGTCTCCGAACGGTCGCTGGTCGGCCTCCAGGAGATAGAGTACCTGCGGGCGTTTTACTCCGGGCGGCTCGGGCTGGATCGGCTCCGGAGCCTGCTGGTCATCTCGGGGACGTTCGGACTGTTCGAGACGGCGGCCGTCCGGGAGGTCGGCGGGTACGCCACCGACACCGTCACGGAGGACCTCGACCTCGTCGTGCGGCTCCACCGCCACATGCTGGAGAACGATCGCTCCTACAGGGTCGACTTCGTGCCCGAGCCGGTGGTGTGGACCCAGGTCCCCGAGCGGCTATCGGACCTGAGCGCCCAGCGCCGGCGGTGGTACCGCGGGCTCCTCGAGGTGTTCGCGAAGAACCGCGACATGCTCGGGAACCCGCGGTACGGCACCGTCGGCACCGTCGCGATGCCGCTTTACCTGCTGGCGGAGGGCATCGGCCCGCTGATCGAGACCTACGGCTACGTTGTCGTGCCGATCGCGTTCGCGCTGGGGCTGCTGAACTTCGAGTTCTTCGCCTTCTTCATGCTCGTTATCGTCGGGTTCGGGGTGTTTCTGTCCTGGTTCGGGATCTTCAGCGAGGTGTGGAGCTACCGCCGGTACGACGACCCGCGGGAGATCGCGATACTGCTCGGAAACGCGGTGCTCGAGAACGTCGGCTACCGACAGTGGAAGGCGTTCGTCTCGGCCCGGGGGCTCGTGGAGTTCCTCCGGAACGACGCCTCGTGGGGGACCATCGAGCGCCGGTCGTTCTCCGGGGACGCCACTCCCGACGTCGGCCCCGAACATGCCGACTCCGGATCCTCCGGCCCCGAACATGCCGACTCCGGATCCCCCGACTTCGAGGACGGGCCCAACGCCGACACCGACGTGAACGTCGACGATTGAGAGTTGGTGCGGTACGCCTGCCGCAACCGTCGTCGCGTCGGTTCGGGACGTACCCGAACGCGTGCCCCTCCTTCGACGCGCTTAAACGACTACGCCGTTAAATTCGGTAGGATGAACGACCCCGCTCTCGACGTGGTCGAGTTCGTGTTGACGGCTCACTGTTACACGGAGAACCGTCAACTCGAAGGGAGCGACCTGCCGCCGCGATTTCGCCAGGTGTTCTGGTCCGACGGGGAGATCGAACGTCCCCTCCGGCCCACGGAGTCGACGACGACGACCGCGACCGGCGTCGAGCGACCCTGGGAGGCCATCTCGGACCTGCTTTTTACCGGCCGACAGGAGTTCTCCGGCGAACTCCAGCTCACCGAGCCCGACATGGCGCTGGAGTGGTTCTGCAAGCACGCCGACGCCGAGCGCCTCCGGACGAATCCGACCCTCGCGTTCGCCGTCGAGGAGTTCCTCTCCGACGGCGTTCCCGAGGGGGTCGACCCCGACCTCGCCGCGGTCGACTACGACGAGGCACGGAACAACGTGCGCCCGATCCAGGCCGACCGCGTGTGGATCGACTCGCTGCTCGAGGAGTACTTCGACGAGGAGGAGGACGCGGAGATGCTGGATCTGGTCACGGTGAAGGCTCCGGAGGAGATCGAAACCACCCTCTCGGATCTGGTGTTGACCGAGGACCAGGAGGACGAGATCGCGAAGCTGGTGCAGGCGATCGAACACCGCGATTACCTCGCATCGATCGGCCTCCGCGAGATCGGCAAGCTACTGTTCGTCGGGCCGCCGGGCACGGGGAAGACGACGATTTCCCGGGCGCTGGCACACGAGCTCCAGCTCCCGTTCGTGGAGGTCAAGCTCTCGATGATCACCTCCCAGTACCTGGGGGAGACGGCGAAGAACGTCGAGAAGACGTTCGAGGTCGCGAAGCGCCTCTCGCCGTGCATCCTCTTCATCGACGAGTTCGACTCGGTGGCCAAGACCAGGCGAAGCGACGAGCACGCCGCCCTCAAGCGGGCGGTGAACACGCTGTTAAAGAGCATCGACGAGGTGTCGCTGATCCGCGACGAGGTGTTGCTCATCGGCGCGACCAACCACCCCGATCAGCTCGACGCGGCGGCGTGGCGTCGGTTCGACGAGATCGTCAACTTCCCCCGGCCGGACGAGGGAATGCGCCAGGACATCCTCGAGGTGATCACCCGCGAGATGGAGATCGACGCGTTCGACCCCGGAGAAATCGCCGCCTGCACCGAGGGACTCACCGGTTCGGACCTCCGGATGGTGATGCGGGAGGCGGTCCTGGAGGCGCTCGTGGACGGGCGCCGCGAGCTCACCCAGGACGACGTCCTCGCGGCGGTCGAGGACTTCGAGGAGCGCGACAACCTGAAGAACATGGACATGATCGAGGGCCAGGGCGCCGCCATAACCGGCGGAACGGCCGGGGGGGCCGACGGAGATCACGACCACAGGGATCACGACGGTCACGACCACGATCACAGTCAGGACCACGATACGGCGAACGGAGCGGACCCCGATTCGAAGACGTCGGCCGAACAGCGGCAGGATCCGGCACAGCACTGATGCGTGTCACGCTGCTTGGAACCGGCGACACGACCGGGACGCCGACGGTCGGCTGCGATTGTGACACCTGCAGCCTCGCCCGCGAGCGGGACATCTCCAGAACCCGGTTTTCGGTCCACGTCGAAAACGAGCACACCGGCGAGTCGCTGCTGGTCGACGTGAGCCCCGACTTCCGGACGCAGTTCCTCCGCGAGGGAGTTCCCCTCCCCGACGCGGCGATCGTAACCCACGTCCACTTCGATCACCTCGACGGGCTCGGCAACGTCTACCGGACGATCGACGACCTGGCAGTGCACGCCGCAAACGAGACCGACCCCGAAACGGGCGAAAGCGTCGCCGAAACCGTCGAACGCCGGTACGATTACCTGGCGAGGCGGCTCGAGGTCCACCACGAGACGCCGGGGGAGCCGTTCCGGGCTGCCGGGTTCGAGGTGACGCTGGTGCCGGTGTCCCACCCGCCCCTCCTCTGTTATGGCCTCCGCGTCGAGGAGCCGTCCCCGGCGGGGGAGACGTCCGGGGCAGCGGTACTCGCGATCACCGGCGACACGAGCTACGACATCCCGCAGGCGAGCCGCGAGGCGCTCTCCGGGGCCGACCTCCTTCTCGCGGACGCGATCGTTCCGGCGAGTTCCTGCGTCCACCACCCGATGGGCGGCTCCCACCACGACGAGGAGGGCGTTCCCCGCACGTTCGGGACCAAACACATGACCCGGGAGGGGGCGCTCCAGCTGGCCGAGGAGCTGGGCGCACGGCGGACGCGGCTGGTTCACCTCGCCCACTTCTATCCGGCCGACGAGGCGTTCGAGGAGCCCCTGGCCGTCGACGGCGAGCAGTACGATCTCTAGCCGTCCCTCCGCGCGCCGATCGCGAGGAGCGTCGCGACGATCGCCACCAGCGCCGCGGTCGGACCGAACCCGGGCGTCGCCCCGGCCGTCCCGTCGCCGGGATCGGATCCGGTCGGCGACGCGGCGGCTGGTGGCTCCGGGGACGGCGTCCCGCCGGGGGCCACCGTGACTGTTCGCGAGCGATCGCCGACGGCGACGTCGATATCGCCGCGCCTGTCGAGCCTGACCGTCCACTCGATCCTGGTCTCCTCGCTCGCGTCGAGGAACACCTCGCGCGAGTCGCGCGGCTCGCCGTCGACGACGACCGGGAACGTCCCGCGGGCAGGGTAGGTCCCGTCGTTTCGGACGGTCGCGGCGACGGTCGCCGACCCGCCCCGGGAGAGCTCCGACGGGGTGACTGCGAGGTCGACCACGGTCGGCGTCGCGGGCTCGCGGACGAGCACCCGGAGTCGCTCCCCGCCGACGACGATCCCGTATTCGCCGGGGTTCTCGAACGTCCGTTCGAACCGCTCGACGGTCGTCCCGTTCGCCGCCACGCGGCCGTCGCGGCTCCCCTCGACCCGGCCGTCGACCGCGAGCGTCAGGTCGTACTCCCCGGCCGTACCGCCGGCGTTCTCGATCTCGACGGCGACCTCCAGGGTCTCGCCGGCCGCCAGCGCGACCGGATCCCGGGCGACCGGCCGATCCCGGTACGGGCCCGTCGCGCGCACCGCGTCCTCGCCCGCGATCGAGTAGCCGATCCGGGCCGGGAGCCGTCCGAACGCCTCGTCGTGGGCCTCCCGGTCCCACACTGGAGGGACCTCCCGAGTGGTCGTGAACCGTTCGGCCGCCCCGGCTGGATCCTCTCCCCCGGCGTCGTCGACGAGCGCCACGAACGCCGTCGAGTCGGTCGGATCGTCCTCGGCGTTCAGCTCCCGGAAGACCGTCGCGAGCGTCGCCTCCCCGTCGGTCGCCAGTCGGATCCGGCGGTCGATCTCGCCGGCTACGAGCGCACCCTTCGTGTAGTCGGCGGCGTTTCGCCAGCTGGCCGGCTCCGAGAGCACCGACTCCGCCCCCGGCGACCGCTCGCCGCGGGCCAGCACGCGCCGGAACTCCTCGAACCCCACGTCCCCGCGTTCGAGGGTGAGCAGGGCGGCGTAGTAGGTGGCCGACCCCTCGGTGAACCACCGGACGCCGTCGGAACCGCCGCCCCGGCGTACGTAGCCCTGTCTGGTGTGGACGTACTCGTGGACCCAGACGTTCTCGGGGTCGTCGAGCCGCTCGAGGTCCCGGACCCACACGTCGGCGGGGCCCGTCTGGAGCCCGCGAACCGCCCACGAGACGTCCCCCGTCGGCGCGGCGACGACGAACACGGACGGGTCGCGGTCCCCCACGCGCAGCGCGTCGGAACTGTCCGCCAGGGCCGTCAGGATCGCTTCGGGCGGCTCATCGAGGTCGGCCGCGGCGGGCACGACGAGCCGGAAACGCTGCCCGTGGGCCTCCCGGACGTGCTCTTCGGCCGGCCCCAGGTACGCGATCACGTCGCCGGCGGCGCCCTCGCCCTCGACGGCGTGCTCGCGGCGGAGTCGGACGTCGGAGCCGTAGCCGGCCCACCCGACCCGGAGATTCGGCATCCGCACCAGGCTCCACTCCTCGGTGTCGACGAAGAGGTACTCTCCGTCCCCGGCCAGCGGTCCCCGGTCGCCGGTCCGGTTGGCCTCCATCCGGTACCGGAGCCGCGGCTCGGCGGTCTCGCCGTCCCACGCGTACGTTCGGGGGCCGGCCCGGTCGAACCCCGTCGCCCGGACCGAGCCCGCCTCCGCCGGCAGAGTGACGTTCACCCGGCTCACCCGGTCCGGGATCGTGACCCGGGTCGTCGCGCCGTACTCGCCGGTCGGTTCGGCCCGCCGGAGTTCGGTGCGAACGACGAGGGCGTCGGTCGTCGAGGCGGAACCGTCCACGGCCGGGTCGTCCACGGCCCGGTCGTCCCCCGGGAGCGCCGCGGTGCCGTCCGCCGGTGCGGTCTCGACGACGGCGTCGAAGCCGCCGGCGCCGGAACCGCCGCGATCGAGGGCGGTCGGATCGTCGGCAGCGACGGCAGCACCGGCCGCCGCGACGCCGCCCCCGGCGGCCGCGATGGCCCAGACCGCCAGGATCGCGACGACGAGAACCACCCCGGCGTGGAGCGCCGGGGGACTCGGGCGCATACCCGAAAACGGACGCGGACGCTTATAAGTCCTCCAGCCGGATCGAGTCCCATGGACGAGCCGAACGAATCCGACGGTACGACCCCCGACGATACGCCCTCCGACGACGCGGAGCGCGGTTCCACCGTCCTCGTCGAGCGCGCCCGCGAAGCGCTCGAGCGCGCCCACGTTCCCTACTCCGGCTACCGCGTCGGCGCGGCGATCGAGACCGCCGACGGCTCGGTGTACACCGGGTGCAACATCGAGAACGCGAACTACTCGAACAGCCTGCACGCCGAGGAGGTCGCGCTCGCGGAGGCGGTAAAGCGGGGCCACGCCGACTTCGCCCGGATCGCAGTGTCCTCGGGCGCACGCGACGGCGTCACGCCCTGCGGGATGTGCCGGCAGACGCTCGCGGAGTTTTGCGAGGAGTCGTTCGTCGTGCTGTGCGACGAGGGGGATCGCATCGCCGAGTACTCGCTGGGCGAACTGCTCCCGGCGTCGATCTCGCAGTCGACGCTGGAGGCGGCGGAGGGGCCGGACGACGGGAACTAGCCGTCGCGTCGGGCGACCTCGTGGCGGCCGAAGCCGTACCGCAGCCGGTTGGCCACCCGGCGCGAGAACCGGGCGTCGGCCCGGGAGCCGAACCGCTCGGCGAGCGCGGTGTAGATCAGCGGCAGCGGCACCTCCTGTTCCAGCGACTCCCGGACGGTCCAGGTGCCCGTCGATCCGCCCGCCACGTGGTCGGCGACGTCCCCGAGGTCGGTTCCCTCCTCGCGGAACGCCTCCTCGCACAGCTCCAGCAGCCAGGACCGGATGACCGCCCCGTTGTTCCAGGTGTGGGCCACCGCCTCGAGGTCCAGGTCGTACCGCCCCTCGTGGAGCAGTTCGAACCCCTCCCCGTACGCCTGCATCAGCGCGTACTCCACCCCGTTGTGGACCATCTTCACGTAGTGGCCCGCCCCCGACGCGCCCATCCGGTCGTGGCCGTCCGGCCCGGTCGCCACCGCGTCGAACGCCGGCGAGAGCTCTTCGTAGGCCCCCTCGGGCCCGCCGACCATCAGCGAGAAGCCGAGTTCCGCACCCGCAGGACCGCCGGAGGTGCCGCAGTCGAGGTACGCCGCGTCGGTCGCCTCCGCCCGTCGGATCGACGCCTCGAAGTGGGAGTTGCCGCCGTCGACGACGACGTCCTCCTCCCCCAGGTGCGGCTCCAGCTCCGCGAGCGTCTCGTCCACCGGGTCACCCGCCGGAACCATCAGCCAGATCCGCTTTCGCTCCCCGAGTCGGTCGCAGAGGTCCCCCACCGAGTCCGCCGGCTCCGCGCCGAGTTCGGCCGCCGCGGCGGTCGCCTCCGGCGAGAGGTCGAACGCGGTCACCTCGTGTCCGGCGTCCAGCAGACGACCGACGACGATCTGTCCCATGCGTCCGAGTCCGATGACGCCCAGTTCCATACCGGGGCGTCGACGGCCGGCCGGTAAGCCGTTGCGATCCCGCGTCGGGGGAGACGTCCCGGCTATTCCGCGCCGGGAGGGGCGCAGTCGCAGGCACGCGCCATTCATGTCGCTTGAGCCCCAAGAGGTGCCGATGACAGACTCACGCGAAACCGCGACGTTCGGCGGCGGCTGCTTCTGGTGTGTCGAGGCCGCGATCGAACAGCTCGGAGGCGTCGAGAGCGTGACCTCCGGCTACGCCGGCGGCCACGCGGAGGATCCGACCTACGAGGAGGTGTGTTCCGGCGACACCGGCCACGCCGAGGTCGTCCAGGTGGAGTACGACCCCGACCAGATCGACTACGAGACGCTGCTCGAGGTCTTCTTCACCGTCCACGACCCGACGCAGTTGAACCGGCAGGGCCCCGACGTCGGCACCCAGTACCGGTCGATCGTCCTCTACCACGACGACGAGCAGCGCCGACTCGCCGAGGAGTTCGTCGGGGCCCTCCAGGAGGTGTACGACGACGACGTCGTCACCGAGATCGAGCCGCTGGAGACGTTTTATCGCGCCGAGGAGTACCACCAGAATTACTTCGACAAGAACCCGAACGACGCCTACTGCACGTTCCACGCGCAGCCGAAGATGGAGAAAGTCCGGGAGAAGTTCGACGCGCAGGTCGCGACGGCGGAGACGGAGGCGGAGTAGGCGCGTCCCTCACCGCGAGGAACCGTTCCCGCCGGTATCGACGTGGACGTCGAGTTCCACGGCACGCGGGCGCCCCTCGAGGTCGGCGACCGCCCGCGAGACGATGCGTTCGGCCTCGCGCTTCATTCGGGGGACCACCTTCGAGAGCACCCAGTCGAAGGAGACGATCCGCGGGAGGTCGAGCACCCCGGAACGGGCCGACTCGGGGTCGAAGAACACAGTGAACGTGACTTCGCAGGCCTCCCCGTGGGGGTTCGCGGCGACCGCACCCGAGTCGGTCTCGAGCGCCTCTTTCGGCTCCAGGTCCAGCGGTTCCGTCCGCCAGTGGCCGTAGGCGTCGATGTCCTTCGTGAGCCGCCAGTCGATTCGCTCGGGCGGATCCACGCTGGTGACCTTCGAGTGGGCGGTGTAGGAGAGCTTCCACCACGAGAAGGTGAGCCCGTACCTGGTTCCCGGCCCTCCCTCGCCCTGGAACCGCTCGACGTCCTCGAGGTACTGCGAGTACTTTGCGTATCCAGGAAAGTCCAGCAGAAACTCGTACGCCTCCTCCTGGGAGACGTGTACGACCGCGGAGACGCAGATCTCGTCCACTGAATATCTATTGGCGGTCCGGAAATAAAAACACCACCGACGGCGACCGGGCAGCTCTTGCGACTGCGACCGGACGGCCGTCCCGACGGCGACGGAATAGCCACCGGTTTCGGGCCGGGTTTAAGAGGCTCGGGCGCCAACTGTCGCGTCGAACAGTGCAGGTCATCCGTCCACTCCCGACCGTCCCGGCACGCCCCGTCCCACACACATGAAGGCCGTTCTCGCGAAACGCGTCGACAGCGGAACCGCCGATCTGTCCGAGATCGAAGACCTCGCGCTCGCGGCCGGCTACGAGGTAGTCGGGCGGCTCACGCAGACCCGCACGGAGGACGCCGCCTACCACTTCGGCGAGGGGAAGGTGGAAGAACTCGCCGAACTCGTCGAAGACGTCGACGCGGACGCGGTCGTCGTCGACAACGAGGTCGGCCCCTACCAGACGTTCAACGTCGGCCGGAAGCTCCCCGAGGGGGTCGAGGTGGTCGACCGCTTCACGCTGATCCTCGACATCTTCGGCCAGCGGGCGAACACCCGGAAAGCCCAGCTGCAGGTCGAACTCGCGGAGCTGCGTTACGAACTCCCGCGCGCGGAGGCGAAGGCCAGCCTCGCAAAGCGGGACGAGCGACCCGGGTTCATGGGGCTGGGGGAGTACGACGAGTCCCGGGAGCGCGACATCAAACGCCAGATCTCCGAGATCCGCGAGGAACTGGAGTCGATCTCCCGGAAGGAGGGTGCCCGCCGTGCACAGCGGCGCGACTCCGGGTTCGATCTGGTCGCGCTGGCCGGCTACACGAACGCCGGCAAGTCGACGCTGCTGCGCCGGCTGGCTGCGGAGCTGGACGTCGACGAGAACGAGGATCGGCATCCGGACCTCGAGACCACCGCCGAGTCCGAGGACAGGCTGTTCACGACGCTGGGGACGACGACCCGCCGCGCGGAGCTCCAGCGGCGCGACGTGCTGCTCACCGACACCGTCGGCTTCATCTCCGATCTCCCCCACTGGCTCGTGGAGTCGTTCCAGTCGACCCTGGAGTCGGTGTACCGTGCGGACCTCGTGTTGCTCGTGGTCGACGCCAGCGAGCCGGCCCCGACGATGCGCGAGAAGCTGGTGACCTCCCACGACACGCTCTACGAGCGCAACGAGGCCCCGATCGTCACCGTCTTCAACAAGATCGACCGGATCGACGGTGAGGAACTCGCGGACAAGCGCTCGGCGCTTTCCGACATCGCCCCCAATCCGGTCGCGGTGTCGGCCGAGACCGGAACCGGCGTCCCACAGCTCCGCGCGCGGATCGAACGGGAACTCCCCGACTGGCGGAACGAACGGCTGGTGTTGCCGCTGTCGGACGAGACGATGGGCGTCGTCTCCTGGATCCACGACAACGCCTACGTCGAGGAGGAGTCGTATTCCGACGAGTACGTCACCCTCGAGTTCGAGGCGAGACCCTCCATCGTCTCCAAGGCGCGGGACAGGGCGGCGGAACTCGCCCCGGTCGAGTCCCCCTGATCCGACCGCCGACCCTGGCGGTCACGCCGAGTCGTCGACGAGCGGTTCGAGCAGCTTGGTCTGGGCGGCCGAGAGGTGCTCCGCGAACGTGGACTGGCTGATCCCGAGGGCCTCGGCGACGTCCCCCGCGTTCGTCCCGCTGTCGTAATCGAAGTAGCCCATCTCGAAGGCGGTCCGGAGGACCTCCCGCTGCCTGTCGGTGAGCTGGTTCCGGTCGACGAGCACGTAGTCGTCCCCCCGGTCCGCGTTCTCCTCGGCGAGGTGGCGCAGCCGCACTTCGTCGAACGTCTCCCGGAGCTCGGCCACGATCGACCGGAGCGTCTCCACGTCGGGGGCGTGAAGCCACACGAACAGTGCCCCGTTCTCGGCGCGGAGCGCGGAAACGGGAGTTCCGGACCGCTCGATCACCTCGCAGACGCAGCCGTCGACGTCGTCACGCCGGAACCGGTAGACGCCGACGTCGTCGACGGAGAACACTCGTCGGACGCCCTCGACCGAGAGCTCCGCCGGTGCCGCCTCGCCGGGCACCTCGAACTCCTCGGTTACCCCCCCCGGACCGACGCTCGCGGATCGGGCGACGTCGCGGATCGGCTCCCCGATCTCCCCGGAGACGTGCGCGACCGGGCACGTCGGCGGGTCGGTCACGACGAGGGAGGCCCGGATTCCGCCCATGTCGCAACGCGCGGACGCCACCCGCAAAAGAAGCCGTGTCTGTTTTCATGACTCGGGAATCGTTATCGATCCCGGCCCCGAACTCACCCCTCGAGCCACCAGCCGAACCGTTTCTCCCAGAACTCCTCGTCGCGGGGCTTCTTGCTTTTTCCGTACGTCTTTCGGTCCCGGATCCGGCGTTCCAGCACGTCCCGCGCCTCGCCGATCGCGTGACCCGCGCCGTACCCCTCCCCGGAGGCCACGTACAGCCCTCGATCGGTGTACAGCCGGATCCTGGCGAGCAACAGCGGGGTCCCGCGAAGCGTCTCGTCGTGCTCCTGGAGGTGGATCCGCGCGTCGAACACGGACATCCCGCTGTCCCTGTCGTCGAACGCGTCGATCATCTCCACCACTTCCCCGTAGGTCACGTCGTCGAGCAGGTCGGTGCCGTACACCTGCACCGCCCGGGTCCCCTCCGCCTCCCAGGTGAGCGCGTCGAGGACGTCGGTCTTGGTGAGGATGCCGTCCGGACGGCCGTCCCGGGTCACGACCAGCGACGAGCCGCCGGCGTCGAACATCTCCCCGACAGCCTCCTGGAGCGTCCGATCCGGATGGATCGTCCGGACCGGCGAGACCATCACGTCCCGCACCGGCAGGTCCAGCACGCGGGCGAGTTCGCCCTCGCGGGCGCCGAAGCCGCCACGGCGGGTCCGACCGGCGCTGGCGGACAGCTCGCCGCCGAAGGAATCGGTGCCCGCGCCGTCCCCGCCCTGGCTCTTCCGTTCGGGCCTCACGGTCACCCCGGTGACGTCGTAGAGGCTGAGGATGCCGACCGACTCCCCCTGTTCGACCACCGGAAGGTGGGTGATCCGGTTGTCCCGGAGGACGTGCAGCGCCTCGCCGAACGTCGCGTCGGGCCCGACCGAGACCAGGTCCTCGCTGTAGACGTCCGCGACAGTCGCCGCGTCGAGGAACGGTTCGACCGCTTCGAGGACGTCGTCGGCGGTGACCACCCCGATCAGCTCCCCGCCGTCGAACACGGGGAGGAACTGCGAGTCGGCGTCGATCATCAGGCGGGCGACCTTGCGGACGTCCTCGTCGGGCGCGAGACGCGGGACGTGCCACACGAGCGACCCGAGTTTCTCCTCCGGCGGGTGGTGGGAACTCGCGAGCTGCCGCCTGGTGACGACTCCCTCGACGTCCCCGTTCTCGTCGCGGACGATCACCCCCTTGACGCCGGGGTCCTCGAACGTCCCGACCAGCTTCGAGACGGGCGCGTCGGATGCGAACGCGGCGTACTCCGTCGATATCACGTCTGAAATGTCCATGATTCTGTCTGTGGGTTCGGTCGCTCTCTTTCGGTAGCGGTGCCTCGCGGATCGTCGCGGGATGTGGAGCGTTACTCTCCCGCGTGAATCTACGTCCGCCGGGGGAAAGTAGGTCGTGGTACGTTCCCGCGGTGCGGGAAGGCGGTTCCCGACGTCGGTCGCTACAGTCGGTCGAGGAACTCCTCGAGGGCCGCGTTGAACGCGGTCGGCTGTTCGAGCATCGCGAGGTGGGCGGCGTCCTCGACGTGTGCGAGTTCGCAGTCGGGGATCTCCTCGGCGAGGTACTCGTGGTACCACGGGGGGGTCAGCCTGTCGTGTT
>JAZKTH010000056.1:0-13822 GCA_036625675.1 Haloferacaceae archaeon
GCACGCTCGACGACGTCGGCTGCGACTATGTTGTCGTTCCATGTGTAACCACCACCGTTGATCACCAGCTCCGATCTGGGTGCGTAAATGTAACCGGTGAACTGTGGCGTTCCGCTTGCAGTCGCGATATCGCCACCCTCGGAGTGTAGAAGTACGAGGAGATCGTCCGGATCCCCGCCGGTGTTGACCTCGGTGCTCCCGCTCACACTCACGCTCCCGTTGACGTAGAACGTCACGTTCCCGTTGTCCCCGGTTATTTCGTGGCTGTCTCCGGAGAACGTCAGGTCGCCGTCGACGACGACGTCGATGTCGCCGCCGCTCGTGTCGTACTCCAGGGCGTCCAGTTCGACATCCCCGTCGGTGTAGTACGTATCGTTGACCAGCGTCCCGGTGACGGGTGAGGAGAGGTTCGCACAGCTCCCGTTCTCGCAGTCGTCGATCGCCGCCTCGACTTGCGGACTGACGGAAGGCCGATCGACGCCTGTCCTTCCGTCGTCGAATCCTCCGTGGGGCGACGTCGAATCGTCGTCGATAGCGTCGCTCCCGTCGGCGGTCGCCGCGACTCCGTGTTCGAACGTCTCCGAGAACGGCACCGTCAGGTTCACCAGCACCGTTCGATTCGCCGGATCGTGGTCGACGTTGCCCTGTGTCCGGGTCTCGAAGAACGTCTTCCAGCCGTGGTGGTAGTCGCTGGTCACCTCGACCTGAACGTGTCCTCCCTCGAGGGGATTGCTCCGGTTCTCGTTCGGGAAGTGGTGATCGAAGCCCGTCTTGCGGAGGTCGATCTGATCGCCCGACGACGCGCCGGACGCGTTTCCGGTGACCCTGATTATCGGGAACGTCAGCGTCCGGTCACGGTAGTGGTACTCCGGCGGGGAAACCATCCTGCTCCGGTTGTTCTCGGCGCGCCAGACGCCGCCACCCTGGTACGCGATCCGCCGGTCGCCGCTATCGTAGACGACGGCACCGAGGTCCTCGTCGGCGATCAGCTCCGTGTCGGTCTCGTTGACCCATCTGACCTGGATCCGGCCCGCGTCCTCGTCGACGCTCACGTCGCCGTCCCCGCCGAGGCGAAACGACTGGCGCGGGGAGTCACCCAGCGCGACCTGGGCGGCGCGGGAGTCGAACTCCGTCATCGACGTCTCGGCCTGGCTGGCCTGGGCGGACTCCTGGACGTCGGTGATCGCCATTCCCCCCATCGTCACGACCACCCCCACGACCGCCAGCGAGAGGCCGATGACCAGGACGTACCCCACGACCGCGGACTGGCCCCTGGATCGATCCGTACACCCCATGCTATCGTGTAAACGTCTTTAGGTATATACTTAAATCACACGATTAGATTATCAGGCATGATTCTTAGCGGGTCGGGGACCCTCAGTCGAACGGCTGGATCCCGGCCGTCGTCACCTCGATCCCGTCCTCGGTTATCAGGAGCGTGTGTTCCGCCTGGCTGACCAGGTGGCCGTCGTCCTCCTTCAGGACCGGATACCCCTTGACGACGTTGCGCTGTTTGAGTCGGCGCAGCGCCATGTCGACGCCAGTCCCGTCGAGCCACCGGGCCGCGAACGGGAGGCCGTCGAACTCCCTGATTCGGTCGAGCACGTCGCGGGCGCGCCGGTCGCGGACGCTGCGGTCGTTGTCGAGTTCGAAGATCTCCTCGGTTGCGCCCTCGCCGACCTTGCCGCGGCCGTCCGTGGCGAACGGCTCGATGGCGACGACGTCGCCGGGCTCGAGTTCGACGGAGCGATCCACCCCGCGGTTCGGGACGTTCGGGCCGGTGTGGGCGTCGTACCGCTCGACGCCGTGCCCCGAGAGGTTCAGTACCGGCGTGTAGCCGTACCCCCGGATCACCTGCTCGATCGCCCGACCCACGTCGCCCACCGGAACGCCGGGGCCCGCCTCGTCGATCGCCGCCTCGAGCGCCCCCTCGGCCGCCTCGACGAGCTCGTCGTTGCCGGTGTGATCCACCGTCACCGCCGCGTCGGCGATGTAGCCGTCGACGTGGACGCCGACGTCGAGACAGACCATCTCCTCGCCGAACGTCGCCTCGTCGTCGCGACCCGGCGTGGCGTGGGAGGCCTCCTCGTCGACGCTGATGTTGACCGGAAACGCCAGCCCCGCGCCCGCCTCCCTGATCGCGTCCTCCGCGTACTCGGCGACCTCGAGGTGGCTCGCGCCCGGCTCGATCATCTCCCGCGCCTCGTTCATCGTCTCGACCAGGATCTCCCCCGCCTCCCGGTAACAGTCGACGGCGTGCTCGTCGAGGTGACCGTGACTCATACCCGGGAGTTGACCCGAAGGAGGCAAAGAGGTTGCGGGACGCGGCAGGGCGCCACACTACCACCCTCCAGGGCCCCGACGACTTCGACTTCCCGGGAGCCGATACTCGCCCTCAGTCAGCGATCGACGGCGACGCTCGTTTGCATTCCGTCGGTGTTGAACGCGCTCCCGGCGCCGGATTCGCCCAGGAGGACGATCCCCGCGCCGGAGCCGGTGACCTCCTCGAACTCAGCGATGGCCCGATCGGCGGCGGCCTGCGCGTCCAGTCCGTCCTCCAGGAGTTCGACCGCCCGCCTGGAGAGCGTCACGCGGGCGATGTCCTCGCCGGCTCCCGTCGCCGACGCGCCGCCGGCGGGCGTACAGTAGAACCCGGATCCCACCTGCGGCACGTCGCCGACGCGCCCCGCGAGTGCGAACGAGCGCCCGCCGGTCGAGGTCGCGGCCGCGAACGTCTCGCCGTCGTGGGCCACGGCGCCGACGGTGTCGTGATCCGGTGCGGAGTTCCGGTCGGATTCGGAGCCGGAATCGGACTCGGGATCGACGTCGGACTCGGAGCCCGGACCGGACCCTGGACCGGGAGCGATGTCGTGGCCGGTGTCGATCTCGTAGCCCGATCCGGACGCGGAGCCCTCTCCCGTCCCGGGTTCGCTCGCCGGTTCGGGAGGGACCTCACTCCCCCGTTCGCCGGCCCGATCGTCGCCCTCGCCGAAGCGCGACTGCAGCCACGCGAGCTGTTCCCGGGGGGAGTTCCCCGGCGGGTCCGTCGACTCGAACTCCTCTCGCGTCTCCGGCGTCAGAAGCTCCCGCTCCGTCCCGACCCCCATGTCCGCGGCGAGGTCGACGGCGTGGACGCCGGACACGAGGACGTGCGGCGTCGCCTCCATGACGATCCGCGCGACCGAGACCGCGTGTTCCACTCCCGGCATCGAACACGCCGCGCCGACGGCCCGGTCCGACCGCATGACCCCCGCGTCCGTCCGGACGACGCCGTCGGCCTGGACCGCCCCACCGACGCCGGCGTTGAACCGCTCGTCGGACTCGAGCACCCTGACGGCCGCCTCGACCGCGTCGAGCGGCTCCGGCGAGGCGGCGCCCGTGGCTGCCGCCTCGTCGAGCGCTGCCTGCCTGGCCTCCGGTTCGTCGGGCGTCCCGCCCGCGCCGCCGTGAACGATGACTCGCATGTCCGGATGCAACCAGGGCGCGGTCTTAAGGCCCCGGAAAGCGGTGAGCTCCGGTCGATTCGTTCCAGGTGCCTCGGATCGATGGCGGGGAAGGATCCCCCAGCCCCGACGAGGAAAGCGGCAGACTCCGGCCCCGACGAGGAAAGCGGCAGACTCCGGCCCCGACGAGGAAAGCGGCAGGCACTTTACGCCCCCATCGAAAGCCTGGTACGATCATGAACTACGAGCAAGTCGAAGTGCCCGCCGACGGGGAGCCGATCGAGCTGGTAGACGAGGATACCGGCGAGCTTCGGGTCCCGGAGAACCCGATCCTCCCGATCGTTCACGGCGACGGGATCGGGACCGACGTGGGCCCTGCGGCACAGCGGGTGCTGGACGCTGCTGCGGAGGCGACGGGGCGCTCGATCGCCTGGATGCGCGTGTACGCCGGCTCCTCCGCCCGCGAAAAGTACGGGGAAAACCTGCCGGAGGACACGGTTCGGGCGATCCGGGAACATCGGGTCGCGATCAAGGGACCGCTCACCACCCCCGTGGGGGCCGGCTTCCGGTCGCTGAACGTGGCCCTCCGCCAGACGCTGGACCTGTACGCGAACGTCCGCCCGACCTACTACCTCGATGGGGTCCCGTCGCCGGTCGTCTCGCCCGAACAGATGGACATGGTGACCTTCCGGGAGAACACCGAGGACGTCTACGCGGGGATCGAGTGGGAGGCCGGAACCGACGAGGTACAGCGGGTGCGTGAGTTCCTCGAGGGCGAGATGGAGATCGAGGACGTGATCCACGACGGCCCCGTCGGGATCGGCATGAAGCCGATCTCGGAGTTCGGCTCGAAGCGGCTCGTCCGCGAGGCGATCGACTACGCGCTCGCCAACGACCGGGAGTCGGTCACCCTCGTCCACAAGGGGAACATCATGAAGTTCACCGAGGGAGCCTTCCGCGACTGGGGCTACGAGGTCGCCAGGGAGGAGTACGGCGACGACGTGATCACCGAGGACGAACTCTGGGAGGAACACGACGGCGAACGACCCGGGGGGACCGTCGTCGTGAAGGACCGCATCGCCGACAACATGCTCCAGCAGCTGCTCACCCGAACCGGCGACTACGACGTGATCGCCACGATGAACCTCAACGGGGATTACCTCTCGGACGCCGCGGGGGCCCAGATCGGCGGGCTCGGCATCGCGCCGGGGGCCAACTTCGGCCACGGTCGGTGTCTGGCCGAACCCGTCCACGGCTCCGCGCCGAAGTACGCGGGCGAGAACAAGGTGAACCCGACGGCGATGATCCTCTCGGGTCGAATCATGCTCGAGTACCTCGGCTGGAACGACGCCGCGGACCTCGTCCGCGACGCCGTCGAGGAGACGATCGCCTCCGGTCAGGTCACCTACGACCTCCATCGACAGATCGAGGGCGGGGAGAAGCTCGCGACCAGCGAGTTCGCCGACGCCGTCGTCGGGACGATCCACGAACTGGCCTGATAATGTTTGTTGTAGACGGTTACCGGTCGACCGCCACCCCCTCGGGCGGTCGACACGGTAACTTCCTACAACAAACATTATGAAACGCCCGCGAGGGCCAATTGCGCGGCCGAGACCGCCGTCTCGGTATCATACCGCAGCTTCCAGAAACTGCCGGAGCCGTCGATCGAAGGCGAGCGGCGCGTCCCGGTTGAGCAGGTGCGCCGCGCCGGAGAGTTCTGCCAGCTGGGCGTCCGCCTCGTCGGCGATCTCTCCGGCCCCGCGTTTGATCGCCGGGGCTTCGGCGTCGCCGTACAGGACGAGCGTCGGGACGTCGTCCGCGGCGAGCGGCGACAGCGGCGGGGAATCGAACCGGTACAGCGCCCCGAACAGCTTGCGGAACTCCCGGCGCGAGACGCCGCCCGCTGCGGCGTACGCCTCCTCGCGGACCGCCGGATCGCGGGAGAGCCACGCCGAACCCGTCGTCGAACGGATCGCCGACGCGAGGTGTCGGAAGGTCCCCTCGCTCCCGTACGCCGCAAGCGTCGCCGCCAGCGACGGCAGCGTCGGCACGACCGCCTTCGCGGCGTCGGGAACGCCGGGGGGAACCGACCGGACGGGGCCCGCGAGCACCACCCCGGCGACGTCGGCCGGCCGGGAGGCGGCGTACGCCCCGGCGACCATCGAACCCAGCGAGAGGCCACACAGGATCGGATCCCCGAGGGAGAGCTCCTCCCGGAGCGTCAGGACGTCGTCGACGAACAGGTCGATCGAGTACCGGCGCACGTCCGTGGCCCCGGTTCGACCGTGACCGCGGAGATCGGGGACGATCGTGCGATACTCCGGGGAGAGCCGGTCGACCTGGTGCGACCAGAAGGTGCCGTCGAGCCAGCCACCGTGGAGGAGGACCACCGGCTGTCCCTCGCCGTTGTCCTCGTAGTACATCTCCCCGCCGGAAACCGGTAGCGTCGGCACGCACCCGGATAGGTACTGGCGCTACGTCAACCGTTCGAAAGCGGAAACGCCGTCGAACCGTCCGAAAGCGGAAACGCCGTCGAACCGTCCGAAAGCGGAAGCACTCACCGGCCGGGAGATCACTCCGCGGCGATGACGTCGTCGATCCGGAGGATCATGGTCGCCGCCTCCGTTGCGGACTGGATCGCCTCACGCTTCACTGCGGCGGGGTCGACCACGCCGTGTTCGAGCGGATCGCCGACCTCGCCCGCACGACCCGAAAGCAGGAGGCCCGCATGCTCTCCCGTCTCCTGACGGGAGCGAAGTTCGACCAGCGCGTCGATCGGATCCATGCCCGCGTTCTCCGCGAGGGCGCGGGGGAGCGCGTCGACGGCGTCGGCGAACGCCTCGATCGCGAGCTGTTTCCGCCCCCGGACTCCTGCGGAGGCGGAGCGCACCCGCTCGCTGATCGCGATCTCGGTCGCGCCGGCGCCGGGAACGACGCCGCCGCCCTCGATCGCGGCGACCGTTACGTCGATCGCGTCGACGACCGCCCGTTCGAGTTCCTCGATCACGTGTTCGGTGCTGCCCCGGAGGAACAACGTCGCGACCGCAGACGCCGCCCCGCCCTCCACGAACGCGAGGTCGTCCTCGCCGTACCGTTCGACGCGGACGCGCTCCGTTTCGCCGAGGTCCGACCCCGCGACGTCGGTCAGGGTG
Organism: Haloferacaceae archaeon; assembly: GCA_036625675.1. Classification (GTDB taxonomy): domain Archaea; phylum Halobacteriota; class Halobacteria; order Halobacteriales; family Haloferacaceae; genus Halalkaliarchaeum. Next base: position 6,596 of record JAZKTH010000056.1, read on the forward strand.
CCCAGCCGCCTCGCGCCGGTTGTCCTGGCGATCGCCCGGACGTTCTTCGACGCGACGCTCTCGAACGCAAGGATCCCGGCGTCGGCGAGGTATCCCGCCACCCGATCGTCGACGCTCTTCGTGCAGAACAGTACGTCGACCCCCGCGTCGGTGAGCGCCTCGGCGTAGCCGCGAAGTTCGCGCTCCTCCGCCTGGATGGCTGCGTTGAGCTGGTCGACGTCGGAGATCGTGTACTCGGCGTCGACCTCGCTCTCCCGGACCTCGAGCTTCGCGTCCAGGATCGCGACCGTCGCGCCGTCGATCTTCCGGGGCATGTTGTCGTCGACGGGTTCCGCGTCGACGAGCACGCCCTCGACGAGGGACGACGAGGAGGAGCTCCCTCCGGTTCGGGTGTGGACGCGGACGTCGTCGCGGTCGATCCCGTCGTCGGTTTCTATCCCGCGGACGGACCGAACCACCAGGTCGGCCAGTTTGCCGGCGGTGACGTCGCCCGTTCCTTTGCCCGTCATCGACGACTCCGCGACCGCCGTGAGCAGTTCGTCGTCGAGATCGCCTTCTCTTCCTCCGGCGATAACGCCGTCCTCGATCGCCGCCTCCGCCAGCCTGGCGGCGTCGTAATACCCCTCGACGATGACGGTCGGATGGAGGTCGTCCTCGAGCAGATCCTGAGCCCGACTCAGGAGTTCGCCCGTCAGAATCGTCGCGGTCGTGGTCCCGTCGCCCACCGCCTCCTCCTGCGTCTCGGCGACCTCGACGATCATCTGCGCGGCGGGGTGATCGATGTCCATCTCCTCGAGGATCGTCGCGCCGTCGTTCGTGATCACGACGGTGCCGGAGGAGTCGACGAGCATCTTGTCCATCCCGCGAGGTCCCAGCGTCGTCCGGACTGCGTTCGCGACGGCCTTGCCGGCCCGGATGTTCGACTCCTGGGCGTCGCCACCGCGGGTTCGCTGGCTGTCCTCCGAGAGAATGAACAGGGGTTGCTGCATACGTGCTCCCATAATCACTCGAGAGGAGGTTTGCAGTTCTATATATCACTTTCTATATGTTATGACGATCCGGGAGGCCGTGTCCGCTATCCCGGATCGCGACGGATAGGATTCCGGGGGACGATGCCGGGGAATCCAGGTGCGACCGCGGATCGATCCTCCGCAGTTCCACACGTCGATGGACTCTCTCTCTTAAAAATGCGAATATATGAGGAAAGAAGTTTGGCAGCCGGCAGCCCAACGCACCCCTACACACCGAATGATTCTCGCAGGGGCAACCGAAGCGCATCGATCGACCGAACAGTACCACGCGGTTGCGAACGGAACTCTTCCATGTTACCCGACCCACCGACCGCGGTAGTCGCATCGACGACGATCGCCGGTGCCGTTCCGGCGTTCCTGACAGAAGGAGCCACCGCGTCCAGCCCGGCGGCGCTTGCCGGCGATCCGGCGCTCCTGAGCCGGATCCAGTTCGCCTGGACGATCACGATCCACATCGTCTTCGCGTCGCTGTCCGTCGGGCTCGCACCCCTGATCGTCTACTTCACCTACAGGGAGGTGAGGACCGGGGACGAGCGCTTCGCCGCACTGCGGAGCTTCTGGGTGAAGGTGTTCGCGCTCGGGTTCGCCCTGGGGACCGCGACGGGGATCCCGATGAGCTTCCAGTTCGGGACGAACTTCTCGGTCTTCTCCGAGTTCGCGGGCGAACTCATCGGCGGCCCGCTGGCGTTCGAGGCCAAGACGGCCTTCTTCCTCGAGGCGGTGTTCCTCGGCGTCCTGCTGTTCGGTCGCGAACGGGTGAGCGACCGGGCGTATCTCGCGTCCTCGGTCCTGGTGGCGATCGGCGCCTGGCTGTCCGCGTTCTGGATCATCGTGGTCAACTCCTGGATGCAGACCCCCCAGGGGTTCAAGATCGCCGGCGGAGCCGCGGAGATGACCGACCCGATGGCGGCGATATTCACGCCGCGCCTGTCGTGGATGTACGTCCACATGCAGCTGTCTGCGGTGATCTCGGTGGCGCTGCTGGTCGCCGGCGTCGGGGCGTACCTGCTGTGGAAACACGGCGGCGGGGACGGCTGGCGAACGGCAGTGAGTATCGCCCTCGTCGTGCTCCTGCTCACGGCGCCGGTCCAGGCGCTGCAGGGCGACGCCTACGTGAAGCACGTCCAGGACACCCAGCCGACGAAGTTCGCCTCGATGGAGGCCCACTACGAGACGTCCGAGGGTGCCGCGCTCCACGTGATCGCGTTCCCGACCTCGCTGGAGGGATTCACCGATCCGCGGGCGGAGAACCTCTGGACGTTGAGCGTCCCGACGTTGCTGTCGTATCTGCTCGAGGGGAACGCCGACGCGGAGGTGGTCGGTCTCAACGAGTTCGAGCACACGCCGCCGGTGGCGATCGTCTTCTGGTCGTTCCGGATCATGGTCGGCCTCGGGATGTGGTTCGTCTTCCTGGGGCTTTGGGGCTGGTATCGGCGGTACCAGGGTCGCCTCGCGGAGAGCGATCGGCTGCTCGGCGCGTTGATGCTCTCTACTCCGCTGGGGTTCCTCGCGATGATCGCGGGGTGGTACACGACTGAAGTGGGCCGGCAGCCGTGGATGGTACAGAACGAACTCCTGTTGGGTGAGAGCGTCTCTCCCGGCCTCACCGGCGCGGAGGCGACGGTGTCGGTCGCCGCGTTCGTGCTCGTCTTCGGTGGGCTGTTCCTGGTGTTCCTCTACGCCCTGCGCCGGCTGATCGCCGCGGAGTCGGACCGTCTCTCCGAATCCGTCGGCAATCGGCCGACCGGACCCGAGCCGTCCGGTCCCGTCTCCACCCGATCCGGAGGGGGTGATCCGTAATGTCGATCGGAGCCGGCTCCCTCGGCGGAGTCTCGGTCGGCATCGGGACCGACGCGACGCCCCTGCTGTTCTCGGGCGAGGCGTACCTGGTTCCCTGGCTCCCGGAGTTCTGGTTCGGCGTCGTCGCCTTCACGCTCGCCGCGTACGTCCTCCTCGACGGCTTCGACTTCGGGATCGGGATCCTCTACCCGCTGTCGAGGAACGAACACGAACGCGAGACGCTCCTTTCGGTGTTCGGCCCGGTCTGGGACGCGAACGAAGTGTGGCTCGTCGCCTTCGGCACGGTCCTTCTGGGCGCGTTCCCGCCGGTGTACGCCCGGCTGTTGAGCGACAACTACCTGCTCGCGATCGCGATCGTGCTCGCCTTGCTCTTCCGGGGCGTCTCGGCCGAACTGCGCGAGCAACGGGACGACGAGGACTGGAAGCGCATCTGGGACCTCTCCTTCGTCGCCGGGAGCGTCCTCTCCCCGTTTTTGATCGGTATGCTCGTCGGTAGCTGGCTGTTCGCGTCGGGGGCGGCGAGCCTCCCGAGCCTGCTCGTCGGGGTCCTGGTGGTCGCGCTGTCGGCGACCCTCGGGTCGGCGTATCTGGGACTGAAAACCCGAGGGGACCTCCGGGAGCGGTTCGCGCGCCACGGCCGCAACGCCGCGGTCGTCTATCTGGGGGCAGTAGTCGTCGGACTGGCAGTACTGCTGGCCATCGACGCGGGGAACCTCCGTTCGGCCGCGTTTACGGCGTCCGTCCTCGCGCCCGTGCTCGCCACCGTCGCGTTCGGGATCGCGACGCCGGTGTTCGCCCAGCGCCGGGCGTTCCGGGCCTGGTTCGTGGCGGCGGCCGGGCTCGCGGCCTCGCTTGCGGGACTGGTGGCCGCGCTGCTTTACCCCACGATCTATCCGCTGGCGAATCTGACCGTCCGCGAGGCAGTCGTCTCCCCGATCCCGCTGAACCTGCTGACCGTGCTCGGGGTCCCGGCCCTTTTGATGGTGCTCGCGTACTTCACCTACCTGTACCGGGTGTTCCAGGGTCCCGTCGCGGTCGGCGGCGACGGCGGCTACGGGGTCGGCGACGACTGATCGCCCGGGGACGGCCTTCGAAATCCTTTTACTGCTTTCGGGGAGAGCTAGGAGCAACTAACTATGGAAATCGACGTCATCTCCAGGGAGGAGAACCCCATGTTGCACCGGTCCGACGTCCGCTTCGAGATCGTCCACGAGGACGCCACCCCGTCCCGGCTGTCCGTGCGGGACTCGCTTGCGGCCACGCTGGACAAAGACTCCGCGGAGGTCATCGTCCACCAGCTCGACACCAAGTTCGGGATGCGGAAGACCGTCGGGTACGCGAAAGTGTACGATTCGCCCGAGATCGCAAAGGAGGTCGAACAGGAGTACATGCTCGACCGGAACAAGATCGGCGACGAGGGCGAGCAGCCGGCGGAAGAGGCGTAAGGCGCCGTGCGCGTTCTCGGTCTCGAGGGCACCGCCTGGTGCGCCAGCGCCGCGGTGTTCGAAACCGGGACCGACGCGGTCCTGCAGGAGTCGGACGCCTACGTTCCCGACAGCGGCGGCATTCACCCGCGAGAGGCGGCCGAGCACGTCGGGGACGCGCTGCCGACCGTCGTCGAGCGAGTGCTCGGGCGGCTCGACGAACTGGAGGCGAGGAACGAACCCGGGGGGCGGGTCGAGGGTCCCCCGGTCGACGCCGTCGCGTTCTCGCGGGGACCGGGGCTGGGGCCGTGTCTCCGGCTGGTCGGCACCGCCGCGCGGACGCTCTCGGGCCGGTGGGAGGTGCCGCTGGTCGGCGTCAACCACATGGTCGCCCACCTCGAGATCGGTCGCCACCGCTCGGGGTTCGACTCGCCGGTGTGTCTGAACGCCTCCGGCGCGAACGCCCACCTCCTCGGCTACCGTGACGGCCGATATCGGGTGCTCGGGGAGACGATGGACACCGGCGTCGGCAACGCGATCGACAAGTTCACCCGCCACGTCGGCTGGTCACACCCGGGCGGTCCGAAGGTCGAGGCGGCCGCCGAGGACGGCACCTACGTCGACCTCCCGTACGTCGTCAAGGGGATGGACTTCTCGTTCTCCGGGATCATGTCGGCCGCGAAGGCCGCCTACGACGACGGCGTCCCGGTCGAGGACGTCTGTTACTCGCTGCAGGAACACGTCTTCGCGATGCTGACGGAGGTGTCCGAGCGGGCGCTGTCGCTGACCGGCAGCGACGAGCTCGTGCTCGGCGGCGGCGTGGGGCAGAACGACCGGCTGCGTGAGATGCTGGAATCGATGTGCGACGCCAGGGGTGCGGAGTTCTTCGCCCCGGAGCCGCGATTTCTCCGGGACAACGCCGGGATGATCGCGGTGCTGGGGGCGAAGATGTACGAGGCCGGCGACTGCCTCGAGATCCCGGACTCGCCGGTCGATCCGAACTTCCGGCCCGACCAGGTGCCGGTGACGTGGCGCTCGAACGACGAGACGGTCGCGACCGTGGACCCGGAAACCCGGCTCCGCGGCGCCGAGGCGGTCGTCGAACTCGCGGGGGATCGCGTCCTGAAGCGGCGGGTCGAGAAGTCCTACCGCCACCCGGAACTGGACCGGACGCTCCGGACCACCCGTACCCGACGGGAGGCCCGGCTCACCGGCGACGCCCGGCGCGCCGGCGTCCCGACCCCCCTGGTGTACGACGTCGACGTCCCGGAGGCGACGCTCACTCTCCAGTTCGTGGGCGAGGCCGACCTCGCGGAGCGGCTCGACGCCGACCGGTGTCGGCGGGTGGGGGAGCACCTGGCCCGGCTCCACGGCGCGGGGTTCGTCCACGGCGACCCCACCACCCGAAACGTCCGCGTCGACGACGAGCGAACGTACCTCATCGACTTCGGCCTCGGATATTACACCGACCACGTCGAGGACTACGCGATGGACCTCCACGTGTTCGAGGGGAGCGTCGCCGGGACGGCCCCCGACGCCGAGACGCTCGTGGAGTCGTTCGAGGACGGCTACCGCGAGGTGGGGGAAGAACGGGTGCTCGACCGGCTTCGGACGGTCGAGGGTCGCGGCCGGTATCAGGCGGCCGCCGGGGAGTGAAGATCGCGGCCGGTACCAGGGCGCCGGAGTGTGAAGATCGCGGCCGGTTCACTGAAAGCCGCGTCCGACCTCGTCCTCTTCGATGAGGTCCTCGAGTTCGCCCTCGAGGAGCCGTTCCGCCTCCTCGAAGGTAGTCGAGAGTTCGTCGAGGCGGTCGGGGCGGCCGGCGAACTCGTACTCCATCGGCCCCCAGGCGGGAGCGTCCACCGCCTCCATCACGTCCTCGAAGAAGTCGTCCGGCGTCGTCGGCGCCTCGGCGTGAACTTTGACTGTCTCCTCGAGATGTCTGGCCATCCGCTCGGCCTCGTCCTCGTCTTCCGGGGGTCGGCGCACCGCGAACCGTCCGCCGTCGTCGCGGTCGGGCAACAGCGGATCGAGTTCGTCGTCGATGCGGCGGGCGACCCGTGACCCCACCCCCCGCAGCTCCCGGGGGTTCTTCGCGTACGTCTTCAGCTGGAAGACGCCCACTGCGGGGTGGCCCAGGTAGAAGTCCTCGCCGACGCCCCCCTCCCGACGACCGGCGACGGCCCGCCAGCCGTCCGGATCCGCGTTCTCCGAGGCGACGTCCTCGAGAATGTCCTGCCAGTCCCTGACGCGCATGTCCTCCGGTTGTTGCGGCATCGAAATGAGGCTGTCGGCTCCGTCGGATTCTCGACCGGGGCTGGGCAGCCCCGCCGTAGACAGTTAAAAGGGCCTGGGAGTACCGTCTCCGGGGGTTTATAAAAGCCGATATCGGCCGCCGGACTCGGAGGCCTCCCCGCTCCGGACGAGCCGCCGCAGGATCTTTCCGGCGGCGTCTTCGGGAACGCCGCGGTCGGTCGCGTACGCGACGATCTCGGGCTCGGTCGGTTCCGCGACCGTCTCGACGGCGTCGCGGACCACCGCTTCGCGGGACCGGGCGGGCGACCGTCCGGCACCGACGGCCGCGTTCTCGCCGGCCGATTCGACCTCGTCGGCATCGAGACCGGACTCCTCGAGGTACTCCCGGTCGTCGACGCCGGCGTCCTCGAGTTGCCGTTCGAGGTCGGCGACGTGTGCCACGTCGGCGAACGCCTCGCTGTCGTCCCGCTTGTCCGCGAGCAGCGCCGCGCGGGCCTGCCTGGCAGCCTCGCGATCCTCGTCGGTGTAGAACCGCTTGAGTTTCGCCGTCCGGTGGCGCTTCCCGCACCGCGAGCAGGTGGCCGACTCCTGGGCGTCCGGATCCGATACCAGCCAGAGGTTGCCACACTCGTTGCAGCCGACGGCCGCGTACATGCTCCGGTGTTGTGCGGTCGGGTATTTGATAGTTCGGCCTGATGGAGTCCAAGCTGTACGCC
>JAZKTH010000057.1:0-13791 GCA_036625675.1 Haloferacaceae archaeon
GGGGCCCTCCGCTGGGTCGTGGTCGGGATCGTCGCCGTCGCCGTCGCGTACACCGCGCTCCGGCGGGTTCTGGCGGAGCTGGTCCCGGCCGTCGTCCGCTATCTCCCCGGCAGCCTGTTTCCGTATCTCCCCGACCGATACCTCCCCGAGGACGCCGACGGCGCCGTCGGTCTCTCCGGCGGTTCTTCGGCCACTGGCGGTCCCTCCGATCGCGAGTAGTCCGTTCCGCCGTCGCTATTCGGGTCGGGGGCGCTCGGGCGGATCCTGCGACCGCTGCCGCTCCAGCCGTTCCGCTTCGCGTGCCAGATCGTGGCGGTGGTAGACGAGGTCCGTCATCGTGACGACGCCCACTAGCTCCCCGTCCTCGAGTACCGGCAGCTTCTTGATCCCGTATTCGCGCATCGTCTCGACCGCCTGCTCGACGGGGGCGTCCGGCTCCGTCGTGACGGGGTCCTCGCTCATCGCCCGCGAGATCGGGATTTCCGTGAACGACCCTTCGAACGTGGTTCCGACGGCCAGCACGTCCGTCTCCGTGACGATCCCGACCGGGTCCCCCCCGCTCACCACCACGACGCTCCCGACCCGATTGTCGAGCATTCGGGTGACGGCCGCCTGGAGGTTCTCCTCGAGCGTGATCGTCACGAGATCCGTCGACATGGCCTCTCGGATGCTCATATCCGGTACTCGTTCTCGCCGGCACTCAAGTCTTACTATTATTGTGTATACTACACACAACTAACCGTCGCCCGGCCGGAATTTCGCCGTTCGGTTCCGGAGCCGTCCGCACTCGCACGGGAGCCCTTCGATCGTCCCGTGGGCGTCCGGGGAGCAGGCAGTCTGCGTCAGTTGTCGTGACAGTCGCCGCCGTGGCAATCGCCGTCCCCGTGACCGTGACCGTGATCGTGGTCGTGACCGTGACCGTGATCGTGGTCGTGACCGTGATCGTGGTCGTGCCCCCCACAGCAGCCGCCCTCGCCGTCCGCCGTCGTCAGTTCGTCCGCCTCGAACTGGTCGACCGCCTCGCGCACGGTTCCCTCGGCGCCGCGGTAGACCTCGATCCCGTTCTCGGCGAGGCGCTTCACTGCCCGACCGCCGAGGTTCCCGCACACCAGCACGTCGGCGCCGCTTTCGGCGACCAGTTCGGGCGGCGAGCCCTGTCCGCCCCGGTGGTTGCTGTCGTTCTCGATAACCGTCGCCGTCCAGTCGTCGGGATCGACCACCGTGTAATTCGGCGCCCGTCCGAAGTGCTGGGACACCTTCGCGTCCAGTCCGCCGTCGTCGCGGCTCGGAATACAGATCGTCATCGGTTCCGATCGGGTCTCTGCTGTGGTCCACCTTCGGGGTTTCGGTTACAGTCCGGCGGTCCTTGCGACTCTCCCGGCTCCACTTCCCCTGGTTCCGGCCGCACCCGAACCAATTAACCTCCCTTCACCCCACGTCCCGGTATGGACATCACCCCCTTCGGCCTCGAGCGCTGGTTCGCGGAGTACGAACACGAGGCGGACATCATGCTCGCGGAGAGCGGGATCAGGTCGCTCGACGCCTCCCGGTTCGATCTGGATCCCGGGAAGCTGGGCTACGTCATTCCCACGAACGGCGATCCGGCGTTCCGCGAACGCGTCGGGGATCGATACGGCCGCTCCGCCGACGAGGTGCTTTTCACCTGCGGGACCCAGGAGGCGAACTTCCTCGCGTTCTTGAGCCTCCTCGGCGGCGACGGCGGCGATCACGCCGTCGTCGTGACGCCGACCTACCAGGCGCTGCACTCGGTACCCGAGGCGTTCGGCTCGGTGACGACCGTCGAGTTGACCCCGACGCGGTGGAGCCTCGACGTCGACGCCGTCCGGGAGGCCGTCACCGACGACACGGCGGTCGTCGTCGTGAACAACCCGAACAACCCCACCGGACGGTACCACGACGAGGGCACCGTCCGGGAGCTGTACGACGTGGCTGCCGCCCACGACGCCTACCTCCTGTGTGACGAGGTGTACCGCCTGCTCGCGGAGGATCCCCTCCCGCCGGTCGCGAGCATGGGCGAGTACGGCCTCTCCACGACCAGCCTCACGAAGGCGTACGGGCTGGCAGGGTTGCGGTTCGGCTGGCTCGTCGGCGACCGCTCGGTCCTCGAGGCGGCGTGGAAGTGGAAGGACTACACCACGATCTCGCCCTCGCTTTTCGGACAGCACGTGGCGAAACAGGCGCTCGGCGGGCGCGAGGCGGACATCCTGGCGGAGAACCGCGAACTCGCCGAACGCAACCGCGGGATCGTCGCCGACTGGATCGACCGCCACGATCTGGAGTGGTACGACCCGGTCGGCGTCAACGGCTTCGTCACCGTCCCGCCCGGCTTCGCCTCCAGCACCGACTTCTGCCGGACCGTCGTCGAGGAGGAGGGGGTCGTGCTCGCCCCGGGCGAGCTGTTCGGCGAGGACGGCTACTTCCGGATCGGGTTCGGGCTCCCCACCCCCGAACTCGAGCGCGGCCTCTCGTACGTCTCCAGCGTCATCGTGGACTACGGCGACGGGGACTCTGCCGGGGAGAGCGACGGGGGCATCCTGTGAGTCGGCTCCCGTCGGCGCTCGCGTCGCGGCTCGAGGGGCGCTCCGAGGAGCAGATCGCCCTCGGGGCGGGCGCGGTCACCCTGATCGTCGTGAACCTGACGGGAACGGCCGTCGGCATCCAGTTCCCTGGGCGGACGATCGTCGCCATCGCGGCGGGGTTTCTGGCGCTGACGGCGGTCAGCTACCTGCGCACCGGTAATCTGCTCCCCGAGAGCGAGGACGGGGAGTACGAACCGGAACTGTGACTCGCCGGGGCGGACGGGGGATCAAACCGTTTATACTGCCGCCGGAAAAACGACGGTGTATGCCGAGAGAGCAAAAGCAGGTTCGCGATCTCCAGGAAGGCAGCTACGTGATGATGGACGACGCTCCCTGCAAGATCAACGCCTACAGCACCGCAAAGCCCGGCAAACACGGCAGCGCGAAGGCCCGGATCGAGGGGCGCGGCGTCTTCGACGGGAAGAAACGCTCGCTCTCCCAGCCGGTGGACGCGAAGGTGTGGGTCCCGATCATCGAGCGAAAGCAGGGCCAGGTCGTCTCGGTCTCCGGCGACGACGCCCAGGTGATGGACCTGGACAACTACCAGACGTTCACCATGCGCATCCCCGAGGACGAGTCGCTCTCCTCGGACGACACGATCGAGTACCTCGAGTACGAGGACCAGCGGAAGATCGTCGGATAATGTTCCCCGGCGCGTCGGCGCCCCGCGAGGAGGCGGCCTACGTCGTCGTCGGCGCGCCCCTGGACGCGACGACGTCGTTCCAGCCCGGAACCCGGTTCGGACCGGACCGGATCCGCCGCTTCGCGGAGACGTACGACGACTACGACCGACGGAGCGACCAGTTCTTCACCGACCTCTCGGTTCACGACGCCGGCGACGTCCACGCCTGGCCCGACGTTCCCGAGTACCTCGAGTACCTCGAGGGAACGCTCCGGGACGTCGTCTGGGACGGGGCAGTGCCGCTCGCGCTCGGCGGGGAACACACGATCACCTACGCCGGCGTCGCCGCCGTCGAACCGGACGTGCTCGTCGTCGTCGACGCTCACCTCGATCTCCGGGAGGCGTACGCCGGCGACGAGTGGAGCCACGCCTGCGTCTGCCGGCGGGCCCTGGAGAGGGGCCACGCGGATCGGCTCGTGGTCGTCGGCGCCAGAACCGGCTCCGCCGAGGAGTGGGACCGGGCCGGCGAGGACGACGTGACCGTCGTTCCCCCGGAGGAGGCTCGCGACTGGGTCGACGCCGTCCGCGCGGAGCCGAATCCCCTCGGCGGCGACTCGGCGTACCTCTCGGTCGACGTCGACGGCGTCGATCCCGGCTTCGCCCCCGGCACCGGGACGATGGAGCCGTTCGGGCTGACGCCCCGCGAGGTGCGCGACCTCGTCCGGGCCGTCGCGCCCGTCGCCGGGGGCTTCGACGTCGTCGAGGTCAACGATCGGGACGACGGCCAGGCGGCCGCGCTCGGGGGGAAACTGCTCCGCGAGTTCGTGTACGCCCACGCCCTCGGGGGCGGGGCGGACGACGGCGCGGGCGACGCTGGGGATCCCGAAACCCGGACTCGCTGACCTGCGGCAGCCGCTCCCTTTTAAATCCTGCGGCCGGTTGCCCGCTCGCCAGTCCGGCGTTTCAACTGAAGTGGTCAGGGGGCCATGGTACGTTCGTGGTCCGAAAGACTACGAGGCGGCGCCTGCTCTCCGGCGGCGCCGCCGCCGCCCTCGCCTCCCTCGCCGGCTGTACGGGGATGACTCCCTTCGTCGGCAAGCGCGAGGAAGGTTCCCGAACCGTATCGATCGACGACGCCGACGCCCTCGCGGTCGACGTCGACGTCGGCGAACTCACCCTCCGCCCGGCCGATCGCGGCGACGTCCGGATCGACTACGTCCGGCAGGCGAGTTCCGTCACCGCCGACATCGGCGACCTCGAGTTGCGAACCGAGCGCCGCGATGGTCGCCTGGTCCTCGCGTCCGAGTGGACCGGCGAGGACACGCTGTTCGGCGGCCAGCCGTCGCTCGATCTCGACGTGGAGATCCCGCGGTCGCTTCCGGTCGAGCGCATCGCGGGCAGCGTCGGGTCGATCGACGTCCGCGACGTCGCCGGCGACCTCGCGGTGGAGACGAGCACCGGCTCGGTCACCGCGGCGGGCGTCGACGGCACGGTGACCGTCTCCACGAGTACCGGCTCGGTCGACGTGCGCGACCCCGGCGCGCTCGGCGACGTGAGCGCCTCCACCGGTTCGATAGACGTCGAAGTTCCCGCGATCGACGGCGACACGAGCGTTACCGCCGAAACCGGGAGTATCGACGTCGCCCTCGCATCGGATCTGGACCTCGAGTTGCGCGTCCGGACGGGGACCGGCAGCGTCGACGTCGACCTCGACGGGCTCCCGGACGCCGACGGCGTCGGCAGCGATCCGACGGTCGCTGCCACCCTCGGCGACGGGGGTCCGACGCTCACGGTCGAGACCGACACCGGCAGCGTCACCGTCTCCCGTCTGTAGCTCCCCGGCCCCGTCGGATTCGACGAGGACGTTCCCGGAAACTGTTCGTATCGAAAATATATTTGGGGAGTTCCGATCGATCGAGGGTGCGTCCGAAGCGTGTAGGTCGACGATCACCTACTGGGGGTCTTCGCCGTTCGGGGTGGGAAGGACGTCACGGCGGCGTGGCGACCTCGAAACCGATTCCGTCCGCGGTTATTCCGATCCCGAGGCCGTTCTCTGCAGCCGTCGCGGTCCACCGATACGTTTCCTCCAGTCCAGTATCCGTTCGCACGGTGACCAATAACGGTTCGTCGGCGACGAGATCTGTGTATCCCCGTTCGTCACTCGCAGGGATGGTCCGTGTGTCGTCTACGAGCGTTTCGTCTCCCCCGACAGTCCGAATCAGCGTCGTTACCTCCCGGTCGCTACTCGTCTGATTGTTCACGATCACGATCGGAGTCGGCTCGGGCCGGGCAGACGCGATCGCACCACCTCCCAGGCCTACCGCGACTCCGCCACCGAGCAGTACGATGAGATTTCGCCGGGTCTTGGAGGGCATGCGTACGGATTTCCAGTACTATATAAAAAGGGTGCCGAACGGTAAAAACAGAATTTTAGAAAATACGCTCTACTTTTCTGAACACACGTTTTCCTCGAAACGCAATTCTCGTCGGGTTCCGTGGATTTCAACGGCGCCCGGAAAACGGAACCGGCGGCGCCTTTTCGGAACCCGTGCTTCTCACTCGATCCCGTCGCCGCCTTCGTCCGGGCCTGCGCGCAGGTCTGCGCCCGTACTCGCGGACCCGCTCCCGACGCCCAGCAGTGCGGTCGCCACGGCGGCGCTCGCGTGTCCCACGAGTTTCACCCCGGCGAGAGTGAGGAACGCGAGGACCAGGCCGCCGCCGGACGCGAGGAGTGCCCGCTCGAACGTGTCGATCGCGTACGCGGCGCCGAACGCGTGGATCCGGAGGTGCTCGCCGTATCCGATCGGGGCCAACAGCAGTTCGACGGTGATCGAGCCCGCGACCGCCAGAAACGCCAGCGCGAGGAACCCGAGGACGGCCCGCCAGAGGAGAAAGCCGATCCCCCGCCAGGTGGACCGCCCGAGGACGAGCTCCTTCAGGAACGGCGCGACCCCGTCGTCGGTGCTCGGGAACGTCGCGTCGAGATCGACCGAGAGCAGTTCGCCGGTCAGCCTGGCGTCCCCCCAGGCAAGCGCGCACAGCAGCAACAGCGTCAGCACGAACGCCACCGGCCCGAGCAGGGTGATGCTCAGCCCCAGGGTCAGCGAGGCGCCCGTCGTGAGCACCACGAAGTACAGGAGGCCGAGCGGGATCGCCAAAAGCAGGTACGCGAGGCTACGATACGTCCAGGGGTCGAACGGCGCGCCGACGAACGACCGGAGGGCCGAAGCGACGCCGGTTTGCGGTTTCGATTGCGTCTGTGTCATGGGATGGGACCCGTGCGACGCTTGCGGCGGAGACCCCCTAAACCGGGCCGCCGGTTCGTCGAGCGAACCACTGGGCGAACGATTTAAGTATGGGAGCGGCGCCGAGCGGGCATCAGGTCCCCTCCAGGGAGTAGATCACCGACAGGAGGCCGAGGATCGTCACCGAGAGCACGCCCAGCAGCGTTCCGGCGTCCGAGAGGGAAAACGCCGGCCCGAGGACGTAGGTGACCAGGAAGGGGCCGACGGCGATACAGGCGATCGCGACTGCCAGGAACCGCATCGCCTCGCTGTCGTTGCGCCGGTAGCCGCGGTAGGCCACCGCGGCGACGGCCGCGCCGACGACGGCGGTCGCCGCCGCCGTCGCGAAAAGCAGCGTTCCGGGGTCGATCGCGGGCACGGCGCCCGGATCGCTCGCGAGCACCGCGCCCGGATCGATCACGGGCACGGCGCCGGGATCAATCGGCACCGTAAATCACCCCCAGAATGAGCAGGAGACCGGCGAGCTGGCTCGCGGTCGCGAGCAGCGCACGCGTCGTCGGATCGGCGCCGGGGACGTTCGTAAACACCAGCCGCAACAGTATCGGAACTGTCGTCAGCAACACGAGGCCGATCCCCAGCCGGAGCATGCCGGGACTCCCGCCCGAGCGATACCCCTGGTACAGCCGCGCCGCGACGTACAGCGACAGGATCGTCGCGACGAAAAGCGCCAGGAACACGAGGGCGACGACCGTCGCGGAGCCGCCGGTCGCCGCCGCGACGGTCGCGTCGACCGGGGGGCCCGCCCGGCCGATCGCACCCGCCAGCGGACGCGTCGCCGCGCTCATTTGAACCCCTCGTACAGGCGGGTGAACCGGTCGGCGGGCTCCTCCTCGCGGACGACCTCGACTGCGAACCCGTCCTCGTCGAGTTCGATGGCGACACGCGAGAGCTGTGCGCTGTACACCTTGTAGTGGTGACCGCCGGGATCGAGCTGCTGGTGATCATCGATCAGGTCGGCGTCCTGGAGCCGGTCGATCCGGCGGTAGATGGTCGAGGGGTCGGCATCGCAGGCGTCGCTGAGCGCCTCCACGGCCTTCGGCTCCTCCCGGGTTCGCGAGAGGATCGTCCACGCGTACTCGTCGGCGAGGAGGTCGACGACGGGGTTCACGCCATCGACCCCGCTTTCGCTATCCGCCCCGCTTTCGCCGTGCACCTCGCCCTCCTCGCCCATCGTTCCCCGGATTTCGTCACTGGACCAAAAGTTCTCGGTGTCACGCCGACCGTTCTCCGGGTTCCCCCTCGGCCGGAATCGGGAAAACGCCGGCGACGACCTGTCGAGCGTGCAACTCGGGACGAACGTTTATACTGCTCAACTCGAAAAAGCGGACCGAGATGGCCCTCCCCGTTCGGGAACACGGAACGCGGTTGTTCCGGCGGACGGTCGCAGCCCCGGTCCGTCCCCAGACGTATCTGAACGTCCTGTATCTGGGCCTCGCGTTCCCTCTCGGGATCGCGTATCTCACGTTCGTCTCCATCGGTGTGTCGCTTGGCGTCGGCCTCGCCATCGTGGTCGTCGGGATTCCGATACTGGCGGCCGTCCTCGCGGTCGTCCTCGGGCTCGCCGATCTGGAGCGTCGACTCGCGTCGGTTCTGCTCGGCGTCCGAATCCGTCCCCGGACCGAGCTGGAGGGGGACACGACCCGGCGGCGGCTCGCGTCGCTCGCGACGTCGCTGGAGACGTGGAAGGCGGTCGTCTACCTCCCGAGCAAGTTCCTCTTCGGCCTCGCGGCGCTTCTCGTCGTCACGACGCTTCTCACCACGGGCGTCAGCATGGCGCTCGTTCCCCTGTTCTACGACCAGCCCGGGCTGTACGTCGGGATCGTCGCCGACCGGCCGGTCGAGATCCATCCGGCGCTGTACTTCGGGTGGAACCACCTCCTCGTCGGCTTCGAAACCGCGATCACCGTCGGGTCCTGGGAGATTACGACGCTCCGGGAGGCGGGCGTCGTCTCCGTCGCGGGGATGGCGATCTGCGTGTCGACGCTACAGCTTTTGAACGCGCTCGCGTGGCTCTCCGGGCGGTACACCCGGATCATGCTCGACGGCACCTACGACGTGTGGGCCGCCGCCGGTCGCGTGCTCTCCGATCGGTAGACGATCCGGTTCCCCGGTCCTCCACGCCCGACAGGCGTCAGCGGATTCAGGAAGGCTTATTCAGGGCGAACGCGCAGTCGCGCCCATGGTCGAATTGCGGGTACCGGAGGTCGATTACACCGAGTATTCGAACCGCCAGCTCCTGGCGGTCCCGCTGGCCGTTCTCGCGCTGGCGCTTTTGATCCTCGGCGGATGGTATCTGTTCACCGGGGCGCCCGCCAGCTACGGGCTGGAGTTCACCGGCGGGACCGAGGTTCGGGTCGCGGTCGGGGACGCCCAGAACCCGGAGGCACAGATCCGGTCGGCGTTCTCGACCGAGCCGGAGTCGGTCCGCTCGATCCCCGGCGACGACGTCTACGTCGTGACGTTCGCCGCGGGGCAGGCCGACGCGGGGACGCTGGAGGAGGAGGCGATCGCCGAGTGGGGCGAGGACGGCTATCGCGGGCTCGACCAGGTCAGCGAGAGCTTCGGCTCCGACACCCGACGCCTGGCGATCACCGGCGTCGGCGTCGCGTTCCTGGGGATGGCCGTGCTGGTGTTCGCGCTGTTCCGGACGTTCGTGCCCTCCGTGGCGGTCGTCCTCTCGGCGTTTTCCGACCTCGTGGTCCCGATTGCGATGATGAACCTCCTCGGGATCGACCTGACGCTGGGGACGGTCGCCGCGCTGCTCATGCTGATCGGGTACAGCGTCGACTCCGACATCCTGTTGAACACCAGCGTTCTCCGCCGGACCGGCGGCTTCTACGAGTCGGTCCAGCGGGCGATGCGAACCGGGGTCACGATGACGATCACCTCGATCGCGGCGATGACGGTGATGGCGATCGCGGCGACGATCCTCGGTGTCGATCTGCTCCGCGACATCGGCCTCATCCTGGTGGTCGGGCTGTTCGCCGACCTGATGAACACGTATCTGATGAACGTCTCGCTGCTTCGCTGGCACAAGTTCGAGGGCGTGAAACGATGATCCGGGAGCGCTGGCGGCTGCTGTTGCTCGTGGTGTTCGTCCTGGCGGCGACGTTCGCGCTGTTCTCGCCCACGATGGCGCCCGAGCCGCCGGAGGCCGTGGGGAACGACACGGTGGATGGCGACCAGGTCAGCCAGGGGCTGACCAACCTCCAGTACGGCCTGGACCTCGCCGGCGGGACCCGAATCCGCGCCCCGCTCGTCGGCTACGTGGCCGACGAGGTCGCGTTCGGCGGCGACAGCCCCTCTCAGGTCTCCCAGAACGTCGCCGCCGAGTTGCCCGAGACCGGCTCGATCGACGTCAACGTCGAACCCCGCGCGGAGGACAGCGGCGAGGTGGAGGTGACCGACCCCGACGTCACGGAGGAGGAGTTCGCGGCCGCCCTGGACGCCGCCGGCTATCCGTACGCCTCGATCTCCCCGGGCGTGACGGAGGAGACCCGTGAGGCGGCGGTTCGGGTGATCGAGGGGAAGATCAACGAGGCCGGCCTCTCGGGCGGGAGCGTCAGGGAGGTCTTCGATCCGGGCGCGGGCGAGTACTTCCTGCTGGTGGAGGCGCCCGGCGAAGACCGGAACGACCTCGTCGAGCTGCTCCAGGACCGCGGGACCGTCCGGATCGACATCTACTACCCGGACGAGGACGCCGAGGACGGCTACTCGACCGAACGGGCCGTCCTGACCCAGGGCGACTTCGAGAACATCGGCACCGCCCAGCGGGACCAGAACGACCGCCCGTACGTCCCCGTCTCGGTCGTCGACGAGGAGGGCAATCCCGCAGCCCAGCAGTTCCAGCAGGCCGCCGTCGAGTACGGGGTCGCCCAGGAGGGCGGCTCGCAGTGCACCTACTTCAGCGAGGAGGACGGCGTCGGGGAGACGCAGGACTCGTGTCTGTTGCTCGTCGTCGACGACGAGGTCGTGAACGCGTTCGGGATGCAACCGCGCCTCGCCTCGAGCATGCGCGACGGATCGTGGGCCGAGGACCCCGGCTTCCGGCTGATGGCGACCGACTTTCAGGACGCCCAGCGCATCTCGCTGAACCTCCGCGCCGGCGCGCTACCGGCTCAGCTCGGGATCGATCAGGGGTCGACGTCGTTCATCTCGCCCACCCAGGGGGAGAACTTCCGGGTCTTCGGGGCGATCATCGGCGTGCTCGCGGTGTTCTCGGTCGCCGGAATGGTGTTCCTCCGCTACCGGAACCCGGAGGTCGCGTTGCCGATGATCGTGACCGCGCTCTCGGAGGTGTACATCCTGCTCGGGTTCGCCGCGCTCGTGCAGTATCCCGTCGATCTGGCGGTCGTGGCCGGGTTCATCGCGGTGGTCGGTACCGGCGTCGACGACCTCGTCATCATCGCCGACGAGGTGATGAGCGAGGGCGAGGTGAACTCCAGGAAGGTGTTCGACTCGCGGTTCAGGCGGGCGTTCTGGGTGATCGGCGCCGCCGCCGCGACCACCATCATCGCGATGTCGCCGCTGATGGTCCTCTCGCTGGGCGACCTCTCCGGGTTCGCGATCTTCACGATCCTGGGCGTGTTGATCGGCGTGTTCATCACCCGGCCCGCGTACGGCGACATCCTCCGGCGGCGGCTCACCGAGCACTGAGCCCGTCGGAGATCGCCGCGTTCGGACCCCCGCGTTTGCAGGGGCCGTTCACTCTCGATACGTCTCCTTCGCCGCGATTCTGACCCGCGTTTCCTCGCGTTCCGCGAAGAGGTCACCCTCCTCGCGCACGAACTCCACGCCCAGCCCCGCGGCCGACCCGTTCTGTTCGGGCATCCCCACGATCTCGATGTCTCCCTCGTGGGCGACCAGCAGGTAGAAGCCGTCCTCCCACGCGGTCACGGTGAAGTTCCGTCCGTCGACGCGGGGCTGGACGCGCGATCCCGGGGAGGTGAACGCCACCTGCCGCCGGTCGTCGTGTTCGAGGTCGATCCGGTACACTCGGTCCCCGCCGACGACCTGCCACCCCGTCCGGTTGACCGTGACCGAGTCGCGCCAGCCGAGGCCCCCGAGGCCGACCCGTTCGCGACCCGACCCCTGCAGGCGGTTCTTCGAGACGGCCGTGGTCCACAGGTTGCGCTCCCCGCTCTTCACGATCACGCCCGAGGTCTCCACTGACGTCGTCTCCCCGAACAGCTCGACGTCGACGACGTTCACCATCCCGTCCTGCACGTCCTCCGCGTAGGTCACTTGGTAGTCGCGCACCTCGATCGGCTCGCCCGGCAGCGGCTCGTCTGTCGCGGTCGTGAGGTTGACCGGGATCGCGGGGCCGGCGATCAGGCCGACGCCCAAAAGCAGGAGGAGGAAGCCGATCGCCGCGGGCGAGGGCGCCCCGATTCCGGCGACTGGATTCGGGGCCGACGGGAGGGAACGCGACGGAATCGACGGGATCGACGGGAGCGACGACCGCGAGAACGGATGTGACGGAATCGACAGCGGTTCGTCGCGACCGGCGCCCGCCAGAACGACGAGCGTCGTCAGCAGGAGCACGAGCGCCAGCCCGACAGCGCGGTACAGCACGTACGTCCCGCCGCCCCGGAACCAGTAGACTGCCCACAGCGACCGCGCAACGCCGTACAGCAGCATTCCCGTCCCGAGGTGAAGTGCCGACGGAAGATTCCCCCGTTTGCGGCGGAGCCACAGGCCGACGATCACGCCCATGAACAACCCGAGCGCGTGGCCCTGGACTGCGATCGTCGCCCACCAGGGGATGTCGTACACCCACCGCGAGGAGGCCACCAGTTCGGGGTTCCGCAGCGCGCGGTACGTCAGCCGCACGACGCTGCTGGCCGAGAGGGCGACGATCGTCCCGAGCGGGTAAAACGCCAGCGCGAAGCCGCCGAACGCGAAGACGACCCCGGAGAACCCGATCACCGGTCCGACGGCGAACAACGACGAGAGCAGTCCGGCCGCGAGAACGGCACCCGGAACGACGAGGAACGCCCGAACGTAGGGGTTGCGTCGCCAGGAGCCGAACGAACTCGCGCCCCGCTCCCGCGGGAAGTGGCCCCAGGCGTACTCCGCCAGCGTTCCCAGCACCAGCGCGCCGAGGAGGTTCCCGGTCAGGTGGCCGGCGCCGGAGTGGGCGAACCCAGCGGTCAGCATTCCGAGCGGGTAGAAGTACGACCAGGCCCGGAACGGGACCACCACGGGATCGTACCAACGGTCGATTCCGCCCTGGAGAAATAGGTAGACCCCGAGGACGAAGCCCAGCGAGACCAGCGTCCCCCACGGGACGCCCAACAGTAGCCGGGACCGGAGTTTCCGTCCCCAGGCCCCGTTCGGTCGGTCGATCGCGTAGACGACGGCCAGCGCGAGGAGGAACGCGACCACGACCGTGAGCTGCTGGGCGGGGAGCCACGCCGGGATCATGCACCTCGTTCGTGCGGCCGGATTCCCTTGAAGGGGTCGGTCCCGTCCGGCGTCGTTCGCCCGATTGAGTGTTCTCTCACACTGTTTGTTATAGACGGTTACCGGCCGACCGCCACGCCCCTCGGGCGGTCGACACGGTAACTTCCGACAACGAACAGTATCAGTCGCCCGTATCGGCCTCGGTCGCCGCCCCCTGATCCTCGGCGGAATCGATCGGGTCGACAACCCGGTCGCCGACCTCGATGCCGTGTTCGTCGGTGAATCCCGCGTTGACTTCCAGCACGTACTTCCCCTCGCCGGTGTAGCGAGTCAGCGACGACTGATTCTCCTCCACGGGGGCTTCGTGGATCGCGGTGATCGTGCCGTCCTGGGCGACGAACACGATGTCGATCGGGAACGACATCTCCCGCATGACGTAGGCGTATTCGCCGGGGTCGTCGTGGACGAACCACATCCCCTCGTTCGGTTCGAGTTCGTCGGTATCCGAGAGGCCGGTGTAGCGTTTCTCCCAGGTGTCGGCCACGCGGACGCGGACCTCGGCGAGCCGTTCGCCGGTGTCGCCGTCCTCGATCGTGACGGTCGCGCCGTCGTAGTCGCCCCGCTCGTGGAGGCCGAGGCCGACGGCTCCGCCAGCGAGTGCGAGTCCAACTAGGAGCGCGATCGCGAACAACGTCCGGCGGTTCACAGTCCAATTCAGGGACGACGGCGGCATGAGCGTGTCGCCCGTCGGGGAGACGTTCGAGAAGGAAAGCGTTATTCGCCCGGGGCCGGTGCGTTCGAATGCGGGCTCGTGGTCTAGTGGTTATGACGCGTCCCTTACAAGGACGAGATCGGCGGT
>JAZKTH010000058.1:0-13712 GCA_036625675.1 Haloferacaceae archaeon
GGTTCGATCAGTCACCCATCGCCGTTCTGTCGTCCACCGACCGTCGGGACCGCCTGCACCTCCGCAGTTAAGTAGGATGCCGAACCAGCCCCCCCGTGACCAGAACGTAGCCCGCGGGCGGTTCTGGCGGTCGTCCGGTGTGCCGCCGCGGGGGAGGGAACGCACCGGCTGTTCGCCACCGACTCGAGCTGCGGCTACCGGTTCCGGAAGGGTTTCCGGTATCGAAGAAACGTTCAAACGGGCCGCCGGCCAAGGGTCGATGAATGCGGCTGGACGAGTACCTGGAGATCGAAGTGAACGAGCGGGCACGTCGGCGCCGCCTCGCCGAGGAGAAGTCCTACGAGATCCTCGAGCACGTCGAAACCTTCCAGGACCGGTTCGAGGAGGCCGTCTCCGGCGACGCCGTCGTCGGAAGCGTCTCCCCGTCCATCTTCGTCGGCCGCCACGACTATCCGAACGTCTCGGCCGGAATCCTCTCCCCGGTGGGGCGGGAGAACGACGCCGAGCGGTTCGAAACGAGCGCCGAGTGGTACCGGGAGGACCTCTCTATCGCCGACGTGTTCCGTCGTCGGACGAGCCTACTGAACTCCACCCACACCGTCGACGCGACCGGTGGGACGAGCCGTGCCGGGGTCGGATCCACCGGGTTCGAGAGCGGTTCCGTCCACGACGCGTGGGACGGGTTCCTCGGTACCCAGCGGGAGGTCGCGATCGCGGACCGGCCCGTGGGGATCGAGATCGGGCTCGAGAATCGGCCGGATCTCGACTTCGAGGTGAGCGAGGCGGACGTGTCGACCCCGACCGGACCGCGAGCCCCCGCCGATCGAGCGGACCTGACGGAGAACCCCCACGTTCCACGGCCCGTACAGAAGACGCTCGAGGACGACGACTGGCGCGCGACCGGCGCGATGAACTACCTCTACCGGCGCGGGTTCGACGTCTACGAGATCAACACCGTGCTATCGGCCGGAGCGCTCGGTCGAGGGGAGGACAGGCGGCTGGTGCCGACTCGCTGGTCGATCACCGCCGTCGACGACACCGTCGGCCAGTTCCTCCGCGGGCGCATCCGGAACGCGCCGGATGTCGACGCCGTCGAGGTCCACCGGAACGACTACCTGGGGAACGCGTTCTGGATCGTACTCGCGCCGGGGAACTGGGAGTTCGAGCTCGTGGAGATGAAGGCACCCGGATCGATCTGGAACCCGGACCCCGACGCGGGCGTCTGGATCGCGTCCGACGCCGAGGGACGCGAGGGACGGACGGGGTACGTCGAGGAGACGGCGGGCGCCTACTACGCCGCCAGGCTGGCCGTCCTCGAACACCTCCGTGACCGGGGCCGCCAGGCGAAGGTGCTCGTCCTCCGCCACGTCTCCGACGACTACTGGGGGCCCGCCGGAGTGTGGCAGGTGCGCGAGACCGTCCGCAACGCGTTCGACGAGGAACCGGGAACCGCGGAGACGTTCGGCGAGGCGATCCGGGGAGTCGTCCCCCACCTGCCGGTGTCGCTCGGGGACCTCCGACGGAAGTCGACGATGTGTTCGGGCCTCCAGACGTCGCTTGCGGACTTCGGAAACTGACCGCGTTCGCCGACGCCGGTCGAGCACCGACTGACCGTCGGAACGGTTTTGCTCGTCACTGCCGTTGACCGCCCGTGATGTTTCTCCAACTTCCCATCGGTCCGGAACTGCTCGTCGTACTGCTCATGCTAGGCGTGTTCGGCGGCGGCGTCGGCGTAGCCGTTCTCGTCGCCGTGTACCTCCTCCGCAGGGAGGGAGATCCGGCCGAGAAAACGGCGGAGAGACGAGAGGAGGACCGAAAGGAGGAGTAGGGTCTCCGGAGTCGGGGTCAGGAATCGAGCTCCGCGAAGAGGGCCTCCACGAGTTCCCCGGTTTCGCCGACGATCCGGTCCATCTCCTCCCGGTCCGTCGCCGTCCCCAGCAGCCGCGCGATCCGCATTATCGAGACGTGGTACACGACCTGCGTTCCCGGCTCGCGCTCCCAGATCACCACGTTGCACGGGAACAGCCCCCCGATCCGGTTGTCGGTCGCGTCGAGCGCCCGGTCGGCGATCGCCGGGTTGCACGCCCCGAGCACGTAGTACGGGTCCCGGTCCGCGTCGACCTTCTCGTTCAGCAGTTCCGACGGGGAAAACTCCACCGGGATGCCGAATCCGGCGCCCTCACACACCGTCCGGACGCGTTCGATCGCCTCCTCGTGTCCCATCTCGAGGGTCGTCCGTTTCTCGCCGTACGCTTCCGGGTCGATCTCGTCCGGATCGAAGGGTAACGACATACCCGTCGATCGGACCGGACCGGGATAAGTACTCGTCCGGTCGGTCACTCGGTCGCAACGACGCCGTCGCCGGCGACGGCCCGGACCGCCTCGAGGAACGCCTGCCTGGTGTCGAACACCGTCTCGTCGACCTCCTCGAGCAGGTCGGAGAGGGGCCGTGGACCGTCCGGGGTTCGGACCTCCGCGTCGCCCTCCTGGGACAGGACGGCGCTTTTCGTCTTGGGCCACGTCAGTCGGGACGCGACTCGGGCAAGCGGCGCCCCGGCGACGTCCGGGCCCTCCCCCAGTTCGACGGCGGGCTCGTCCGGCTCCTCGGATTCGTCGTCGCTCATGCCCGCACGTGAACTCGCAACGGTAGTAGTCCTTTCGGGATGCACCGCCGCCCCGCCGTCGCACGCGCGTCTGACGTACCCTTTTCCGTAGCGGTCGCGTACTCGCGCGTATGACCAGTCTTTCGGAGGCGTACGGGGACGGGCCTGGGACGGAGGTCGACCTCCGACGACTGTATCTCGGCACGGGGCTGTTTGTCGCAGGGGTGCTGCTCGTCGTCGCGGGGATACTCGTCGCCGGCACGGAACTGCTGACCGGGATCGGCTACTCGCTGACCGACGCACGGCTGTACGGCGGCGTGCTCGGCGGACTCGGCGTACCGGCGGTCTTCCTCGGGATCTCCGCCGTGCTCCCGGCGAGTCGGACGACCCGCGCCGCGGCGGTCGTCGGCGCCGCGATCGCGATCCTGGGCGTCGCGATGTTCTGGCACGCGTACCCCTGCCAGTGGATCGGCTCCAACTGCGGGGAGGGCCTGGCCGACCTGACGCTCGCCACCTCCGGCGTCTACTTCCTGGGAACCGTGACGACGTTCTGGTGTCTGTTCGCCGGGATCGCGAACTTCAAGACCCGCAACGACCCGGGCGGGACGGTGACCATGGAGATCACCCGGAAGGGCGAGACGAAGATCGTCGAGGTCGAACGCGGCCTCGGCGGCCTGGGCGGAATCGGCTTCCTCGGGTCGACGCCCGACGGGGACGTGGACACGCAGACGAATCGGGACGGATCGGAGGGGTTCGGTCGTTCTTCGGGGGCGTCCAGTGCGTCGACTACCGCGGGACCCGCCGGGGGACCGACGCCGACGAGTGCGCCCACGAGCGACGGGGGCGCCGAGTCCCGGGACCTGTCCTCCCCGCTCGACTCGTCGGGGCCCTCCCCCGAAGGGCCGTCGGCCCCGTCCGCCGGGCGTTCTTCCGGACGGTCACCGACCGCCCGGGGCACCGGAAATCGGAACGCGTCGGGATCCGGTGACCCGGACGGCGGGTCGGGCGCGACCGCGGATCGGTACTGCGGCTCCTGTGCCCAGTTCCGGTACGTCCGGACGCCGGAGGGCATGCAGCCGTACTGTGACTTCCACGA
Organism: Haloferacaceae archaeon; assembly: GCA_036625675.1. Classification (GTDB taxonomy): domain Archaea; phylum Halobacteriota; class Halobacteria; order Halobacteriales; family Haloferacaceae; genus Halalkaliarchaeum. Next base: position 3,700 of record JAZKTH010000058.1, read on the forward strand.
CGAGGAGATGGACGACATGGAAGCCTGCGACGAGTGGACGCCCAGGGGCGGGTGACCCGCGTCCGGACGCGACGTCGACTTCCCTCGGACGGTCGCCGTTGCAGCCACATCCGTTCTCGACCACATCGAGCCGCAGTCACCCGTTCTCGACCGCGGCGAGCCGCCATCACCCGTTCTCGACCACATCGAGCCGCCGTGCGACGTCGTCCCAGTGACTCCCCATCCAGAAGTGCTGCCCGCAGTCCCGGCACCGCCACACCGGACCGTCGTCGGGGGCGTGTTCGGGCCGCGTGTCGTCGTCCCCGAGGCGGTCGAGACGGCCGTTGCACCGCCCGCAGCGCCTCGGCGGGTCGGCGAGTTCGAGACCGAACCCCGCATCCCGAAGCTCTCGAAGCTGATCGATGACGTCCCGTCCGCGCAACAGCACCGACCCGGGGGCGTCGTCGAGGTCCCGCTCGACCCGTCTCCCGCGGCCCCCTCGATTCGCCGACCGCTCGCCCGCGGCACGCTCGGCGAGCGACCGGTCCCTCGTGAGCAACAGCCGCCCCTCCTCGCGCGCGACGGCGAGCAGCTCGTCGTCGTCCTCGACGCCGCGGTCCAGGGCGTAGGCGGCGTCGTAGCCGCACATCCGGAGATACGTCGCCAGCTTGCCGAGCATGGCGTCGAGCAGGAGCCGACCGTCCCCACCCCGACAGGACCCCCGATCCCCGGCCGGACCGCGGGTCACGCTTCCAGGAACGCCCGGAGCTCGTCGACTTCGCGGGCGTTGAGAACGTCGGCGGTCTCGGCCCACCCCCGTCGGGCGGTGTGGACGCCGTACCGGAGGTACTCGAGCTCCCGTGGACTGTGCGCGTCGGTGTTCACCGCGACTGGAACGTCGGCCTCGACGCAGCGTCGGATCGCCTCGTCGTCCAGGTCCAGCCGCGCCGGGTTCGCGTTGACCTCGAGCGCGACGCCGCGTTCGGCGGCCGTTTCGACGACCCGGCCGAGGTCGACGTCGAGACCCGGACGGCTGTTGATGATGCGGCCGGTCGGGTGACCGAGCACGTCGACGTGCGGGTGCTCGATCGCCCGACAGAGCCGATCCGTCGCGGGGTCGCCGGACTGATCGAGCGCGCTGTGGGGCGACGCGACGACCACGTCCAGCTCCGCGAGGACGTCGTCGTCGGTGGTGACGTTTCCGTCGGCGTCGACGTTGGCCTCGATCCCGTGGAGCAGTTCGACGTCGACCTCGTCGTCGAGTTCCGCGACGACGTCGGCCTGTTCGCGGATCTCCCCGTCGGTCAGCCCCGCGTCACCGAAGATTCCCGGCCCCTCGGCGTGGTCCGCGATCGCGTAGTAGTCGTACCCCCGGTCCGCCGCGGCCGCCACCATCGTCTCGAGGTCGTTCCGGCCGTCGGACCAGTCGGTGTGGGTGTGGAGGTCCCCCCGAACGTCGCCGACCTCGACGAGATCCGGGAGTTCGCCCGCCTCCGCGGCCGCGATCTCGCCCCGGTCCTCCCGCAGTTCCGGCGGGACGAAGGGGAGATCCAGCGCCCCGTACATCTCCGCCTCCGTCTCGCCGGCGATTCGCTCCCCGACACGCTGGCCGGCGTCGGGGTCGTCGACGTCGGTCACGTCGAAGACGCCGTACTCGTTCATCTTGAGGCCCCGATCGATGGCGAGGTTCCGGAGGCGGACGTTGTGGTCCTTGCTCCCGGTGAAGTACTGGAGCGCGGACCCGAACTCGTCCGGGGCGACGACGCGCAGATCCACCTGCATGCCGTCCGCGCGGACGCTCCCCTTCGAGGTGCCCGCCTCGACGACCGCGTCCACGGCCTCCCACTCCGCGAACGCCTCGAGGACGGCCGGCCCGTCGGTGCTTGCCACGAGGGCGTCGACGTCGCCGACGGTCTCCCGCCAGCGTCGAATCGATCCCGCGGCCGCGGCGGTCTCGACGGCGGGATGCTCGCGAAGCGTCGCGAGCAGGTCGTCGGCGATCGGGCGGGCCCTCCCGAGCCGGGTCCGCTCCTGTGACTGCCGGGCGAACGGGATGTTCTCGAGGATGTTCTGCTCCGTCTTCTCGCCGAACCCCTCGACCTCCCTGATCTCGCCGGCCTCGGCGGCCGCCTCCAGCTCCTCGAGTGTCGTGATCCCCAGCGCCTCGTACAGCGTCCCGACGGTCTTGGGCCCGACGCCCGAGACGCTCGTGAGCGCCGGCATGTCCACCGGCAGCTCCTCGCGGAGCTCGTCGAGTTCCTCGATCGCGCCCGTCTGAACGTACTCGACGATCTTCCCGGCGATGGCGTCGCCGACCCGATCGATCTCGGCGACGGCGTCCTCGCCGGCCTTCGCCAGCGCCTCGATCGGCTCGGGGTGTTCGCGCACGTTGTCCGCGGCGCGCCGGTAGGCGTTCGGCTTGTACTCGACGCCCTTCGCCGCCAGCAGGTCCGCGAACTCCTCGAGACGCCGGGCGACCTCGTCGTTGCGGCTCATACCCGGGGTTCGTCCCCCGGGCCATAGATTCTTTTGTGCTCGTTCCCGTCGGTGAGCCCATGTCCGAATTCGCGGCCCGTGTCGCCGGCGACAGTGGAACCGCCGGTCCCCGGATCCTCGACGTCGCCCCGATCGCCAGCGGCACCGGCGTCGTCGACGGCGTGGCACTGACCGGCGCCGTCGGCATCGTCGTTCTGATCGGCGTGAGCGCGTTCTTCTCCAGCAGCGAACTGGCGGTATTCTCCCTCGCGCAACACCGCATCGACGCCCTGGAGACGAAGACGGCCGCAGGGGCGGTCGTCGCCCGGCTCCGGTCGGACCCCCACCGGTTGCTCGTCACCGTCCTGGTCGGGAACAACGTCGCCAACATCGCGGCCGCGTCGATCGCGACCGCGGTGCTGGTCCGAGCGCTGCCGCCGAGAGAGGCGGTCGTGATCTCGACGGTCTTCACGAGCTTCTTCGTGCTCGTTCTGGGCGAGATCGCACCCAAGTCGTACGCGGTGACAAACGCCGAATCGTGGGCCCTCCGAGTCGCCCGACCCCTGTCGGTGGCCCAGAGGGCGATGTACCCCGTGGTGTACATCTTCGAGGTCGCGACGAGGGCCGTCAATCGGCTCACCGGCGGGAGCACCGAGTTCGAGACGTACCTGACGCGCGAGGACATAGAGACGATCGTCACGAGCGGCGAGCTGATCGGGGCGCTCGACGCCGGGGAAGGAACGATGATACGCTCGGTCCTCGACCTCGAAGGGACCCCAGTCAAGGCGGTGATGGTCCCACGACGCGAGATGATAACCGCGTCAGTCGAGGCCACGCTGGAGGACGTGATAGACCTGTGCGTCGGTTCGACGGTTACACGCGTCCCAGTCTACGGGGAGAACCGCGACGACATCCGCGGGATCGCTGACCTCCGGGCCGCCCTAGCTGCCCGGGAAGAGGGGCGCCGGCTGCCGGAGATCCTCACGGAGCCGCGGTTCGTGCCCGCCACGATGTCCGTCGGCGATCTGCTGGCGGAGATGCAGCGAGACGGCCTCGGGATGGTGATCGTGGTCGACGAGTTCGGTTCGGTCGACGGGCTGGCGACCCTGGAAGACGTTCTCGAGGAGGTGGTCGGCGAAATAGTCGACGTCCACGAAGCTGATCCGATCCGCGTGAACGACGAACGGACGGCGATAGTCCGAGGCTGGGCGACCGTGGAATACGTCAACGAGTCGCTCGACCTGGCGCTTCCGATCGGCGACGCCTACGAGACGATCGGCGGACTGCTCGCCGCCCACGCCGGCCGGCTGGTGGAAGAGGGGGAACGGTTCGAGTTCGCGGACGCGACCGTGACAGTGCTTGACGCCTCCCGGACGCGGGTTCGCCGCGTCCGGATCCGGCGGACCGACGGCGGTTCGCCGCCGGAGTGAGTCCGTCGCGAGCGCGACCCCGACGGTTTTGCCGCCCCGGAGCGAACCGGGGGACATGCGCCTCATCGCGTTCGACTTCGACGGGACGCTGTCCGACTCGGAGATGACCGTCCTCCTGGCCCGGCGGGCGGGCGTCGCCGACGAGGTCGCCGACATCACCGAGCGGGCGATGAACGACGAGTTGAGCTACGCGGAGAGCCTGCGCGAGCGGGCGAGGCTGCTGGAGGGGCTCACCGAGGCGGAGGCGGCCGACGCCTACGGCGAGGTGACGCTGCGCCCGGGCGCCGCACGGCTCCTCGAACGACTGCGGGGGGACGGCCACGAGGTGGCGATCCTGACCGGGGGGTTCGATCGCGGCGTGGAGGCCGCCCTCGAATCCGCCGGGGTCGAGGTGGACCACCTGCTGGCGAACCGGCTGCCGACCCGGGGGGGCCGCCTGAACGGCGAGGTCGCCGGACCGCTCGTCGAGGGGACGAAAGACGGGGCGCTCGAGACGCTCGCGGCGGATCTCGGGATACCCATGTCCCGGACCGTCGCCGTCGGCGACGGCGCGAACGACCTGCCGATGCTCGAGGTGGCCGGATTCTCGGTCGGCTACCTCCCGAAGGACGCCGTCCGGCCCGCCTGCGACGCCGTCGTGGCCTCGATGTCGAGGCTGGCCCGGATCTTCGAGGCGCAGGGGATCCTATCGGAGAGCGTGGCGGAGCAGTAGTGCCGGGGTGTCGTCCCGGGACTGTCATAATGGCGGTTGTAGTGATTTACCGGTCGATCGGCCGGCCGTCTGGCCGATCGTCCGGTAACGGCCTACAACCGGTATTATCAGTCGGAACCGTTCGCGTCGGTGACGTCGGCAGTATCGGCGGCGTCGACGGCGTCGGTGACGTCGGCAGTATCGGCGGCGTCGACGGCGTCGACGACCGCGCGAGCCAGCGCCTCGAAGGTGGCCTCCCCGGGGATTACGTCGACGTCGATTCCGAGTTCCCGGGCGGCCTCGGCGGTGGGATCGCCGATCGCGCCCACGACCGCGCGGTCGAGTCCGGCCAGCGCCGCCTCGCGACAGCCCCGTTCGTCGGCCGCCTCCAGGAAGTGCTCGACCGTCAGCGAGGAGGTGAACGCGGCCGCCTCGAGCTCGCCTGCCGCGGCCCGCTCGGCGGACTCCCCGGCGCCGTCGGGGCGAACGAGCCGGTAGAGGATCGTCTCGTGGACGGTCGCGCCGGCCTCCCCCAGCCCCTCGAGCAACACCGGGCTGCCGTGATCGCTGCGGGCGACCTCGACCGTCCGCCCGTCGACCCGGTCCTGGAGCGCCTCGACGAGGCCGGCGGAGGTGTACTCCCCGGGCACGACGTCGACCGACCAGCCGACGGCCCGGGCCGCGTCCGCCGTCGCCGGGCCGATCGCGACGAGAACGACGTCCTCGCCGGCGTCGTCGGGACGCCACCGCGCCTCGTCCGCGAGTTCGACGCCGGTCTTGCTGGTGAAGACGACGAACTCGGCGGGATCCGGAACCGCCCCGGTCGCCTCCACGGCGAGCATCGGGTCGGGGACCGGCGTCGCGCCGAGCGACTCGAGGAGGGCGGCCGCGTCCCGGATGCGGTCGTCGTCCGGACGGAAGACCGCCACCCGCGGCGTCCGGGTCACGGTCACGCCCCCTCGGCCCGGTCGCGGGCCTCCTCGATGAGCTCCGCGGCGCCCCGATCGGCGAGATCGTCGGCGAAGGCCGCAGCCGCCTGCGCGTGCGACTCCACCGGCAGATCCCGCGTCCGGTTTATCACCGTCTCCCCGTCGACGTCCGACACCTGTGCGCGGGTGTGTACGTACTCGCCCTGCACCAGGGCGTTGACCCCGATCGGCGCGATGCAGCCGCCGCCGAGCTCCTCGAGGACGGTGCGTTCGACGGTGGTGGCGACCCGGGTCGGGGGGTGATCGATCCGCGACCGGATCGCCTCGATCACCTCGGGATCGGAGGCCGTCACGGCGATTGCCCCCTGTCCCGGGGAGGGAACGAACTGCGAGCGGTCGAGCCGTTCGGTCTCGAGGCTCCGGAACAGCCCGCTGCGGCGCAGACCGGCCTCCGCGAGCACGATCGCGTCGTACTCCCGGTCGAGTTCGCGTCCGAGGGCGGCGCGTTCGAGTTCGGACAGGTCGTCGAACCACTCCTCTGCGGTCCGATCGAAGGAGACGTCCTCGTCGAACGCCTCGTCGGATTCGGCGTCCAGCCGCCGCTGGTGTTCCCGCTGGAGCGACGGCGCGAGGAGCTTCTCCAGCCGGGTGTCGACGTTGCCCCGGAGCGGTTCGACCTCGAGGTCCGGACGCGCGTTCGAAAGCTGTGCGCCCCGCCGGAGCGAGGAGGTCCCGACCGTCGCGCCGTGCGGGAGTTCCGCGAGCGACGTCCCGCCGGGCGTGACCAGTACGTCTCCGGCGGGAGCCCGTTCGGGAACGCCCGCGACGACCAGCTCCGCCGGGAACTCCGTGGGCATGTCCTTCATCGAGTGGACGGCGGCGTCGGCGTCCCCCGAGAGCACCCGCTCGTCGAGCGCCCGGACGAACGCGCCCGTGCGGCCCAGTCGGTGTATCAGCTCGTCCGTGATGCGATCGCCGCGCGTTTCGACCTCCACGAGTTCGACGTCGATCCGGCGGCTCGACAGGGCCTCCCGGACCGTCGCCGCCTGCCGGCGCGCGAGCGTCGATCCCCGGGTCGCGAGCCGCACCGTGCCCTCGTTCATACCGGGAGTGGTCGCCGAGGAGTGAAAAGGACACCAGTTCCGATCGCGTCGCCGGAGGCCCCCCGATCGCGTCGGCGGGACGTCTCACGGCGACGATCGTCCGACGAAAGACAAAAGGGGATGCGATTCGACCGATTCACCGACAGTGAAACCAGGCCGCCGCGAGTCCGCCCGTCGGACGGGATGGACCGTCGCCGTCGGATCCATCGGGACCGTGCTCGCGGCGGTCCAGGCGACACACCTTCGCGAGGCGGGAAACGATCCCCTCGAAACGATCGGGATCGTGATCCCGCTTGGACTTTCGCTCGGTCTGGTCGTCGGCGCCTGGTGGCTCTACGCGAGCGCGTTCGACGGGTCCGAACTCCGGCGGATCGCGGCCTGGATGGCCACCGTCGGGGTCGCGTCGATAGCCGTCGTCGTCCCCCCACTCGGATACGACGTTCTCGATCCGACCGTCACCGGCCACAACCCGGCGTACGTGTTCGCGAACACCGCGACTGCCGGCGCCGTGTTCGGACTCCTGCTCGGTGTGTACGACAGCCGGCTGCGCCGTCGCGCCGCCGAACTGGCGGCCGCACGCGACGCCAAGGAGCGGGACCGGGACCGATTTGCGACCCTGTTCGAGAACGTCCCCAGCCCGACGATCGTCTACGAGTACGTCGAGGACGTCCCCGTGACGATGGCGGTCAACCCCGCCTTCGAGGAGGTCTTCGGCTACGACGCGGATCGGGTCGTCGGCGATCCGATCGACGATCACATCGTGCCGCACCACCGCGCCGACGAGGCCGAACGCCTCAACGACCGCCTCCGCGGGGAGGACGTCCAGGTCGAGATCACCCGGCAAACCGCGGACGGCCCCCGCGAGTTCCTGCTGTACACGGTTTCGATGACGACGAACCCGGACCGGGGGTTCGCGACCTACGTCGACATCTCCGAGCAACGCCGGCGGGAACAGCGCCTGCAGGTACTCAACCGGGTGCTCCGGCACGACCTCCGGAACGCGATGAACGTCGTGCTGGGTCACGCCGATCGGATGCTCGAGACGAACCCGGACGACGACGGGGCGCTGGCGATCCGGGATCGCGCCGACGAACTGTTGCGGCTCTGCGACAAGGCCCGGACGATCGAGCGGTTGCTCGAGCGGGAGTCGACCGGCGGCCCGGTCGAGATCGGTCGCCTGGTGGCGGATCACGCTGCTGCGGCACGAGACCGATACCCCCAACTCGACGTGTCGACGGCGCTCCCTCCGGCGGCGGCGTGGGCTCCCGGCGGTCCGCTGCTCGGGGCCGCGCTCGACAACCTGCTCGAGAACGCGGCGTTGCACGGCGGCGACGATCCGACCGTCGAGATCGCCGTCGAGTTCGACGAGGGGACGGACTCGGAGCGGACGTCGGTTCGGGTCGTGGTCGACGACGACGGGCCCGGAATCCCCGATCCCGAACTCGACATCCTGGAACGGGGAACCGAGACCCCGCTGGAACACGGCAGCGGGATCGGGCTCTGGCTCGTCACGTGGATCGTCGAGGACGCCGGCGGTGAGGTGGCCTTCGAGACGACCGAGACGGGGACCCGAACGACGATCGCACTTCCGGCCGTGGAGCCGATGACGCGTCCACGAGTCCGGGAGTTCGGGCCGATCTCCACCGACCCCCGATCGACAGCCTCGACCGACGACTGATACAGACCGCTGTAGCCCGGTGCCGGGCCGTCGTCTAGAGCGCCTCCTTGTACGCCTCCAGCGTCCGCTCGACGTCCTCGTCGGTGTGGGCGTAGCTGGTGAACTGGGACTCGAACTGGTTGGCGGTGAGGAACACGCCCTGCTCGCGCATCTCCTGCCAGAAGACGCGCTCCCAGCGGTCGGTCTGGGCGCTCGCGACGTCGCCGCCGTTCTTCGGACACGCCTCGTATCGGGGACAGGACGGGCGCTGCCTGCACCCCGAGGAACAGACGTCCTCGAAAGAGTCCGGCTGCGTTCGAGTGAAGACGGTCTTGAACATCGAATCCGTGCCGACGACGGTGTACCCGGGTGCCTGATCCTCACAGATGTCCGCGATGCCCTCCCGAAGCGTCTCCCCCAGCCGGTTCACGTGGTCGTAGACGTCGTTCTCGGCGGCGTACTTCAGCGACTCGTAGCCGGCGGCCATCGTCACCGGATGACCCGAGAAGGTCCCCGACTGGAACACCTCCCCCGCGGGGGTGAACGCCTCGACGATCTCGGCCTTCCCGCCGATCGCGCCGACGGGGAAGCCCCCACCGACGATCTTGCCGAAGGTGGTCACGTCCGGCGTGACGCCGAACTTCCCCTGAGCACACTGGAGGCCGCCGACGCGGAAGCCCGTGATCACCTCGTCGAAAACGAGGAGCGCGCCGTGGTCGTCACACAGTTCCCGAAGCGTCTCGTGGTAGCCGTCCTCGGGCATCACGATGCCGGTGTTGCCGAGGATCGGCTCGGTCAGCACAGCGGCGATCTCGTCGCCGTGCTCCTCGAAGACGGCGCGGGCGGCCGCCTCGTCGTTGAACGGGATCGGGAGCGTGTACTCGGCGAAGGCGTCGGGAATCCCCGGGGTCGAGGGGTGGGCGTCCCCGGCCTCGCCCTCGACGAGCGTCGACTCCTGGGCGCCGTGGTAGCCGCCCTGCATGACGACGATCTTGTTCCGTCCGGTGTACCCCCTGGCGAGCCGGACAGCCGAGACGGTCGCCTCGGTCCCCGAGTTGACGAACCGGATCGACTCGACGCTCGGGACGTGACGCGCCACGAACTCCGCCAGATCGACCTCGATCTCGGTCGGCGCGCCGTACATCGGCCCGGCGCTGGCGTGCGACTGGATCGCCGACTGCACGGGATCCGGGAGGTCGTGGCCGTACAGGAGCGGGCCGTAGCCCATCACGTAGTCGATCAGGCGATTGCCGTCGGCGTCGATCACGTGGCCGCCGTCCCCGCGTTCGACGAACAGCGGGTACGGCATCGTCGCGCGGACGGAGGAGTTGACGCCGCCGGGCAGCACCGACAGCGCGCGGTCGTACAGTTCGCGGGAGCGGTCGTCGCGCATGGGAGGTGATTCACTCCCGTCCCGAAAGAAGCTACTGGATCGCGGGATCGGAAGGCCCGCCCCGCGCGAGCGGGGAGGTCACTCCGGTTTCAGCCCTCCGTCCTGGACCCGCATCACGGCCTCGCCGTCCGCCAGGTTCGGGGCGTCGACGAGCCGAACGATCCGCTTGTCGCCCTTCGACTTGCGGAGGTAGATCCGGAACGTCGAGGTGTGCCCGAGGATGTTGCCCCCGATCGGCTGGGTGGGGTCGCCGAAGTAGGAGTCGGGGTTGGAGGCGACCTGGTTCGTCACGAGGATCGCGGTGTTGTAGAGGTCGCCGATCCGCATCAGGTCGTGGAGGTGTTTGTTGAGCTTCT
>JAZKTH010000059.1:0-13584 GCA_036625675.1 Haloferacaceae archaeon
GACTACCTCTTCGCTCACTTCGTTCGCTCAGCACCGCTCCTTGAAAAAGCTGGACGAAAAAGCTGGACGAAAAAGCTGGACGAAAAAGCTGTCAGGCAAATCCGGAGGGTTTGCTGGATGCCACGGAGCTCCGCTCCGTGAGCAGATCAAAAAAAGCCGACGGCTCGGACCGTCAATCCTCGCCATCGGTGCGTCGCTCCCGTCTCTGCTCCGTTTACTCGAAACGGCCCCAACGTTTATTATCTATTACAAAATATTCGTAATCTATAATGATAGATTCACGTCCGCCGGGGGACCGCGGAAGAAGTTCACGCCAGCCCGAACAGCGGGGGACGCTAGTACTGAGCGACGAGACCGCGTACGTAGGGGACGCGATTCGCCTGGAGGGGCGAAACCTTCCGCCGGAGACGGAGATCCACGTCGTCTGGCACTCCTGGGAAGGCCAGTGGGGAGTCCTCAAAGGGAACGAAGTCGCGGGGCCGCAGTACGGCTCCCGCACCGAAACGATCGGTACCGTGTCCACCGACGAGGAGGGCCGACTGAGCCACGACTGGACGATCCCGCAGGATTACGGGGGCGAACACACCCTCGAACTGCAGGGGAACGGCGGGGAGACGCTCGCCGAGGCCGAGGTGACGATCACCCCGTGGTTCGAACTCGACCGGACGAAAGCGGAGCTGGGCGAGGCCTTTACCGTCATCGGCTACGGAATCGGTCCCGAGAACGTCCGCAACAACTACCAGATCACGTGGGACGGAACCGCCACGGGGTTCGTTACCGGCGTGCAGAACCGGGGTACGGCGACGGCCCGGATCCGGGGCGCGGGGCCGCCGGGCGAGCACGTCGTCCAGGTGTACCGCAACGCGCTCGGCGTTCCGTTCCTGCAAAACAACACCCAGTCCGCGTTCGGGGAGGTCGCCGGGGGGCGACAGTCGGTCTGGCAGGTCGAGGTCACCGAACCGGAGACGGAGCCGCCGACGATGTGGATGGACGACCTCATACAGGAGGAGCCCCTCCCGGTCCACTATCCGGATCTCGACGAGGACGCCGACGCAGAACTCGAGATCACCCCGACGTCGGGACAGGCAGGTGACGAAGCGGTCATCGAAGGGCAGGACTTCCCGCCGTCGACCGAGGTGAACCTCGTGTGGTACACCCAGGAGGGGATTCCGTACACGGGAGTCGAGGTGACGCCGGCCCGGCGGGACTCGTACTTGCCGCGGGTCACCACGGACACCGACGGCACGTTCGAAGTCGGGGTGACGATCCCGACGGACATCGGTTCGACGAAACCGATCGTGGCGGAGGTCGACGGCCGGTCCGTCGCCGTAACGGGATTCATGATGCAGCAGAAAATCGAGACCTTCGAGCCGACCAGCGGCCACGTCGGGACGGAAATCGAGATCGAACTCTCCGGAGTCGGCTGGCCGAAATACGAGTGTACGCCGTATTTCGTCTACGACAACCGTCCGCTCGGGTACATCTGCAGCAACATCGGGACGGGAACCGACGTCCAGGAAGTCGTCAAGGCGACGTTCAGAGCCTACGGCGAACCCGGCCTCCACTTCATCGACGTGTATCCGTCGCTTTTCGACATGCGGGACGACGAGCCCGACTTCGTGTTGAAACCGCACCTGTCGTATCTCGACAACCACCCGGTGCGTCCGCTGCCAGCCATGCACTTCACCTTCGAAGTCACCGAGTGACGGGGGCGAACCGGCCTCGCCTCCGGACCGAAGACGACGATTTCTCCCGATCGCCCGGGGACGGCCGCGTCGATCCCCCTCCGCCGGCAACGGGAACCCCTATGCGGCCCGCGCGCCAATTCGGCCCCATGGACGAACTCGACACGCCGGTGCTGGACGATCACCTCCACCTCGATCCCGACCGGGGACGCGGCATGGACGCCGTCCGGGACTTCGTCCGCCTGGGCGGCACCCACCTCATGATCGTCAACAAACCCTCCTGGCACCTCGGGGTCGAACCCGAGGAGCCGGAGGACTTCCGCAAGGTCTTCGAGACCACCCTCGGGATCGTCGCGGAGGCCTCGTCGCTGCTGCCGGGCACCGCCTGGCCGGTGCTGGGCGTCCACCCCACGCTGATCGGCCGGCTGGTGGACGACCGCGGGTTCGCGCCCGGGGAGGCGGCGGAGCTGATGGCCGGCGGGCTCGAGGTCGCCGCCGAGTACGTCGCCGAGGGGCGGGCGCTCGCGCTCAAGTCCGGGCGGCCACACTACGACGCGGATCCGGCGGTGATGGACGCCTCCAACGAGGTGATGAAGCGCGCCTTCGCACTCGCGGCGGACCTCGACTGCGCGGTCCAGCTCCACACCGAGGGGGCCAGGGACCTCTCCGAAGTGGCCGAGTGGGCCGAAGACCGGGGACTCGACCGGACCAGAGTCGTCAAACACTACGCCGGCGGGCGGCTCGCGGGCCCGATCCCCAGCGTGATGAGCGAGAAGGACCGGCTGCGCGAGGCGGTCGAGTCGGACGATCCCTTCCTGATGGAGACCGACTTCGTCGACGACCCCGACCGACCGGGGGCAGTGCTCGGGCCGAAGACGGTCCCCCGCCGGGTGCGGTGGCTGCTCGAGGAGGGCCACGAGGAGGCCGTCCGGCGGGCTCACGTCGAGACGCCGGCGCTGGCGTACGACGTCGACACCGAGGCGACGCTGGAGGAGTGATACTGTTTGTTGTAGACGGTTACCGGTCGACCGCCACTCCTTCGGGCGGTCGACACGGTAACTTCCGACAACAAACAGTATGAGGAACCGTCACCGTCGCGCTCGGGCGACGGAACCGGACCGGCGGCGTCGACCCGCCCCCACGACAACTGTCCACTCACATCGGCGGAGAAGAAAGGCCTTTGAAGGCAGCAACGAAGGGTATGCACATGACCGACGACGAGCCCGTAGAGTCGTTCTATTCGGAAGACCGCTGGCAGAACTGGATCGAGCGCGTCAGGGAGGAACAGCTGGATCCCGAAGAGGAGGACTCGGCGCGCCTGCTTTTGAATCTCCAGGACGACGCCGCCATCGCGGTCGCGAAGATCCTCTCCGCACACGAGGAGGACCGGATCGACGCCGACCGCGCGGTCGAGGAAATCGAGGACGTCCGCGAGATCGTGCTCGCGGAGGTCGACATCGACGAGGAGGACAAGCTGATGTTGATCGACGGCGTCCAGACCAGCCTCGTGCCGGTCTTCTACGCGGCCGAGGAGTTCGTGATCGGCGGTGCCGCCGAGGATGCGACCGTCGACGAGTACGTCCGGGCGGCCGCCGACGCGGAGAGCGAGGAGGACCTCGACGCCGCGCTGGGCTACCTCGTGCAGGCGGGCACGCGCGTGATCGACGGCGAGGAACTCGACGTCCGGATCGCGGAGGAGATCGACTACGGGCTCGTCTCCGAGTGGATCAACGGCCTCGACTCGCTGCAGTCGGCGCTGGCGGATCCGGAAGTCGTCGACGAGGACGAGTGAGTTCCGGGAACCTTTTTTAATCGACTGTCGGGGCGTGCCGCACGGACAGCGTCGGGATCCGCCAGGTGCGCTCGACGACCGTGGACCGCCCCTCGACCCGGACCGCCGCACGTTCGGTGGACGCCACGTCCAGCTTCACTGTCTCCTCCGTGCCATCGAGCCCGAACGACTGTGAATCGACGACCTCGCCGTCGCCGTCGAGCGCCCGGAACGTCACCGTCACGTTCGTTCCCGCGGGCACCGTGGCGTCGACGTCCAGCTCCAGCCAGTTCTGCTTCCCGTCCCCCGAAATCTCCGGGGACGTGTAGTTCCCCTCGAACGTCCCGTCGGTTCCGTCGAAGTACAGTCGCTCGACCTCCGTGGCGGTCAACGCCCGGTCGAACACCGCGTGCTGGTCGATTTCCCCCTGCCAGTGACGGTTCCCACCGACCTCGCTGCCGACCTGGATCGGGGCGTCCGGCGTGTCCGGAACCCCGACCGCGTCGTCTTCGTCTTTCAGCTCCCCGTCGACGTACAGCCGTGCCTCCCCCGACTCGCCGTCGAGGACGGCCGTGGCCATGTGCCACTCCCCGTCGCGGTAGTCCTCCCCGTCGGCCGTGAGATCCACGTCGGGGGCGGTGCCGCCGCCGGACGTCCGGAACCAGATCGCGCCCGAGTCGACGCCAAGCCAGTCGTCCGCCATCGTGAGCCACCAGTTCCGGTCCCGCCACTGACCGCCGGGATCCTGCTTGTTCGAAAGCACCCCGATCCGGTCGTCGTGGCCGTCGGTTTTGAACCAGACGTTCACTGCGAACGCCTCGCGGTCGTACACGTCGGCGTGTCCGATCTCGACGTGATCGTCCGTGCCGTCGAACCGGAACGCCCGACCCGAGAAGGTTCCGTTCGCGCCGGTCTCGATCCTGCCGACGGTCGTCCCGTCGTTGCCTTCCCCGGAGTCGTCGGCGACGAGGTCCCCGTCGCTGTCGGCGCCGTGGTCCTCGTCCAGGCGCCACTGCCCGACGAGTGCGTCGTGCCCCGGCATCCCGGTGTCGACGTCGTCCGCGCCCGAGACGTAGCCGACGCCGAGTTCCCCGGAACCGCCCCCGCGAGCGGTCGACGTCCCTTCGAAGCGCCCCTCCCCGAACCGGGTACCCAGATCGGTTTCGGTCACCTCCAGGCGGGTCAGTTCCACGTAGTTCAGTTTCTGGTTGTCGCCGCCCGGGACGTCGGGATCGATTTCGAGTCTCCCGTCGGTTACCTCGACGGTTCCCTCGTGGGTCACGGAGTGCACGTCGTCGGATTTCGCCTCGAAGACGGACCCCTCCACCCGGACGGTGTGGTTCGAGTCGGTGTAGTCGGGGTCGCCCATCCCGAGGGTGACGTCGTAGGTTCCGTTCGGCAGCTCCACCGCCCAGACCTCAAGATCGGCGGACCGGTGGTCCATGTGGATCAGCGTGTCGTTCCGGACGTCGGGGGCCGTGTTCCGCTCCCGGTACTCCACGTTCTCGCCGCCGAGCCAGCCGTAGCGGTAGCCGCCGGGGCGGTCGCCGAACTGCGCGCCCTCGTCCGGGAGGTATCCCGTCGGCGTGTCGGCCTCGCGCTCCGCTGCCGGCGGCTGGAAGTTCACCGCGACCGCGGCTTCGAGCACCTGTACCGTGTCTCCGGCGTCGTCGTCCGCCGTCCGGATCGCGTGGTCGTACGCCCCCGGGGCGTCGGTCACTTCGTGTTCGAACTCGACGGTCGTCTCCTCGCCGGCGTCCAGGGTCACGTCCGTCGAGCCGACGACGGTCCCGCCGAAGCGGTACTCGACCGTCCCCGTGCCGGAGCTGCCGCCGACGTTGCTCACGGTCGCCGTCGCGTCGATCGTCTCCCCCTCGAAGACGGCGTCGGGGGCCTCGAAGTCGCTCACCGCGAAGGTGGACTCGTCGGCTTCCACCTCGTCGGTCACCTCCAGCCGGCCCACCACCGGCGTCCGCGTCTCCGCGGGCGTCTCGAACTCGACGCGCAGCCGGAACTCCTCGGCGTCCGTGGCGATGCCCCTCACGTCGTAGCGGGAGACGCCGTCGACGAGTCCGATCGGGTCGCTCGTTTCGACCGTCCCCCCGGCTCCACCGGTCCGGGACTCGACGGTGACGGTTACCTCCCCGCCGTCGAGTTCGAAGTCGGTCGCGTTCAGCACCAGCCCGTCGGAATCGAGGGTTCTGGGTCCGGTCTTCCAGCCGGTGGTGTGGGTGCCGCTTTGTGCGGTCCGGTACAGCGTGTCGACCTCCGCCTCCCCGAGCGCCCGGTCGTACAGCCGGGGCTCGTCGATCCGGCCGCTGAAGTGCCGGCCGGTCCGTTCCAGGTTCTCGCCGATGCCGACGTCGGACGCGGACGCGTCGCTCATCTCCCCCGTCACGGGCGTCGCGTCGGCGAGTTCGCCGTCGACGTACAGCCGGACCTCGTCGCCGTCGTACACCCCGACCAGGTGGTACCAGCGATCCTGCTGGAGCGCGTCCCCCGCGGAGGCGCTCTGCCAGCCGCCGTCGGGGGTGTGGATGGTGAACTCCGGCTGGTTCGCGCCGTTCAACTGGAGGTTGTACGAGGCGTCCGACTTCTGCAGCAGGGCGGTCCAGCTCCGCCCGAGGTCCTCGTTTTGATTGACCCACATCGAGACGCTCACCGCGTCGCCGTCGCTCATCTCGAGGCTCTCGTCGTGAGGCACCCGGACGTGATCGTCCTCGCCGTCGAGTTCGTACGCGGTCGACCCGAGGAGCCCCTCGACGCCGGTCGTGGGGGCGCCCTCGCGCGTCCCGTCGTTGCCGGTTCCGGACGCGTCGACCGCGGTCGTCCCGGCCCCCCCGTCGAACGGCCAGTAGCCAACCAGCCCGCCGTCGGTCGGCGCGTAGCCCAGCCGGACGGTGTCGGCCTCGCGGTCGCCGACGTCGTCGCTGGCCGTCCGGTCGTCGGTTCCGGCCGCCCAGTCGGCGGCCGTCTCCCAGACCCACTCCCCGGTCACCACCTCGATCGGGAGCCGGTCGCCCGATCCGAGCGACGAGACGTACGCGTACACGGACCCGGCGCTTGCCCCTATCGCCTCGACGGTGAGCGTCGCGGTGCCGCCAGCAAAGCGGTCGTCGGTGTCCGACTCCCGGATCTCGAGGGCGCTGCTGTCCCCCACGTCGAAGGTGACCGGCGCGCCGTCGAACTCGGAGCCGGCTTCGGCCTCGAGCTGGGCGGTCTCGCCGACCGCCAGCTCCACGTCGTCGTCGACCCACCGGACGTCGCCGCCGTCTACGCTCCCGGCATCGTCGGGTGCGACGACGTCGATCGTCACCGTCACCGGGGCGACCCCGTCCCCGCTGATCGTCACCGTGTCCGTGCCGGCCTCGTCGGGGGCGACGTACCGGACCGCCGCCAGGCCACGATCGCCCGTCGTCACCGTCAGGGAGGATTCCTCGCCGGTTCCGGACTCGAAGGCGCCCTCGTCGGCCTCGAACGTCACCGATTCGCCCGCGAGGACGTTGTCGTATCGGTCGCGTACCTCGGCGGAGAGTCGGGCCGTCCCCCCCGTGTAGACCGTCCCGTTTCCGGTCGGGGAGGCGAGGTAGGCCGGCGTCGGTCCGGTCCCGTCGCCGGCGGTCCCGCCGCTGCCGCCGGCGTCGCCCTCACCGACGTCGACCGCGGCGAGGTCGATGTCGTACTCGGGGCCTTCCTCCAGCGTGATGGCCGCAATGTCGTACTCGCCGGGGCCGGATTCGACGGTCACGTCGACGACGTGGGCGTCGTCGCCCTCGGCGATCCACGCCTCCCACTGGGACTGGTTCAGCCGGGTCGGCAGCCGGATCGTCACCGGTCCCCCGTCGGCCGCGACGGTCACGCTCCGGGTCGCGGGGCTCGCCGGATCGACCCGGATTTCCGCCTCCCCGCGCCCCTGCGCCGCCAGGGAGCCGGTGACGGCGGTGAGCCTGACGTCGGTTCCGTCGACGAGGGGGCGGTCCGTCAGGCCGAAGACCCGTCCGTCGGCGTCGGCGTACAGAAACGAGTGTTCGATCGCGTACGACGGCGCGGACTCGAGTTCGTTGTACCCGACGTCGTAGGCGAGAAGCGACGTCTCGACGCTCCGGGTGCTGCCGTTCCAGGCCGCCCTCACGCCGGCGGGCTCGCGGTCGACGGCGGTCGCGTTGGCGACGGCGATCTCGCCCCCCTCGGCGACGGTCTCCAGCGTTCCCACTGGGGGCGGCGGGTTCACGAACAGCACCCGCTCCGGGTACCGGGGCCCGAGTTCGACTCGGGCCGTGCCCCCCCGGTCGGCCTCCCGGGCGACCTCCATCCCGTCGCGCAGCTCCTGGAGGTCGCCCTGGACGGCGATCCGGTGGTCGCCCTCCACGTCGGCGTTGGCGGCGGGGACCGCAACGAGTTGCCAGAACGAGAGCCCGAGGATCAAGATCGCGAACAGCAGAATGAAACCGAGGACTTCGGAGACGGCGCGGTCCTCGTTGTTGTACGTCATCGTGTGTTGCAATTCAGTATCCGGATTCGGCGGAGTTTAGCTGCCGCACGCCTCCCACTCTCCTGATGCCAGTGTCTTTTGATCTTCTCCCTCCTGGAAGGTAGTCTCGAGACACTGACCTCCGTCGATCTCGGCGGTGACCGTGACCGGGAACCTGTTGTTTGCCGCGTTGTCGATCTCTAGACTGACGTCGCTACCGGTCGGGCCCGAGACCGTTTGTGTAGCCGTTTGATCCTCGTTGCTCTCCGTTGCTGTGAACGTCACATCGACGTCAGAGGAGATTTCGAACTGGTCGATTATGACCTCACTCGGTCTGTCGTTCGGGCCGACGCTTTGGGTGACAAGACTCGCTTCTAGTGTGGTGAATGTGACATCGGCTTCCTCCACCTCCACGTCCATCGTCAACCGATCCCCGTCGCTGCCGCTGGAGGTGAACACCGTCACCGTCCCGTTCTCCTTCGCCGTGAACGTGGTCGCGTTCTCGCCGGCGGCGTCGGTCTCGCCGGTCGCGTCGACCTCGCCGACGGCGGTGTCGTTTACGGCGTAGCTCACGTCCGCCCCGTCGGCGACGGGGTCGGTGAACATCCCGAGGTCGGCGGTTTCCCCCTGGCCACCGCGAAACACCAGTCCGTCCTCGTTCTCGACGTTGGGATTCTCGGCCGCGATCGTGTCGGCGTCCTCCCAGTTCACCGCATAGGCCGGCTGGGACCCGCCGCCGTCGCTCGCGCCGGGTTTTACCTCGAAGTCCTCCAGCGGGTAGTCGATCCCGCCGTCGCCGAACGAGAGCGTGTCGCCGGCCTCGACGTCCGCGACCTCGATCTCGCCCCGGCGGTCGCTCACCAGCGTCTCCGTGGTGCCATCGTCCCGGGTCACTTCGACGGTCGCACCCCGGACGGGGTTGTTGTAGCGGTCGCGCACCTCGACCGTGACCGCGGGTGCCCGCTCCTCGGTGACCGCGACGTACGCCGATCGCTCGTCTGGCGTCCCCCGCGTCGACTCCCCGACCCCGACGCGGGCCATCGTCAGGTCCTGATCCTCCGCGAGCGTGACCGTGATCGTCCCGGCGGCCGGATCCGGATCGACGTCGTACCCCTCCAGCTGGTCGGCCCAGCGTTCGGGGCTCTCGGTGGGGATCGTCACCTCGATCGGATCGCCCGCGTCGCCCGACAGCGTCACCGTGTTCTCGGAGGCGCTCAGCGCCCGGACCCGGAGCGACGCGCCGTCGACCCGAGAGGCGGCGTACTCGCCCTCGACGGCGACGATCGTGAGTTCCCCGTCGCGCACGAGGATCTGGTCGGACAGCGTGAGGTTCGCGCCCGCGAAGCGGTTGTACACGAGGCTGTGTTCGTACCGCGTCTCCGGGGCGTCGTCGTACTCGTTGTAGTCGGGCCGGTAGACGACCGCGCTCGTGTCGTAGCTCCGTTCGGTCCCGTTCCAGAACTGTTCGACCCCCGGCTCGTTGCCGGGCGCGCCGTCGTACGCGATCGTGATCTCGCCGAGTTCCTCGGTCTCGAGCCTCCCGGTTGCCGGAGGTGGATTGACGAACACCGTCCGGACGGGATAGGTCGTCCCGAGCGTGACCGTCCGGCTGCCGCCGCCACCGCCGCCGGCGACGGACGTGACCAGGTCGCCGACCGCCTGGAGCTGTCCCTGGACGGCCTCGCTGTGCTGGATCTCGACCTGACGGTTCTGGTCGGGGACCACCGTGACCTGATAGATCGCGAGTCCCACGACCAGAAATCCCAGGAGTATCACTGCACCGACCTGCAGCGCCTGCGCCCGCTCGTCCCCCCGGAACGTCATTACCCCACAGAACTCCCCCCTCGGTGAAAAGTACTTGTACTCCCGCCACCGTTGGCAACCGCCGCCGTCACTCCTCGCCGATCGCGGTGTCGTCCACGGCCCGACCGTCGGTCCCCTCCGCGAGGAAGTCCCGGATGGGCGGCCCGACGTTTTCGGGCTCCACGAGGAACGCGTCGTGGCCGTGGTCCGACTCGACGACGTGGTGGGCGACCGACGCCTCGTGCGCCCGGAGCGCCCGGGCGATCGTCGCGGACTGCTCGACGGTGAAGTGCCAGTCCCCCGTGAACGACATCACGAGCGCCTCGCCATCGAAGGCGGCCAGCGCCTCCGTGTCCGAGCCGTAGTCGGCCGCGAGGTCGTACTCGTCCATCGCCCGGGTGAGATACAGGTAGGAGTTCGGGTCGAACCGGTCCACGAACTTCCCGGCCTGGTAGTCCAGGTACGACTCCACCTCCCGGTACGGGAAGAACGCGCCGGCCCGGTCCTGCGGGAACAGCTCCGTCCCGGCGTTCGCCTCCGCTTCCCGGCCGGCCGTGCGCCGGTCGAACTTCCGTTCCATCGACGCCTTCGAGTGGTACATCACGTGGCCGATCTGGCGGGCGATCGCGAGCCCGCGCTTCGGGGGCTCCGCGTCGTCGCCGTAGTAGTCCCCGCCGTTCCAGTTCGGATCCGCCCGGATCGCCCGCCTGGCGGCGGCGTCGAGCCCGAGGCACTGGGCGTCGAGCCGTGGGGCCGCCGCGACCGGGACGATCCGTCGGACGTCGTCGGGATACCGCTTGGCCCACTCGAGCACGTTCATTCCGCCCACGCTCCCGCCGAGGACGGCGTGGAGCCGCCCGACGCCCAGCTCGTCGAGCAGCCGGCGCTGCGCGCGCGTCCAGTCCTCGACGGTCACCGGGGGGAAGTCCGATCCCCACGGCTCCCCGTCCGGCCCCTCGCTCGCCGGACCCGTCGTGCCGTAACACGAGCCGGGCACGTTCGCGCAGACGACGTAGTAGTCGGCGGTGTCGACGTACTTGCCCGCACCGACGACGTCGCCCCACCAGGCCCGCGCCTGTCCGGCCTGCCCGGTGGCGGCCTCCGGGGTCCGCGCGACGTTCTGGCTCCCGGTGAGGGCGTGGCACACGAGCACCGCGTTGTCGCCGTCGAACTCGCCGTGCGCCTCGTAGGCGACCTCCAGGTCCGGGATCGTGTCGCCGGATTCGAAGGTGAACTCCCCCACCGAGACCGATCCCGCCTCGTGGGCGGGTTCCTCGTGTCTCCCGCCGTCGGTTGCGGGGTCACTGTGCCCGGTCGACCCGGTGGACGTCGCGTCCGCCCCCGCCGGCGTTGCGTCCGCCCCCGCCGGCGTTGCGTCCGCCCCCGGCGCCTCCTCCTCCCCGGTCATCGCGTCGCCTCCGTCAATCCGGCGTCGACGTCCGCGAGGACGTCCGCCGGATCCTCGATGCCGACCGACAGCCGGAGCATGTCCGGCGGCACGCCGGCCGCGCGCGCTTCGGCCTCGCTCAACTGGGCGTGGGTGGTGCTCGCGGGATGGATCACGAGCGTCTTCGCGTCGCCGACGTTCGCGAGGAAGCTCGTCAGGTCGACGGACTCACAGAAGCGCCGCGCCGCCGCGGGGCCGTCGGCGAGCCCGAACGTCACCATCCCGCCGAAGCCGTCGAGATACCGCTCGGCGTTCCCGTGAGTCGGGTGGTCCGACAGCCCGGGATACCTCACCCAGTCCACGCGGGGGTCCTCGCGGAGCTCCTCGGCGACGATCCGGGCGTTCTCGCAGTGACGGTCCATCCGAAGCGGCAGCGTCTCGATCCCCTGCAGGGTCTGCCAGGCGTCGTCGGGCGACTGGGCGCTGCCCAGCGTCCGCAGCGCCCGGTGGCGGAGCACCTTCGCGAGCGCCTCCTCGCCGAATCGCTCGGCGAAGTCGAAGCCGAAGGCCGGGTTCTCCCCGGAGAGTTCGGGGTAGTCGGCGTCGGGGTGATCCCAGGGGAACGTGCCGCCGTCGACGACCGCCCCCCCGACGGTCGTTCCCGAACCGTGGACCCACTTGGTCGTCGACTCCCAGACGACGTCGGCCCCGTGTTCGAGCGGCCGACACAGCGCCGGGGTCGCGAACGTGTTGTCGACGACGAGCGGGACGGCGCGCTCGTGGGCGACCTCCGCGAGACGCTCGAAGTCCGGGGTGACGAGCGAGGGGTTCGAAAGCGTCTCCACGTGCACGAACGCGGTGTCGTCGTCGATCGCCGCCGCGTAGTCGTCGCGGGAGCGCGGTTCGATCAGTCGGACCTCGATCCCCCGCCGGGACGCGATCGTCCGGAAGTAGGTGCTCGTCCCGCCGTACGTCTCCGCGGACGCGACCACGTTGTCGCCGGCGCTCGCGAGCACGGTCGTCACCGCGTCGATGGCGGCCATGCCCGAGGCGGTCGCGACGCAGCCGACCCCGCCCGCAAGCGTCGCGAGCCGGGCCTCCAGCGTTCCGACCGTCGGGTTCGAGATCCGGGAGTACACGTCCCCCTCCGCGCGCAGCGCGTACAGGTCGCTGGCCCGGTCCGCGTCGTCGAAGACGTACGACGTCGTCCGGTGGACCGGCGTCGCACGCGCCCCCGTCGCCGGGTCCGGCTCGGCCCCGGCGTGGAGACTCTCAGTCCGGATCCCGCGTTTCATGTGTATCGTGCATATAGCTCCCGGTTTCTATAACTGACAGTTACGGCAATCCATGCCGGCGAGTCCGGCGTGAGGAGTCAGAACGCGTCGCTACCGGCGGGAAGTGTCCGGAGGCGTCGCTACCGGAACGAACGAAGCGGCGACCGCGAAGAGAACTCTCCCCGGAGAAGCGGTCCGGTCCGGAGCGGGGACGGAGCCCCCGACTAGGCGCTGCGTCGTTCCTTCGCCTTCCGCCGGAGGCGGCTGTAGCCGCACTTCCGGCAGCTGTCCGCCCGGAGCGGGTTTCGCGCGTTACACCGCATGCAGATGAGTTTGTCGAGCGTGCGACGCTCGGCAGCTTCGAACTTGGCCATGGTCCCACTACTTGCGGTGCGTTGTTAACAGTTGCGAGAACAGGCGAGGGCTCGGCGGGCCGAACGTCGATCCGGCGGGGTCAGGCCCCGGCTTCCTCGAGGGCGGCCTCGATGTCCTCGCGCTGGGTCACGCCGACGAACCGGTCGACGACGCCGTCGTCGTTCTCGACGATTATCGTGGGCAGGGAGCGGACCTGGTACTCGTTGGCGACGTCCTGCTCGGCGTCGACGTCGACCTTTTCGAGCTCGAAGCGGTCCCCCCAGTCCTCGGAGAGCTCCTCCAGGATCGGGTCCTGCGTCTTGCACGGGCCGCACCAGTCGGCGTGGAAATCGAGAAGTCGAACGGACATGTGCCTGTTCCGCGGTAGCGAGGGCGCGCGCATAAGGGTTTCGTGCTCGGGCGAACGCGACCGAAATCCCCCCGAAGTCAGGGCCGGGGAACCGTCGCCGCGTCAGATCAGCAGCTGGACGTCGGCGTCGGCCATGTGTTCCAGCGCCGTCGCGGCGCCGACGTCCGTCGTGACGCCGTCGTGGAGGTCGTCCGCCTCGTAGCCCATCAACTCCATCGTCATCTGGCACGCCTGGAGGTCGACGCCGGTGTCGAGCGAGAGGTCGATCAGCTCCTGGATGGTCGCGGTGCCGTTCTCCTCGATCCGGCGCTCCATCATCTTCGTCGCCACGGCGTCCATGCCGGGCAGCGCCGCCAGCGCGTTCGGCATCGACACGTTCGGGTTCCCGACGGCGCTGAGCTTCAGCTCGCGGGACTTCTCCTCGTGGAGGATGTCGAGCCCCCAGAAGGTGTGGAAGACGACGACGTCC
>JAZKTH010000060.1:0-13489 GCA_036625675.1 Haloferacaceae archaeon
GTCCATTTCCTCCCGGATCTCCCCGACGAGGTCGTATGCCGGGCTCGCGCCGCCGAGGACGAACAGCGCGTAGTACCGGAGGTACGTCCGGACCGGAACGGCCACCAGCACCGTACCGGCGACGACCACGATCGTCGCGCCCGCCAGGAGCGAAAGCACGGCGACGGTCTGGGCCAGGCTCACCGAAACGAACACCGCCACCGTGTGGAAGGTCGCCAGGAACAGGATCCCGAGGGGGAGCCCGACGACGAGTGCGGTCGCCAGGTAGCCGACGGCGAGGACGACGCTCGCGAGCAGGCCCAGCAGGATCCGGACGAGCAGGTACAGCCCGTACTCGCGGCGCTCCTTTCGCAGCTCGGTCCAGAACGCTCGCCAGGCGTCGACGAACCCGTCCCCGGTCGCGATCATGACGGGGACCACGAAGTCGGTCGTGAGTCGGTTCGCGAGCCACAGCCCCGACCCCACGACGAACAGCCCGGGGAGAAACGCAAGCACGAGGGCGACGCCGGCGACGCCGAACGCCGCCGGCAGCAGCGCCGCGAACAGCGCGGTCGCGGTCACCAGCAGCCCCACGAGGAGCCGGAACCCGAAAAGCGAGAGTCCGGGGCGGATTGCCGGGCCGAGGCGGTCGGATAGCTTCGCGTCGCGGGTCCGGAGCTGTTCGACGAAGACGAACTCGAAGAGCGCCCCGAAGTACCACAGTACGGCCCCGACCGCGAGGGCGCCCCCGAAGAAGATCAGGAACTGTGGGATCGCTGTCCCCGGGAAAAGCGTTCCGACCGGGGTGCCGGGGCCGGAGACCCGTACCGGGACGTCGACGGCGCCCACGCCGACGTTGTAGTTGACGTCGAATCCGGTCGAGCCGCCGACGAAGAACGCCGCCACGGCGAGCGCGAGCCAGCGTCGAAGGGAGATGGGAAACAGAAGCGCCTCCGTGGCCTCGAGCGCGTCCTGGAGGGCGTCGTACGCGTGAGACATCGATGCGCGCGTTCGTCGCCGACGGTCATAAAGGGAGACGGTGGTCGCAGTCCGGGGGTTCCGGGCTGCGACCCCCCCTCCTTCGAATTATCCGCCAGCGATCGTCGCACGCTCCCCGCCAGCGATCGTCGCACGCGGCGCTCGCGTTCGAACGCCGCGAAAATACGCCGGGAGGGGGATTCGAACCCCCGATCCCGTGAGGGAACACGCTTTCCAGGCGTGCGCCTTGCCACTCGGCCATCCCGGCCTAACTGTCCGTACTTCGCTGATACTGTTAAGTCCTTCTTTTCGTGTGACGGCGACGCAGGCGGGCGTTCCGGGGTCGGCGTCGCGAGGGATCGCCCCGGCGGGAAAGCTTATTACTGTGTGGTACGTTAACACGAGTGACGATGCCAGATACGAAAACGGGCCGCGAACGCAAGGGGCGCAACAAGCGGAGACAACTCGAGCGGCACCTGGCGAAGCGGGAGCTTCGGGCGGACGAGGAACCGCCGGAGATGGCCCTCGACGAGATCGACTCGGAGTATCTGGTAACTCCCCAGGAGCTCGAGAGCCTCGACAACTGACGGTCGAGACCCCTCGACGATCGAACACGCCGTCCTTTTTGTTCTTGGCCTCGAACCGGGAACCGTGAGAGCCCGCGCCAACTACGCGACGATCTACGTCGGGGCACAGCTCGCCCCCGAGAGCCGGACGCTCGACCTCGAGTGGGCCGAGGACGCGGGCAACCGGACGGACGTCCACGAGTTCGAGGTGCCCGCGGAGGACCCGCGGGACGCGTACGTCGGGATCCAGGCGTTCGACGTCGACACCTACGGCCACGAGGTCGTCGTCAACGGCGAGCCGATGTCCGGCTTCGACATCCCGCCGAACGACGGGTGGCAGTACTGGGTCGACACCCTCACCGGAACCTCCCTCGTCGAGGGGGTCAACACGCTCGAGATCGCCCGCGACCGCGCGAGCCGCGACGCGTTCGCCGTCGGGACGGTGACGGTCCACTGGAAGGAGCCGGTTCCGGACGAGGATATATAAAACCTCGACGGAGGATCCGATATTCGCCGCCGCTCGTGGGAGGCGCTACCACAGAATCTGCGTAGAGGCCTCCCTGTCGGGTGGTTTTGGAGGCGTCGATATCGGCGTGTCTCGGGACGGCGTTTCCGGAACGACATTTTTATATAGAATCACAAACAACGAACCCCTGTACTATGAGTCAGCGAATGCAGCAGGGCCAGCCGATGATCATTCTCGGAGAGGACTCCCAGCGCGTCAAGGACCGCGACGCCCAGGAGTACAACATTTCCGCGGCACGAGCGGTGGCGGAGGCGGTACGTTCCACCCTCGGCCCGAAAGGGATGGACAAGATGCTCGTCGACTCGCTCGGCGACGTCACCGTCACAAACGACGGGGTTACCATCCTGACCGAGATGGACATCGACAACCCGACCGCCGAGATGATCGTCGAGGTCGCCGAGACGCAGGAGGACGAGGCCGGCGACGGCACGACCACGGCGGTCGCGATCGCGGGCGAACTCCTGAAGAACGCCGAGGACCTCCTCGAACAGGACATCCACCCGACGGCGATCATCCGCGGATTCAAACTCGCGAGCGACCACGCCCGCGAGGAGGTCGACGCCGTCTCCACCGACGTCGAGCCCGACGACGAGGAGCTCCTGAAGTCGGTCGCCGAGACGTCGATGACCGGCAAGGGCGCGGAGCTGGAGAAGGACGTGCTGGCTGACCTGGTCGTCCGCGCTGTCGGACAGGTCACCGTCGAGGCCGACGACGGCTCCCACGTCGTCGACCTCGAGAACCTCAAGATCGAGACCCAGACGGGTCGCTCGGCGGGCGAGTCCGAGCTGCTCCAGGGCGCGGTCATCGACAAGGACGCGACCCACGACGACATGCCCACCGAGTTCGATGACGCCCGGATCCTCCTGGTGAACGAGCCGATCGAGGTCGAGGAGACCGACGTCGACACCCAGGTCAGCATCGAGTCCCCCGACCAGCTCCAGAAGTTCCTCGACAAGGAGGAACAGCAGCTCCGTGAGAAGGTCGACCAGATCGCGGAGACCGGCGCGAACGTCGTCTTCTGCCAGAAGGGCATCGACGACCTCGCGCAGCATTACCTCGCGAAGGAGGGCATCCTGGCGGTCCGCCGGACGAAGAAGTCCGACCTGAAGTTCCTCAAGAACGTTCTGGACACCACGATCGTCACCGACCTCGACGCCGCCAGCGAGGACGACGTCGCCGACGGGACCGTCCGGCGCGACGACGAGGACGAACTGTTCTACGTCGAGGGGCCCGACTCCCACGGCGTCACCCTCCTGCTTCGGGGGTCCACCGACCACGTCGTCGACGAACTCGAGCGCGGGATCGAGGACGCGATCGACGTGGTCTCGACCACCGTCTCCGACGGCCGCGTGCTGCCCGGCGGCGGGGCGATCGAGGTCGAGCTCGCCCGCCGGCTGCGCGACTACGCCGACTCGGTCTCCGGCCGCGAGCAGCTCGCGGTCGAGTCGTTCGCGGACGCGCTCGAGCTCGTCCCACGCGTGCTCGCGGAGAACGCCGGGCTCGACAGCATCGACCTACTGGTCGACCTGCGCGCGGCCCACGAGTCCGGCGACGAGTCAGCCGGCCTGAACGCCTTCACCGGGCAGGTCGAGGACACCTTCGAGGCCGGGGTCGTCGAGCCCGCCCACGCCAAGGAGCAGGCGATCGCCTCCGCCGCCGAGGCCGCCAACCTCGTGTTGAAGATCGACGACATCATCGCCGCGGGCGACCTCTCCACCGAGGGCGACGAGGACGAGGGCGCCCCCGGTGGCGGCATGGGCGGCATGGGCGGCATGGGTGGCATGGGCGGCGCGATGTGAAGTCCGGCCGATCGAACGCGGCTCCCGACGGACCCGCGCTTTTTTGACCGCGCGCCGAAACCCGTATCGGCGTTCGAACGTATGCGATCCTACATGGAGTGTTCCAGCTGCGGGCGCGAGGCGGTGATGCACGCCGCGTACAGCGGGTCGCACCTCTGTGAGGAACACTTCCGCCGGTCGGTCCAGCGGCGCGTTCGCCGGCGGATCCGCGAGGACGCGCTCGTCCCCGACGACGCGACGCCGGAGGACCCCGACCGCTGGCTGATCGGGCTGTCGGGGGGGAAAGACAGCGTCGTGCTCACCCAGCTGCTGTGGGAGACGTTCCGTGAGGACCCCCGGATCGAGCTGATCGCGCTCACCATCCACGAGGGGATCGAGGGCTACCGCGACGAGTCGCTGTCGGCGTGCGTGGAGCTCACGGATCGGCTCGGCATCCGGCACGAGGTGGTCCACTACGAGGAGGAGCTCGGCGTCCGCATGGACGACGTCGCCGAGGCGGACCCGCTCGGGATGTCGCCGTGCGCGTACTGCGGCGTCTTCCGCCGGGACCTGCTCGAGCGGTACGCCGCCGAGTTCGACGCCGACAAGCTGCTCACGGGGCACAACCTCGACGACGAGGCGCAGACCGCGCTGATGAACGTGCTCGAGGGCGACGTCAGACAGATCGCCAAACACTTCGACGCCTCGCTGGGTCCCTTCGACGAGCGGACGAGTCCCGCCGACGACCAGGACCGCCCCCGGCGGGAGGAACAGGGGACGTTCGTCCCCCGGGCCAAGCCGCTGCGGGACGTTCCCGAACGGGAGGTCGCGCTGTACGCCCACCTCGCGGAGCTGCCGGCCCACGTCGCGGAGTGTCCCCACGCGAGCGAGGCGTACCGGGGCGAGATCCAGTCGCTCATCCACGACCTCGAGGAGAACCACCCGGGGACCCGCCACTCCATCCTCTCGGGGTACGAGGAGCTCGCGTCGCTTGCGGCCCGGGAGTACGGCGGGGGCGACGACGAGCGCGTCGACCTTTCGGAGTGCCGACGCTGTGGCTCCCCCACCAGCGGCGAGGTCTGCCGGAAGTGCCGGATGCTCGAGGCGGTCGAAGAAGTGTGAGAATCGGGGTCCGGCGGTTCCGCGGTCAGCCGGTCACCGGATGACGTCGAGGCCGTTGTTCGTCTCGGGCGCTTCCTTCCCGCCGTCGGACTCCCAGCTCGCGCGGTCGGCGGCGTCGAACGACTCGCCGTCGATGCTCGCTCGGGACCGGTCGGCCTGCTTCTGCGTGGACGGCCCCAGCACCTGCGCGCTCTGGACGCCGGTCATGATCGCCATGACGCGGACCTTGCCCTTGTACTCGTCCTGGATCCGGGCGCCCCAGATCACGTTCGCGCTCGCCTCGAGACGCTCGGTGATGTTGTCGGCGATTCCCTCGGCCTCCTTCAGCGTGAGGTCGGGGCCGCCGGTGATGTGGACGAGCCCGCCGGAGGCGCCCCGGTAGTCGACGTCGAGAAGCGGGTGGTTCATCGCGTCGTTGACGACCTCCTGGGTCTTGTTCTTGTCCTGGGTCTCCCCGACGAGCATCACCGCGACGCCCCCCTGGTTCATGATCGTGGACATGTCCGCGTAGTCCAGGTTGATGAGCGAGGGCTGGGTGATCGTCTCGGAGATCCCCTTGACGGTCTCGGCGATGATCTGGTCCATCACCGAGAACGCCTTGCCGATCGGGAGGTTCGGGACGTAATCGAGCAGGCGGTTGTTGTCGAGGACGATGATCGAGTCGGCCTCGCCGCGGAGGTGCTCCAGCCCCTCCTCGGCTTTGACCGTCCGGGCGCGTTCGACGTTGAACGGCGTCGACACCATGCCGACGACGATGGCGCCCTGGTCCTTCGCGATCTTCGAGACGACCGGCGCGGCGCCGGTGCCGGTGCCGCCGCCCATGCCGGCGGTGACGAACACCAGGTCGGCGTCGCCGAGCACCTCCTTGATCGTCCCCTGGGCCATCTCCGTGGCGCGCTCCCCGACGTCGGGGTCGCCGCCCGCCCCGAGGCCGGCCGTGAGCGACTTGCCCACGAGGATCTTCGTGTCGGCCTCGATCATCTTGAGGTGCTGTTTGTCGGTGTTGATCGCGACGGTGTCGGCGCCGTCGACGCCGATGTTGTACAGCCGGTTCACCGTGTTGTTGCCCGCGCCGCCGCAGCCGACGATGACGATTCGGGGATCCCCGAAGTCCTCGTCGCCCATGGCGTCGTCCATCTCGCGCTGTTCGATCCGGGCGTTCTCCATGGCGTCCTTGACGATGTCCTGCATCGTCTACACCTTCGCCCAGTTGTGGTTGCGGCCACGGGAATCGGCTTCGCCGTCGGCCTCGTTGATCATCTCCCGCACCGCCGATCGGATCGCCTCCGAACGGTTCGGGAACTGACCGGTCTCGACTAGCTGTTCGACCTCCTCGATTTGCTGCTTCGGAATGCGCAGTGTCACACGCTCCATGTTTGTGTTCCCCCGGTAAGACGGCCGGCCGTCCCGGATCGCGTCTTACACGCGAAAACCGCACGACGGCGGCGGCCCCCGCCGCCACGGCGGTTCGCTGTAAGACGACCGTCTTACGCAAATGTACCCACCGATGGGAGGAACTTAAAAGTAACGGCTATCGTAAGACAAATCCTCGTATGGGCCGTAAACCCGCTCGAAACGCGTGTTTTCGGCGTATTCGTTCCGGATCATCCGCGTTCACCGTGGATCCAGCACGTCCGCGGCGGGGGTCCGGCGCCCGCAGCTGGGGCAAAACGACCAGTCCGACCGGAGCTCGTCGCCGCAGTCACAGAACACTCGGTGCGACGTCTTTTCCCCGCAGTTCGGGCAGTAAACGTGCTCTTCCGGCACTTCCTCGCCGCACTGCGCGCACGTCTTACGCGGCGTTTTCGCCGTGTCACCCGCGTTTTCGCGCTCCGTCTTACGCCCCTCGCCGTCCGTATCACGACCGGTCTCCCGCTCGACGCTCGATTCGGCTTCTTCGGCAGTAGCACCCTCGAGACTTACGTTTACGGTCACCTCCGGCGTCGGCGACGGCGTAAACGCGGTTCCCCGGGCGTTCAGGCGTTCCGCGACCAGCTCGTCGACCCTGTCGGCGATCAGCGCGTCGATGCCCTCGCGTTCGCCGCCCGCGTCTCTCGCTTCGGGCGAGCCGGCAGCCCCGCCGGCGCCCTCGAGGGCGCCCCCGCCGGCGTCCGACGCGTCGAGGTAGGCGCGAAGCGCCTTCCGCATGACCTCGCTTTTGGAGGCGTCGTACGCCTCCAGGCGCTCGACGAGGTCGTCGTCCGCGCGGAAGGTGATCTTGCTCATCGTTCGACCATTCGTCGCTCGGTATTTCAATCTTCCCGCGCGTCCGACGGACGTCCGTCGGCTGTCAGTCGACCGTCAGTCGATGTCCGACTCCGTGTGCCGTCGCCCCCACGAAGGCCCTTCCGTGTGACGTTCACTCGCGGAAGGGCTTTCCGTTCTCCGCCCTTGCGATCAGCCATGGATTACGAAGCGAGCCTGGATCGAGCGATCGATGCCATGCCGGAGTTCGGCGGGGAGGAGGCGCGGCTGCGCGTTCCCGACGCACAGGCGGAGTCGGACGGGGCGTTCACGCGCTTCACCAACATCTCGGAAGTCGCGGACGCGCTCTCGCGCGACCCCGAGCACCTCCACAGCCACGTCCAGCAGGAGCTCGGGACGGCCGGGCAGTACGAGGACGGTCGCGCGCGCTACAACGGCAACTTCAGCGGGGAGGACTTCGACGAGGCCGTCGACGGGTACGTCTCGCGGTACGTCACCTGCTCGGAGTGTGGCCTGCCGGACACGCGGCTCGTCACCGAGAACCGGACCGAGATGCTCCGGTGTGAGGCCTGTGGGGCGTTCCGTCCCGTGTCGAAGGGCCACGTCAGCAAGCCGAACCGGACCGAGCGCGAGACGGTAGAGAAGGGCAAGACCTACGAGCTCGAGATCGTCGGCACCGGCCGCAAGGGCGACGGGGTCGCCGAGCGCGGCGAGTACACCATCTTCGTCACCGGCGCGCGCGAGGGGGAGACCGTCCGGGCGTACGTCGAGAGCGTCAGCGGGACGCTGGCGTTCGCGCGGAAGATGTGATCCCCGGGGCGCCTTCCTCCGTTTCCTCTCCCCGCCTCGCCCCACCTGCCGCCTTCCGATAGTTTTTGCACGCGGCGGGGCGTTCCCCGGGCATGGCGACTCGCGTACCCCCCGAGGAGTTCCGCACCCGACTGACCGAGGTCCGCGGCCGGCTCTCGGACGCCGACGCCGACGCCGCCGTCTGGTTCGGCGCGACGAGCATCGAGTACCTCACCGGCTTCCACCACATCCAGACCGAGCGGCCGGTCTGCCTGGCGGTGACGGCCGACCGGGTGGAGATCACCGTCCCCCGACTCGAGGTCGAACGCGTCGAATCCAATCCCCGGATCGACGCGGTCCACCATTACTTCGATTACCCGGGCGGGGAGCCGATCGAGACCGCGGTCGGGATGGTGCGCGGGCTGGGCGTCGAGCGCGTCGCCGCCGACGCCGACGGCGCGCCGGGCGTGATGGGGTACGACGGGCCCGCGCTGTCGGAGTTCCTGGAGGTCGACAGCCAGGAGTGGGTCTCCCGGATGCGCTGGGAGAAGACCGGCGCCGAGGTGGACCTGGTGCGCGAGTCCGCGAAGTGGGCCAACCTCGGCCACCGCTACCTCGCGGAGTACACCGAGGCCGGCGCCCACCCCGTCACCGTCAGCCAGCGCGCGTCGACGGACGCGTCCCGGGCGATGCTCGATACGCTCGGCGAGCGGTACGCGGTCCGGGTCCGCGGGAGCGGCCCCGTCCACGCCGGCTACATCTCCGGGGAGGAGACCGCCCTGCCTCACGGCCACACGCCGAACGAGCGCCTCTCCCGGGGCGACGTGCTCGTCACCGGCGCGTCGGCGAACGTCGACGGGTACCACTCCGAGCTGGAGCGGACGATGTTCGTCGGCGACTACACCGACGAGGACGAACACTACTTCGGGCTGATGCTCGAGGCACAGACCATCGCCATCGAGGCGCTCGATCCCGGCGTTCCCGTTGAGTACGTCGACAGGCAGGTGTGGGAGTTCTTCCAGGAGCAAGGCGTGACCGACCTCGCCCGGCACCACGTCGGCCACAACATCGGGCTCGAGGGGCACGAACCGCCGTACCTCGACCGCGGCTGGAACGAGCGCTACGACGGAGCCGCCACGGAGCTCGCCCCCGGGCAGATCTACACGATCGAGCCCGGGCTCTACACCGACGAGGCGGGCTACCGTCACTCCGACACCGTTGCGATCACCGAGTCCGGCACCGAGCGACTGACCTACTACCCCCGGGACCTCGAGTCGAACGTCGTCGATGCGTGACGGCTACCGCGTCGTCGACGGGCACAACGACGCCCTGCTGCGCGTCTACGAGGCGATCGACGGCGACGTCGAGGGAGACGGCAGCGCCGACGCCGACGGACCCCATCCGACGGCCCTCTCGTTCCGGTCCGGGCGGGGCGGGGATGTCGATCTCCCGCGGGCGATCGAGGGCGGGCTGGCGGCCGGCTTCTTCGCGGCGTTCGTCTCGAACGACCTCGACCCGGGATCCCCCGACCTCTCGGCGGTCGACTTCGAGTCGGGGGAGCTCCCCCCGCCGATCGACCCGGAGGTGGCGGCCGCGGTCACCCGCGACCAGCTCGCGTTGCTCTCCCGGTGGGCCGACGCCGACGGGCGGTTCCGTCTCGTCGGTTCGATCGCGGACCTCGACGCGTGTCTGGCCGGCGACTGCGTCGGGGCGATCCCGCACGTCGAGGGGGCAGGCGCGGTCGCGCCGGACCTGTCGAACCTCGGGGAGCTCGTCGACGCCGGGCTCCGGTCGGTCGGGCTCGCGTGGAGCCGGCCGAACGCGTTCGCCCGCGGCGTGCCGTTCGTCCACGGCGCCACGCCGGACGTCGGCCCCGGGCTCACCGACGCCGGGCGGGCGCTGGTCCGGGCGTGCAACGAGCGGGGACTGGTCGTCGACTGCGCCCACCTCAACGCGGCGGGCCTTCGGGACGTCCTCGCGGAGACGGCGCACCCGCCGGTAGTGAGTCACGCGGGCGCCCACGCGATCTGTCCCTCCTCCCGGAACCTCACCGACGAGCAGCTGCGCGCAATCGCCGACCGGGACGGGGTCGTCGGGCTCACGTTCGCGACGCGGTTTCTCCACCCGGACGGCGACGGCGACTCGGATCTCCCCCTGTCGTGTCCCCTCGACCACCTGGACCACCTCGTCGACGTCGCCGGCCTCGAGCACGTCGCGCTCGGATCGGACTTCGACGGCGCGACCGTGCTTTCGGACGTCGGGGACGTCGCCGGGCTACCCGGCCTCTTCGACGCCCTGGAGGGGCGGGGATACGGCCGCCGGGAGTGTGAACTCCTCGCCCACGGGAACTGGCGGCGGGTGCTGGCGGAGACGTGGGGGACCTGACGGCGGCCGCCGTCAGACAGGTGCGTCAGCTTCTGGTCGACCGGGTGCGTCACCTCCGGTCGCCGGCGCGCAGGATGGCGGCGGTGGCGGACGCGTGGAATCGGGCCAGCGCGTTCAACCCGTTCACCGCGACGAACAGGAACGCGACGCCGACGACGGCGACGCCGACGGCCTCGGGGAAGGTAGTGACGGTCCAGGGACCGACGCTGTACGCGCCGCCGGCGCCTGTCGACGCGACGCCCACGTCGATCGTCGGGTCGTCGTAGACGAACGGCGCCGACAGCAGCACCGCGGTCAGCGTTCCGCCGACGGCCAGGGCCACGAACGAGACGAGTCCGAACGCGAACTTCGTCGCCAGGAGGACGACGCTGGTCCAAGTCGACGGCGCGGTCACCAGCGCCGCGACGGCGTCGAGATAACCGCCGCCAGGCAGCACGAGCCCGTCCCGGACTTCGAACTCCCGAAGCACGGCCGGGGCGGCCGCGTCCACGCCAGCGAGCCGTTCGGCGAGGCGCGCCTCGAACGCGGCGACGGCGGTCGCCCCCGCAAGCGTCGCGAGGAGGATCGGAAGCCCGAACCAGGTCACGAGGAGGCCGATTCCGACTGCTCCGCCGGTGAGGAGGCCGACGAAGTACGCGATCCCGAGGGGGAACGCGACCGCCAGATACAACAGCAACTTGTACGTCCGGAGCCGGAACGGCGCGCCGAGGAATCGCCGCCCGACGCTCCCGCTGGATTCGGGGGTCGACTCCCGTCCCATCGTCGACATGCGTATGCCCGGTCGTAATCGACAATACCGCTTGAAAACGCCGGTAACTGAAAATCGGTTTGTAGTGTCGCGGTTCGCACACGTGCTCGACGCCCCGTTCTCCCGCCCCGTTCTCCCGCGCGAGCGACCTCGGACTGCCGTCCGCGTGATCGTCCTCGCAGCGTTCAAACGCCTCGAGCGACTACACCACGCCTGATGGACGCCGCGGCGGTACGCGATCGCGCTCGCGAACTCCCCCGGGAGCCGGGGGTCTACCTGTTCCAGGAGGGCGACGCCGTGCTGTACGTCGGCAAGGCCGTCGACCTCCGGGACCGGGTCGCCTCCTACGCCGACCCCCGGAGCCGGCGCGTCCGGCGGATGGTCGAGGCCGGGGACGGGATCGACTTCGCGGTCACCGACACGGAGACGCAGGCGCTGCTCCTGGAGGCGAACCTCATCAAGCGCCACGCGCCGCGGTACAACGTCCGGCTCAAGGACGACAAGTCCTACCCGCTCGTCCAGCTCACCGAGCACCCGGCCCCACGGATCGAGATCACCCGCGACCCCGAGGACTCCGCGACCGTGTTCGGGCCCTTCACCGACAAGGGCGACGTCGAGACGGTCGTGAAGGCGCTCCGGGAGACCTACGGCCTGCGCGGCTGCTCGGACCACAAGTACCGCGACCGCGACCGGCCGTGCCTCGACTACGAGATGGGGCTGTGCTCGGCCCCCTGTACCGGCGAGATCGAGCCGGACGCCTACCGCCAGGACGTAGAGAGCGCCGTCCGCTTCTTCGAGGGGGAGACCGGCGTCCTCGCCGACCCGATCCGGCGGGAGATGGACGCGGCCGCTCAGGAGGCCGCCTTCGAGCGCGCCGCCCACCTCCGGGACCGGCTGTCGGTCGTCGAGTCGTTCCACGGCGCCGGCGGCGAGGCCGTGCAGTCGGGGGCGCCGCCCGACGAGCGGCGCGTCGACGTGCTCGGGGTCGCGCTCGAGGGCGACTCCGCGACGGTCGCGCGCCTCCACAGCGAGCGCGGGCAGCTGGTCGACCGATCCCGTCACCGGCTCGAGGTCCCCGACGGCGGCGACCGGAGCGCGGACGTGCTGGCCGCGTTCCTGGCCCAGTACTACGCCGAGCGGGAGCTCCCCGACGCGGTGTTGCTCCCGGAGCGGCCCTCCGACCCGGAGGTGCGCGAGTGGCTCGCGGCCGCCGGCGTCGCGGTCCGGATCCCCGGTGCCGGGCGGGAGGCGAAGCTGGTCGACCTGGCGCTGAAGAACGCCCGGCGCGGTCCCGACCGGGGCGACGAACTCGGGGCGCTCGCGGACGCGCTCGGCGTCGACCGGCCGGAGCGTATCGAGGGGTTCGACGTGAGCCACGCCGGCGGGCGCGCCGCGGTCGGCTCGAACGTCCGCTTCCTCGACGGGAGCGCCGACAAGTCGGGATACCGCCGCAAGCGGCTCTCCGACCGGAACGACGACTACGCCAACATGCGCGAACTCGTCTCCTGGCGCGCGACCCGCGCCGTCGAGGGACGGGACGACCGGTCGGATCCGGACCTGCTCGTGATCGACGGCGGCGACGGCCAGCTCGGGGCCGCGCTGGACGCGCTGGAGGCCGCCGGCTGGGACGTGCCCGCCGTCGCGCTCGCGAAGGAGTCGGAGCTGGTGATCGCCCCCGACGGGACGTTCGACTGGCCCGACGACGCCCCTCAGCTGCACGTCCTTCAGCGCGTCCGCGACGAGGCCCACCGCTTCGCGGTCCAGTACCACCAGACCCTCCGGGACGAGGTATCGACGCCGCTGGACGGGATCCCCGGCGTCGGGCCCGAACTCAGAAAGCGGCTGCTGCGCCGGTTCGGCAGCGTGGAGAACGTCCGCGAGGCGTCGGCGGAGGACCTGCGTGACGTCCCCGGGGTAGGGGAACGGACGGCCGGCAAGATCGACGAGCGGCTGTAGCCGTCGGCGGACGTCCGAAAACCCCCCGCGACCGGGCCGGTCGGCCGATCAGGCGATTTTCGCGTACTGCTCGGAGAGCTTCCCGGCGGCCTCCGTCATCAGCTCCCGCTCGTACTCGTCGAGCACCCACTCGATCACCTCCTCGACGCCGTCGCTCCCCAGCTTCGCGGGGACGCCGAAGGCGGTGTCCTCGTGGCCGAACTCGCCGTCGAGGGGGATCGAACACGGGAGCACCTCGCCGGTGTCCTCCAGGATCGCCTCGACGGTGTGGGCGACGCCGGTCGCCGGCCCCCACTGGGTGGCGCCCTTCCGCTCGATGACGTCCATCGCGGACTCCTGGAGGTCCGCGAGGATCTCCTCCCTCTCGTCGGCGTCGAACGCGGGGTCTCGGCCGTTCACCCGCACCTTCGAGAAGACGGGGACCTGCGCGTCGCCGTGCTCGCCGAGGATGGTCGCC
>JAZKTH010000061.1:0-13260 GCA_036625675.1 Haloferacaceae archaeon
GTCGTGACGGTGCTGAACCGCGGCGGCCGGTTCGAAGAACCAATCGAAGACTACGCCGACGCCTACGCGCAGCGCGGCTTCGACTACGACTACGCGGAGCGCGGCGACGGTTCCAACGCGTACGACGGCGACCACATGCGGTACAAACTCGGTTCCAGGGTGAACTTCTACAGCGAAGTCGTCCCCACCGGGAAACACTCCTACACCGGGAAGCGGTTCGACCCCCTCCCGAAGGTCGACGACGTGAAACACTACAACGGTGACGTGCAGGCGGCAGTGGTCGGGGAGGACACACGCGACAGACCGCTTCGCCTCATCAACTGGAAGCCGAGAACGCAGGGCATGCACCGCACACACAACAGCCCGTGGCTCAGGGAGACCCGCCCGGAGAACCCGGTGTGGATCAACCCGAAGGACGCGGCGGAGCGCGGTATCGAGAACGGCGACGAGATCGTCCTCGACGCCGGGCGGAAGACCGTCGATGCGATCGCCATGGTGACCGGAGGGATCCGCCCCGGGGTCGTCGGCGCCATGTGGGGCTGGGGCCGCAGCGCCAACGGCGCGATCGCCGAAACCGTCGACGGCGAGACGCGCGGTCCGGCCGGCGGGGACGGCCACACGCCCTACGAGTTCGACGAGCCCATGCACGACGACGCTGGCCTCGCGAAGGGACGCGACGCCGGCTTCGCCATCAACCACCTCCAGCCCCTCGATAGCGAACTCGGTGACATCGGCCTCTCGGACCTCGTGGGGGGGAGCAACGCCCAGTACGACGCGTTCGTCGAGGTGAAGCGCCCGTGACCACACATCCGGCGGGCGAGGGCAGCGAGGAATCCGGTACCGATCCGGAGACTGGACGGGAGCAAGTACGCCCGGACGCTCGCTCACAGCGGGGTCGTCCGGACGCCTGGTCGGGACCGGACCGTCCGGACGCCTGGTCGGGACCGGACCGTCCGGACGCTCCCGGCGATATCGAAATGGCCCGTGGCCGGAGTCGGGTGTACGGCCTGCTTGCGGCGACGTTCGACGGCGACGTGGAGACGCTCGCGACCGCGATCGAGGAGGGCGCCTTCCTCGGCCTCGCAGACGTCCTCCCGGTTACACTGGACACCGGGGACCTCGAGGGACGCGAGGCGGATCCCGATGCGCTCTCGGTCGGTTACGACAACCTGTTCCTCGTCCCGGGCCCCAGGTACGTCCCGCCGTTCGCGTCGGCACACGCGGCCGATCCCAGCGAGGATTTCGACTCCGACTCCCTGTACCACGCGGGCGCGGACGCCGGCGAACTGCTCGGGGATCCGGCCGCGGACCTCGCCCGGCTTTACGACGCCGCGAACTTCCGGCCGGAACGCGGGGACGGCATTCCCGATCACCTCGCGGCAGCCTTCGAGTTCATGGCTGCTCTCTGTGAACGAGAGGCGGAGCTGTCGGGTGGCGCTTCCACGGACCGAAGAGCTCTCGAGGCGATCCGCGGACTCCAGCGACGAACCCTCGATCGACTGGGATGGCTCGACGGGTTCGAGGCGGCCGTGGCAACGGAAGACTCCGTGGAGGGCGTGTTCGCCACGCTCGCACGTATAGCGCGCACCTTCGCCGCCTGGGACGCCAGGGAGGGCGTGGTCGTCGACGACGAGTGAGGCGGTGAGGCGACACGAGGGACCCGACCGTTTATAAATTAGTTTAATATCAATAGACAATGACAGGTGTCTGCGTCCGTTTTACTGACTCGAGGAGCCGGGAGTGTTCGAAACAGATCGACGTTGGTCGCGTCACGCGCGGGAACTGAGCCCTCGGAACGAGCCTCGCCGCTGTTCGCCGGCGGCTCGTGGGAGCAGCAGGTGATAGCATGTCGGAAAAATCTACGCGGGCAGTCGACGTCGACAGTGGGATCGCCTCACAGCCGAGTGAACACGATCTGGGCGGAGTTAGGGGGGAGGACTCCGATCGCGTTCTGGTGTCCCTGTCGTTGTCGGATCCTACCGACGTGGTGGACCTGCTCGACGCGGCGGGGCAGCGAGACTTGAACCTTCACGACGTCGACGTCGTCGACGCGGGGAGACGGGGGACCGTCCCAATCACTGTCGACCTCGGGGAGCTGACGGAGACGCAGCGGGAGACGTTGCGGCTCGCGTTCGACACCGGCTACTACCAGCAGCCCAGGGAGGCGTCCTTGGAAGAACTGGCGAAGGCCCTGGGCGTCTCGAAGTCGGCCGTCTCCCAGCGACTCAACGGTGCCGAACGGAAGCTCGTCCAGTCGGTCTTTCGAACGCTCCCGTCGACGGACCCACCGGAATGACGAGTTCGAATGTCGAGAAGGACGACGTTCGTCAGAGAGACTGGGTTCCTATCGGCCGTTCATACTCGTAAGTAACTTCCTCCTACTAAAACGTCCGTTCGT
Organism: Haloferacaceae archaeon; assembly: GCA_036625675.1. Taxonomy (GTDB): domain Archaea; phylum Halobacteriota; class Halobacteria; order Halobacteriales; family Haloferacaceae; genus Halalkaliarchaeum. The sequence goes on from JAZKTH010000061.1 coordinate 2,399, forward strand.
TCTAACGAGCCGGGAATCAGGTACAACTATTGAAAGGCGGGGATTCGACCACCAGGTAGGATGAGCGCCCAACGTACTGCTTCAGAAAAGGGGGGTCAACTCAAGGCCGTTCTCCGGGTCCAGCCCCATCCGGAGGCCGGCTGTTTCGTCTCTCAAGTGGGTCCGGAGGGGGACGACGTGACGCAGGATCTCGTCTGCTACGACGCCGGGTGCACCGACTGCGAGTGCAGGGCGGAAGTCAGCGTCCCGGGCGGTTCGACCCGCCAGTTCGTCGCCGGCGAGGTCCACGACCGGTGTGTCTGCCCCGTTTTCAGGGAATTCGACTGTCTGCCGTCCATCGAGGCGGTCGAGGGAAACGAACTCGTCGTCTGCCTCAGTCTCCCCGACCGGAGTGAGCTCACCGACATCGTCTCACGCCTCCGCGAGATCGGCGCGAGCGTCCAGCTCGATCGGTTGAGCCGCTCGGAGACTGGGGACTGTGACCGCATCCTCCAGTTCGAGGCGAAGGGAATCACGGACAAACAGCGGGAGGCGATCCGGGTCGCGATCGAGTTTGGCTACTACGAGTCGCCCCGACAGGCCGACCTCGGCGATCTCGCCGACGAACTCGGCGTCTCCCGATCGGCGGTCTCCCAGCGTCTCGGCTCGGTCGAGTCCAAGCTCGTCACCGAGCTGTTCCGGGCGGAACACGGCTCGGGCGTCGAGGCGCCGTCCCCGGACAGTCGCTGACCGATCGTCGAAGACAGCGTTTTTGTCTCTCGAACGCGACTCGCAGCTATGCGATACCTCGTTGCGACCGACGGCTCTCCGGAAGGGGACGACGCAGTCGCGTACGCCGCCAGACACGCCGCCGCGTTCGACGCGGAGCTGGAACTGGTCCACGTGCTGACGCCGCGGACGCGATCCGTCGACGGCGAAGCCGTCTTCGAGGGGGAAACCGAGACCGCCGAGCAGGGCGAACGGCTCCTCGAGGCCGCCCGCGAAATCGCTGCGGACGTGGCGGGGTTCGACGGCGAAGAACGGATCGACACCCGGCTCCTCACCGGTCGCCCGGCCCACGCAATCGCCGAGTACACCGAGGCGATCGATGCGGACGCCGTGTACATCGGCCACAGGGGCCTCTCAAGCGAACGCGAGAAGGTCGTCGGCAGCGTCGCCAAGGGAGTCGTCGACGAGGCGTCAGTTCCGGTCACAGTCGTTCGCTGATCGCGGGCGAGACGGCGTCGGCGACGTTCGCCTCCTGCCGACAGTCGATCGCCCTCGCCCGGCCTCCGGCGCTCACTCTCCGGAGAGTTGCCTCGCCAGGGCAACGTCGATCGGCGCTTCCGCCGTCTCGACGAACCGGGCGAGTTCCGTCCCGTCCCGTTCGACGACGACCGTCGGAATCAAATCGACGGCGTACTCGTCGGTGTAGCGTCCGATCTTGTTCCCCCGTCCGTCCTTCTCGACCGGGTACACCTCGACGCGCTCCGGCGGTACGCCGGCGGCCGAAAGCGCCGCCCCGAGCACCGGCAGTCGCGCCCGGCAGTCCCCACACCAGTCCCCGCCCCAGATCTTGAACGTGAGTCCCTCCGCCGAGAGTGTCGCGAGCACATCTCCGCGGTCCTCCGCGTCGTACTCCGGATCCGGCTCCAGGCTCGACAGCGGCTGGTCCGCGGGATCCATCGCGTCCGGGGAGTCGTTCCGACTCATACCTTCCGTTGGGGCCTTCCCTTCTTAAACCGCGTGACGAGGCCGGGAGATCTCGACGGGTTGCAGGCCCTTTCCCGGGCCGGCGACACGAAGGAACTAACCGCCCGACAGTCGAAGGGGGCCGGTATGTCCACCGCCGACGATCCCAACGACGATGTCCAGTATCACCTCGAGGTCGCCCCCGACGACGTTGCGGACGCGGTGTTACTTCCGGGAAATCCCGAACGCGTCGACAGGATCACCGCGCTGTGGGACGACAGCCGCGAGGTCGCATCCCACCGGGAGTACCGGACCGCGACCGGGACCTACGAGGGGACCCCTCTCTCCGTGACGTCGACGGGGATCGGCTCGCCGTCGGCCGCGATCGCCGTCGAGGAACTGGCCAGGGTCGGGGTCGACACCTTCCTCCGGGTGGGCTCCTGCGGCGCCATCCAGGAGGGGATGGACGTGGGAGACCTGGTGATCACCACCGGTGCGGTTCGCCAGGAGGGAACGAGCGACGAGTACGTCCGGGAGGACTATCCCGCCGTCGCCGATCAGGAAGTGGTTTCGGCGCTCGTGGCCGCCGCAGAGCGGCTGGGACACGACTACCACGTGGGGACGACCATGAGCGCGGATTCCTTTTACGCCGGGCAGGGTCGACCGGGATTCGACGGGTTCCGGGCCGCCGGAAGCGACGGGCTCGTCGAGGAGCTCCGGGAGGCGAACGTCAAGAACATCGAGATGGAGGCGAGCGCGATCCTCACCCTCGCCAACCTCTACGGGCTGCGTGCTGGCGCCGTCTGTACGGTGTACGCGAACCGCGTCACCGGGGAGTTCCGGACCGAGGGCGAGTCGAACGCCATCGAGACGGCCACGCTCGCGGTGAAGTTGCTGGCGAAGATGGACGCGATCAAGGAGGAACACGGGGCGGATCGCTGGCACGCCGGTCTATCTATCGAGTGAGAGGATCGCCGCCGGTTCCGGATCCGGACTGTTTTAACTTCCGCGGATCCAGTGTAGAGGTATCGAATGGCACTCACGAAGCGCATCATTCCCTGTATCGACGTCGACCTCGACGAGGACGGCAACGCGGCGGTGTACACCGGCGTCCACTTCGAGGACCTCGAGTACACGGGCGATCCCGTCGAGATGGCGAAGGCGTACAACGACGCGGGGGCCGACGAGTTCGTCTTCCTCGATATCACCGCGAGCGCCGAGGGACGCGAGACGATGCTCGACACCGTCTCCGCCGTCGCAGACGAGTGTTTCATCCCGCTGACCGTCGGCGGTGGGATTCGCACGAAGGCCGACATCAAGGAGACGCTCCGGGCGGGTGCGGACAAAGTGTCGATCACCACCGGCGCCCTCGAGCGTCCCAGCCTGATAAACGAGGGCGCCGCGGCGTTCGGGAGTCAGTGTATCGTCATCTCGGTCGACGCCCGCCGGCGGTACGACGAGAGCGGCGAACAGTACGTCAAGGTCGACGGGGAGTCGTGCTGGTTCGAGTGCACGAAGAAGGGCGGCCGCGAGGGCACCGGCGTCGACGTGATCGAGTGGGCGACGGAGGCGGAGTCACGCGGTGCCGGCGAACTGTTCGTCAACTCCATCGACGCCGACGGAACGAAGGACGGCTACGACGTTCCACTCACGAGAGCGGTGTGTGACGCCGTCTCGACGCCCGTGATCGCCTCGTCCGGCTGTGGCGGCCCGGAGGACATGTACGAGGTGTTCACGGAGGCCGGCGCCGACGCTGCGCTCGCGGCGTCCATCTTCCACTACGGCGAGCACTCGATCCGGGAGGTCAAGGAGTACCTCGACGAGCGGGACGTCCCCGTCCGGCTGTAGCGGTCATTCCTACGCCAAACAGTATCACGCCGGGAACAGACGATCGACGTCGAGACCGGCAGCAAGTCCAACTGCGAGTTTCACCCGCGCCTTCGAGGTCGGGAGGTCGCCCGCGAACGCGACGCCTGCTCGCTCAAGCGTCACTGCACCCCCGTCCGTTCCGTAGACTGGCTCGGTAGTCCCGGCGTGACATCGGCTCCCGACGACGACGGGTATCTCGGACGCGAGCGACGCGATCTCCTCGCCGAGCGCGGCGGTGACGTTTCCGAGACCGGTACCCTCGACGACGACCCCGCCGGGAGCGCGGTCGCCGCCAGGGTTTCCTCCGTCTCCGACGTCGCCGGCGTCGCCGACGTCGCCGACGTCGCCGATCCGTTCCAGCCACCCCGACCCCACCCCGGTCCCGGAGTGGACGATCGGGACTCGGGGCACGGAGCCCGGATCGACGCCGTCCAGCGGCGGAACGACGACCCGACGTTCCGGCCGGCGGTGGATTCGCACGTCCCCACGCGAGAACGTCGCGACCGGGCCTTTCCCGGGCGACTGGAAGGTGTCCAGCGCGTTCGTGTGTGCCTTGACGACGTCGCGTGCGGCGTGGAGTTCCTGGTCGAAGGCGACGTGGACCCCCGGGGCGAACCGGTCGTCCGCGGCGGCCCGAACCGCGGTCACGAGGTTCGCCGGCGCGTCCGAGGATGGCTCGTCGAGCCGACGCTGGGCCCCGGTGACGACGACCGGGGCCGACAGGTCCCCGAGGAGTTCGAGCGCGTAGGCCGTGTCCGCCAGCGTGTCGGTTCCGTGGGTCACGACGACGCCGTCGACGGGCTCGTCGGACGCCCCTTCGGCGACGTCCCTCGCCAGCCCCGCGGTCTCCAGGACGTCCCGCCACCGCATGTCGAACCCCGGGCGGGAGCACACTTCCCGGGTTCGGTAGTCCGCGCGCCCCTCGAGCGCCGGGACGGCGTCCAGCAGTTGCGACCCCGACTTCGCCGGGGCCGCGCCGCCCTCCTCCGGTTCGGCGGCGATGGTTCCGCCGCAGGAAAGCACCGCGAGGGTCGGTCGGCTCACGTCGGATCACTCGCCGTGGAGCGTGTCATACCCCGCGTTTCGTCGCTCGGCCGAAAAGCGTTTGCCGTCGGTTACAGTGTATCCCATATGGAAGGTGTCATCCTCGACGAGGAAGGGATGGTCTCGCCGGTCGTCGTCGCGGCGACGATACTGTTGATCGCCGCGTTCGCGGTCGCGCTGCTCTACCGGCTGCTCCTGTTGGGCCTTTGACCGTCCCGTCGTCGGCTCGCCCCGCTGGCCCGGCGCGATCGGTCACCCTCCGGGATCGAACTCGAGCGCGACCGAGTTGATACAGAACCGCTTTCCCGTCGGCTCCGGGCCGTCGTCGAAGACGTGGCCGAGGTGGCCGTCACAGCGGCTACATTTCACCTCGATCCGCGACATCCCGTGGCGGGTGTCCTCCTGGGTCACGATGTTGTCGGACTCGGCGGCGTAGAAGCTCGGCCACCCGCAGCCGGAGTCGTACTTGGTCTCGGACTCGAACAGGACGGTGCCACAGCCCTTGCAGCGGTACACACCCTCCTCGTCGCGGTCGACGTGTTCCCCGCTGAAGCGGGCCTCGGTTCCCCGCTCCCGGAGGATTTCGTAGGCCTCCTCGTCGAGCCGCGATCGCCACTCGTCCTCGGTTTTCGGGAGTGAATCGGTCGGTTCTGCGTCCTTTTCGCTCATCGTCTCCAATAGGGGGCGAACGGGCAAAGGTGTTCGCCGTCCGTTTCTCGCTCAAGAGCGCGGGACGCTTCGACGGGTGAGGCTGACGAGGTCGTGGAGGTCCTCGACGACGTACGTCGGGTTCCGGTCCAGTTCGTGGTCGCGCCGGTGGGGGCGCCGAATGAACGCCGAGTCGATCCCGGCGTTGTCGGCGGCGGCGATGTCCGATTCGTTGTCCCCGACGAAAAGCGCCCTCTCGGCGTCGAGGTCGGCCATCGCCCGGTTCAGGTAGTGGGCGTTCGGCTTCTTGAGGGCGAGGCTCTCGACGGTCGGCTCGCGGCCGTACAGCGTCCGGAAGTGGCCGTCGAGGTCGAAGTGGCCCAGCACGTGCTCGACGGTCCGTTGCTGGTTCGAGGAGACGACCCCGAGGGGAACGTCGAACTCCGAGAGGACGCTCACGTCCTCGTAGGGAGTCTTGCGGCCGGCGGCGGCCTCGGTTTGCTGGATGTCGCTGGCGATCCGATCGCGGGCGTGCCAGAAGCGTTCCGGATCCAGATCGTACTCCGCACACACCGATTCCACGTCACCGGGCGCGACGTCGACCACGACCGAATCGACGTGGTCGGGATCGGGATCGGGAACGCCGAGTTCGTCGAACGTCCGCCAGGCGGCCTCGACGAGGACGTCGTACCGGGTCCGGCCGACGAGCACCCCGTCGTTGTCGAACAGCACGGCGTCGTACATTCGACCGCTACACTCGGGGTTCCCCGAGTTTCGAGACGTACGCGGCGATGTCCGTGGTCGTCACGATCCCGATGACACCGTCGGGGGCGCTCACGACGGGCACGTGGTGGATCTCCCGTTCGATCATCGTCTCCGCCACGTCCCCGACGAGGTCTTGCGCGGTCGCCGTGGTCACCTCCGTCGTCATGTACTCCGACACGGCCGTCCGGTCCTTGGGCTTCCGTTCCGCCACGATTCGAACGAAGTCCGTCGACGTGAGGATACCGCGCAACTGATTGTCGTCGTCGGTGACGATCACCGACCCGATTCCGCTCTCGAGCATCAGATTCGCCGCGTCTTCCACCAGCGAATCGGGGGCGACCGTCTCGACCGGAGCCGACATGAGTCGGCCGACGAGAATATCTTCCATGGTAGTTACAGGTAGCCCGTGGACCGTAAAAGCGTTCGTGTGTCAGAGGATGACGAACCGTCTCAGGAACTGGAGGGCGACATCTGGATGTTGAGACTCTTCTGGATGATCTGCGTGAACGCCATCGAGCACAGGAAGTACCAGACGATCCACATCTGGATCGGTCCCGCGATACCGCTCGTCCACTCGACGGTGCCGGCTATCGGCACGACGATCGCGTCGAACGTCCCGTGGGCGTCGCTCCCCCGGAAGCCGATCATCCAGTACATCCACAGGAACGCCGGAATGGTGAGGAACATGATCCAGACCATCGGCCGGAACTGCTCTTTGAACATCCCCAACTGGTCGCCCATCGCGTCCATCTGTTCCTCCTGGATGGCGTCCAGCGCCTCCTCGTCTCCGGCCTCCTTGGCCTCCTTGCGGCGGTTCTGTATCTCCTTCATGCGCGCCTGGTACTTCGACATCTTCTCCATGTCCATGAGCGAGGCCCGCAACAGGGTCGAGTACAGCCCGGTCGCGATCGCGATCACCATCACCACCGCGTAGAACGGCAATACCTGATTGATCGGGCCAAGAACCACGTCGACCGCGGACCCGATCACGTCCCGCACCGGCCCGTAACTGTACCCGACGAAGAAAAGCAGCGTCGTCACGCCGGCGGCCTTGTCCCATTTGGTCCACTTGGACGTCTCCGGCGTCTCGACGTCGGTCCCGCCGGCGAGGTCGGCGTCCTCGTCCTCGAGGCCGGCCCTGGTCGCGTCGGCGTCGGCCAGCTGGAACCCCTCCTCGCCGTCCACGAGCACGCCCTGTTCGATGAGGCGCCCCCACTGACCGCTCGTGAGATCCTCGCGGACGTCGATCCACTTTATTTCGCCGTCCTCGGCCCGCTCGAGGACGAGTTCGACGGCCTCGCGCATCTCGTCGTCGTCGACGAGCTTGCGAACCCTCCGTTCGATCCGACTCATTGTGCCCTCGTAGGCGAACCGTGGTTAAGAACCTGTTTACTCGCGGAGAACCTCCGCTCCGGCCTCACTCGAGCAGTTCGCACAACCGGTCGAACACTTCCTCGGGGGACGCCTCCCCGTCGACCTCGACGAGGTCGCCCCGCTCTCTGTAGTAGTCGATCACTGGCGCGGTGTTCTCCTCGTACACGCGCAGCCGCTCCGTGACGACCTCCTCAGTGTCGTCGTCCCGCTGTTCCAGCCGTTCTCGAATCTCCTCGTCCTCCGGCATGTCGAACTCCGTGTGGTAGATGTCGCCGGTCTCGGGGTCGACGCGACGGCCGGTCAACCGATCGACGAGTTCCTCCTCGCCCACGTCGAGGTACGCGACGAGGTCGAGATCGGTGATCTCCGAGAGGTGCTCCGCCTGAGAGAGGTTCCGCGGGTAGCCGTCGAGAACGAAGCCGTCCGCCTCGGACAGCGCCGCTTCGACGATCTCGTTGACCACCGGGTCGGGGACGAGCTCTCCGGCTTCCATGTACTCCCGCGGAGTGCCGTGTTCGGTCTCCATGTCCTTGTTCGCCCGGAGGGCGTCGCCCGTCGTGACGTGCTCGAGGTCGTACGCCTCCGCGAGTCGCTTGCTCTGGGTCCCTTTACCTGCCCCGGGTGCACCGAGCAACAGAATGCGATGACTCATTGCGTTCGCACCGTCCACGGCCACCGTTAAAGCCTTGAAGATATCCGTCCGGAGGTCCGTGTCGATCCGGGCGTCCGTGTCGGTCCGGGCGTCCGGCGGGTCCAGAGTCGTCTCGACGCCTTCCCCGGACCACGCCGGCCGACCCGTGAGGGAACGACTTTCCTTCCGGGTCTCCAACGGGAATCCATGACCCGCTTCAGCGCCGACACTCCGACGGAACGGCGGAAGCTGTTCGCCGAGGCAGTCGTCGCCCATCGACGGCGTGGCAGCCCGTTCCTCACGGTCGAGACCCCGAAAACCGACGAGGAGACGGTTGCGCCGTGGATACAGCTGTCGGAGAAGACGCTCAACATGGACTGTACCGACGCCGAACTCGAACGGCTGAAGTCGATGATCGACGGCTACCAGGAGTTCCGCATCGACCGACTCGAGAGCCCGGAGAACGTCGAAGGGACGAACGTCCGGATCACCGCCCGCTCGGACGCCAATCGTCTCGCCGAATTCATGGATCGTTCGTTCCGGGAAGTGTACGGCAGAGACGAGTCGTACACTGGCTGGGTCGTGGAGATTTAACTCCCTTCACAGCGGTCCAGGGCGATCGCGATTCTCCCGACGATCCGGGACGAACGCGAGCCGTCATACGTATTCCCGGGCGTAGCCGGCGGCAGCGACGAGGGCCAACAGGGAGAGGCCCAGCACGACGTATCGGTGGTACTCGATCCAGTCGTACTCGACCGGGAACGAGAAGACGGTGGTCGAATCCATCGAGACGATCCACACCACAGAGAGGACCACGAGCGCGCCCCCGAGGACGGTCGCCAGACCCGCGACTATCGGCGGGTCCGCGCTTCCACGTTCCCCCGACAAGAAGACGACGACTCCGATCGCGGCGAAGAAGCCGATGCCGACCGCGCCGGTCGGGCCGGCGGCGTAATAGTCCCGCAACAGCCCTTCGACCCCCTCGACGACGAGTGCCGGCGCGGCGAGGACGACCACGACGAACAGGCAGGCCACCGCACCCAGCGAGGAGAGCGCGCGAGCAGCGTTCATGTGTGCGGATCAGACGGGGGGGATATTGAAAGGCGTGATCCGGTCGAGTCGGGCGGGGAGGTCCGCGTGAGCTGCGACCCGATGGAACGCCAGCCCCGCGATCAACGTCGAGCCCCACAGGCCGGGCTGGAGCAGCGGCAAAAGCGGCCGGAGCGCTTCCGGAGCGAGTTCGGAAACGGCCACGAACGCCCGGAGACCGTAGGCGTGGAGGTGGAGACACAGGAGCCCGACCACCGGAATCCACGGGTGCCCGTCGCGGTCCAGTTCCAGGGCCAGCAACACTACGACGGCCGGGAGCAGCACGACGAGATCGAAGGTGTACGCGCGCGGCGCGGCCAGCGGCACGATCGCCACGCCCAGCGCGAACGTCGGGAGTTCCGCCTTCGGACCGTCGGCGTCCAGCGCCAGCGCGATCGTCGCGAGCACGAGGGCACCGCGGACGGCCAGGGCGATCGGTTCGATCGCGAGGAACGGCCGGAAGTACGCCGCCGTCCACAGGTGCGGGGAGCGGGATCCGGCGCCCCAGTCTTTCCCCCAGAACAGGACGTCGAGGTAGCCCCGGTGGGTGGCGGGATCGAAAAGCAGCATCGACAGCCCCAGGAGCGCGAGCGCCGCGATCATCGCCCCCCCGAAGCGCCGGCGGCTCCGCAGGAGGTGCGCCCCCGTGGGGGCGTAAATGAGCTTCGCTCCGCTGCCCAGCGCGGTGAGGGCGCCGCTCGCGATCCCCACGAGCGGGCCGCCCCCGCGAAGGTCCCGTACGAGCGTGACCAGTGCGAGGGTCACGAGCGCCGAGAGAAACGTCGACACTTGCCCCATCTTGAACCCGAACAGGATCGGCTGGAAGCCGACAAGCAGCCACAGGAGCAGGAGCCGTTCGATCGGATGGAGGTGGAGGCGGAACTCCCGCGCAGCCAACTGCAAGCTCACCCACAGAGCGAGGATCGAGAAGATCCCCCACGCCGCACCCGGGGCCTCGAATCCGCGCAGGAACCCCCAAAAAAGCGGGATGAAGACCGGTGGATACAGGTAGTTTCCGTGGAATCCCCCGTCCTCGTTTGGTTCGTATATCGGGTCGCCGGTCCGCCAGTCGAGAACCGCGTTCCGGTATGCCCCGAAGTCGTAGTATCGAAACTCCGTGGAGAGCTCCGCGCCGCGCAATACCTGGTCGAATAGCGGATACGCGGCGATCGCGATCAATACCAGGCCCGTGAGCACGACGAATCCGGGCTTCTCGCGACGCAGTCTCCACAACCGGCGGAGTGCCGCCATCGACGGATTCGACTCGACGGGCATGTAAGTGTCTTCCGGCTGGAACGTCCGGTGGCGGCTTTCCCGCGCCAATAGCGATAAACTCGGAATCGAGTACCATCAATGCTTATATTAGTGGAATTCACTCAGGGACCAACACATTCATATGGTAGAGTTCAACGTTCTCCGCAGACCGTCCATCGACGTATTGGCCGCTTATCGCGAGATACTTGGCGGTATACGTCATAATTCTTCACAGGTAGATTTAAGTATATAGAGGCATAACTACGTGTAAGGACAAACCCACGGTTCTTACTATTTCGCCGGGGCGCCGTCCGCAAGACACCATGACGGAAACAGACACTACAATCAGGGAGTACGCCGGCGCCGACGAGCGGGAGCGATCGCGCGACGCCGGTCGGGAGGAAACGAGCGAGAAAACGCGAGGGCAGGTGCGAACCTGTCCCGAGTGTTCGGGCCGTCTCCAGACGGACACCGAGCACGGCGAGACGGTGTGTGCCGACTGCGGGCTGGTGGTGGA
>JAZKTH010000062.1:0-13255 GCA_036625675.1 Haloferacaceae archaeon
CGGGAGAATCAGCGACCGGACGCCCTGCTGTCGGACGACTGGCGCCGGGTCGAAACCGAGACCGACACCGAAACGCGTCGGGAAACCCAGGTCGCCGCGCGGCCGCCGGGGTCGGACTGGTCGCTTGCGGAGTCGTCGGTCGACAGCGAAACCCGCCGGGTCGGCTACGACAGGGTGGAGCTGCCCCACCACGGTCTCGCGCCGGATGACGCCACCTTCGTGGGAACGACCAGGGACTACCACACCACGACCGAACGGGAGCAGAGCACCTCCCGGCCCTCCGGTTCGGGGTGGTCCCGGGTGCGATCGACCGGACAGGTCCGGGACGGTACCGGGACCACCTGGCGGTCCTCGCGGTACGCCCCGTCGAGCTGGCGCCGGATCGACTCCCGGACGGAGACGAACTACTACCCGGAGACGGAGACGTACTGCAAGGAACGAACGAACAGCTGGTTCGGCAAGGGCCGCTGTATCGAGTGGGGGGAACGCACGGTGTGGAAAAGCGAGACCACCACCGAGTACAAGTTCGCGTACCCGACCTACAGTACCGAGTACCTCTGGGAGCGGACGGTCACCACGCCGGAGGTCAACTACGAGTACCGGATCCCCACCTACGACGAGGTCGACCTCCACCGGTGGGAACGAACCTACCAGGAGCAAATCGAGTACGGCGTCTACGAGAAACGCGAGTACGAGACGACCACCACCTACGAGTGGCAAAAACAGGTCGAACGGGAGATCGACCGAGTCAGCCTCACCCCGCCGAACACCGACGAAATCGACGTGGTCGGGGAGGTCACGGAGCACGTACACGCCTGCGGAAGCGGGGAGGGGGAACTCGAGGAGGAGGCCTGTTCCTGATAATCGATCGGTACTGCCTAGACTCCCAACGACTAAGCCGTGTCAACGTCAATGTTGACGTAAGGATTCTCGCGTGCTGTTACGACCCGGGAGCCGCCGGAATCGGGAGTCCGGGGGCATCGAGAGGGCCGCCCGATCCCGGACGTTCTCCGGCGGCGTTCGCCGGAGGGACTGAACCATCGAATTTTATTAGCGGCCGGCGAGGTATACCGACTGAACCATGGAACTCACCTGGCACGGCCACTCGACGTGGTACGTAACGGTCGGGGAAACATCGCTCCTGATCGATCCGTTCTTCGAAAACCCGAAGACTGACCTCGAACCGGCGGACGTCGAGCAGCCGGACTACGTGCTGCTCACGCACGGGCACGCGGACCACATCGCCCACGCGGGGGAGTTCTCCGACGCTACGCTGGTGGCAGTCCCGGAACTGACCTCGTACGCCCAGGACAACTTCGGCTTCGAGGACGCCGTCGGCGGCATGGGGATGAACCTCGGCGGCACCGTCGAGTGCGGCGACGCGTTCGTCACGATGGTCCGGGCGGACCACACCAACGGCATCGAGACCGGGTATGAAACCGGCGCCGGGATGCCGGCCGGGTTCGTGATCTCCGACGAGCGCCCCACCCGGGAGTCGAACCCGGAGGCGACGACGTTCTACCACGCCGGCGACACGAGCCTGATGAGCGAGATGCGGGACGTGATCCGGGAGTTCCTCGAACCCGACGCCGCCGCCGTCCCGGCCGGCGACCACTTCACCATGGGCCCGGGTCAGGCGGCCATCGCGGTGGAGTGGCTCGACGTCGACCACGCGTTCCCGATGCACTACGACACGTTCCCGCCGGTCGAGATCGACACGCAGGAGTTCGTCCGCGAGGTGGAGGCGACCGACGGCGACGCTTCGGCTCACGTCCTCGAGGGCGACGAGACGTTCACGCTGGAGTAGCGTAGCACGGAGCCGGCGGACGACCGGACCCGACGACGTCCGTCGGGGATCCCGGTCGCATCCCTTTTCGGTCGCGTCTCTCCCCGGTCACATCCCTTTTCGGTTGCTCCAGTGGGAGAATCGTGCACACAGAAGGAAGCTTTAGGACGCTTCCGACCAATCAATAGCCGCTTATGACGGATATCGAAACCAGCACCCTCTGTGAGGAGGGATACGCCTGCACGAGTCACGTCGGCGACTTCGACCTCTCGGTCGACGCGACCGGCGAAGAAGGGCCGAGCGCGAACCAGACGCTCGTGGCCGCGTACGCGTCCTGTTTCCTCCCGGCCCTCCGGGTGGGAGCCAGACAGCGCGGCCACGACGACATCGGGAAGCTCCAGATCGACGCCTCCGCTGACCTCGACGACGACGACGACCTCTCGGCGATCCGCTTTGACCTCCACGTCGAAAGCGACCTGAGCGAGGAGGAACTGGACGAAATCGTCGCCCGAGGGAAGGACATCTGTCACGTCCACTCGGCGGTTCGCCCCGGACTGCGGGCCGAAATCACTGCCTACGGGAACGCGTTCTGACCGGACGAGTAGGAAGCAGCCCCCGCCGGAGGCGCCACCCCGCGCGAAAACGTCACCCGCCGGGGGAGCCTTCCTAGAGCACGCGCTCTATTTCCGACAGCGAATCGAGCACGTAGTCGGGCTGGATTTCCGACCTCTCCAGAGTTCGCCCGTCCGTGACGCCGGTTCGGACGAGGACGGTCGTCATGCCGGCCGCCTCGCCCAGCGCGACGTCGGTGTCGAGTCGATCCCCGACGACGAAACACTCGGCCGGATCGTGGGGAAGCCGGTCGAAAATCGCTCGCAGCGTGGGCTCGTTCGGTTTGCCGAAGACGGCGTCGGGCTCGCGTCCGGTCACGTCGGCCACGGCGTTTATCAGCGCTCCGGAACCCGGGACGTCGCGGCTCGCCGCCGGGATCACGACGTCCGGATCGGTGCCGTAAAAGCGGACGTCCTCGTCTTCCAGGATCCACTGGACGGTAGTCAGCGTCTCGTAGTCGAATTCGCGATCGAGCGAGACGACCACCACCGCGGCGGCCTCGGGGTCCGACGCGAGCGTGAGTCCGGCGTCCCGGAACTGGTCGGCCAGCCCCGGGGCGCCGACGAGGTAGATGGGGTCCGCCGGGTGCTGTTCGGAGAGAGACGCTGTCGTGACAGTTCCGGCGGTGACGACCTGCTCCACGTCGACGTCGTAGCCAGCCCGGGAGAGCCGTTCCACGTAGTCCGGGGGCAGCTTGCTCGGGTTGTTCGAGACGAAAAGCGGATCGATGCCGGCGGCCCTGATCCGTTCCACCCCGGCCGGCGCTCCGGGAATCGGCTCGTCTCCGCGAACGACCGTGCCGTCGACGTCGAGGACGGCGCCTCGGTACTTCATGTCCGTGGTAGGCCCGGAACGGTGTTGAACGTCCCGGTCAGAGAGCGGTGAACGTCCCGGTCAGAGAGCGGTGAACGTCCCGGTCAGGGTGGGGCCGAAGTCCGTGGAGACGGACGGTGGGTGGGACGTCGACGGAAAGAACCAAAGTCACGGCAACCCCATTGTGGAACACCGTGACGAACACACAGATTACGCTGGTGCAGATCGACAACTACGGTCCCTGGACGGTATCCCCGGAACCGCGGCGAGAAATGGACCTCCAGACGCTGCAATCCCGGCTGTTCGCGGATCTGGCACAGTTCCTCGGGAGCCGGGAGGGCTACGTGTTCTTCACCCGGTTCGACAACATGGTCGCGGTGACGAACGGGATCGGTCACGCGGAGCATCAGACGCTCCAGGAGTCGATCCGCAACCGCTACCCCGTCACGATCAGCCTCGGAGTGGACGTCTCCTCCAGCCCGATCGAGGCGCTCGAGGACGCCACCGAGCGGATTCAAAACGCCGGGAGCGCACAGGACAGCGACCGGACGGAGGTGTTCTCGGGGGAGTTCCGGGAACCGATCGTCGACGCCGACCTCCAGATCGCCCACTTCGACGTGAACGACGCGACCGAGAAGTACACCGATCGACTCAACGAGTTCGACTCGTTCATCCAGATCGAACAGGGGTACGCCGAGTTGATGCGGTACATGCGCGAGTCCCACGACGCGCTGTCGTTTTTCGTCGGGGGGGACAACATCATCGCCGCTTGTCCGGATCTGGACGCCGGGGCGTACCGGGACGCGATCGATCACGTCGCCGAAACCGTCGACGTCCAGCTGAAGGTCGGGGTCGGGACGGGGGCGACCCCCCACGAGGCCGGGTACGCGGCGAAGCACGCCCTCGAGGACTGTCGATACGAGGGAACGGCCGTCGAATTCGGGGAGAGCGACAGGGACCACGGCGACTGATGAGACGACGACTCTCCTTCACAGCTCCCCGGACGGTCGAGATCGAACGGACCGACCTTCCCTCGCCAGGCCCGGACGAACTCCGCGTTCGCACGAGGGCGTCGGCGATCAGCAGCGGTACCGAACTGCTCGTCTACCGGGGGGAAGCTCCCGAACGAATGGCGGTGGACGAGACGCTCCCGGCGCTGTCGGGTCGCCTCCAGTACCCCCTCCGGTACGGCTACGCCGCCGTCGGGGTCGTCGACGACGTCGGATCCGGAGTCTCCGAGGAGCGGCTCGGGGAACGGGTCTTCGCGTTCAACCCCCACGAGAGTCACTTCCTCGCGAAACCCGCCGACGTCCTGGGGGTCCCCGACGGGATAGACGACGAAACTGCCACGCTGCTCCCGCTCGTCGAGACGGCGACGAACTTCCTTCACGACGGCACGCCCCGGCTGGGCGAGCGCGTCGCATCGTTCGGACAGGGAACCGTCGGCCTCTTGACGACCGGGGTGCTCGCGGAGTTCCCGCTCGAGCAGCTGGTGGCGATCGATCCCGTGGAGAAGCGCCGACGCCTCGCCCGCAAGTTGGGCGCCGACGTGGCGCTTGCCCCCGCCGCGCTCGAGGAACAGTACGACGCGGAAAGCGACGACGCCGGCGCCGACCTGGCCTTCGAACTGTCCGGGAACCCGGAGGCACTCGACGACGCGATCAACGCGACGGGCTACGACGGCCGGATCGTCGTCGGATCGTGGTACGGGACGAAACAGGCGGAGCTCGACCTCGGGGGGGAGTTCCACCGGAACCGGATCACAATCGAGAGCAGCCAGGTGAGCACCCTCGACCCCGCGCTTCGGGGGCGGTGGAACGCCGAGAGGCGACTCTCGACTGCCTGGGACCTGCTGTCCGAGCTCGACACCGACTGTCTGCTCACGCACCGGGAGCCGCTCTCGAACGCGGAGACCGCCTACGAACGGCTCGACGAGCGGGAGGACGGCGTCGTCACGACGATCCTCGAGTACTGATCTGTCGGCGCGGTGAAACGAGGGCGCCGTCCCCGCGGGCGGACTAACGCGGCGACGACCCGGGAGAGCGAGGCAGGCCAGACTCTTTGTCACGGAATCCGTACGGGGGAGCATGTACTCGGTCACAGTGAAGGAGTCGTTCATCGCACGACACTACCTGACCGTCCCGGATCCAGGTCCGGAAGGGGAGGTCCACTCCCACAGGTTCACGATGGAGGTGATGTTCGAGGGCGAAGAGCTTGGGGAGTACGGCTACCTCGTCGACATCGACGCGGTCAAGGACGGGATCGAGGCTGTCCGCCGCCGGTACGAGGACGTGACGCTCAACGAGCAGCCCGCGTTCGACGGGCTCAACCCCAGCGTGGAACACTTCTCGCGGATCGCCTGTGAAACCCTGCTCGGGCACGTCGATCCATCCATGGCCGATCGGGTCCGCGTCCGGATGTGGGAGGACGAGACCGCGTCGGCCAGCTACGAGAGGGCCCTGTGACCGGTTGGCGGGGAAGTACCAGTCGCCGGGGCACCCACCGGCCAGCAAATCAGCTTCCGCCGTCGATCACGATCGCCCGCTCGATCGTCACCTCGTAGAGAATGGCCGATCGCTCCTCGCCCTTCCAGACGAGGGCGATTTCCGTTCCCGGCGGAAACCGCTCCCCGTCGTTACCCGATATCGTGACCCCGACCGTG
Source organism: Haloferacaceae archaeon (assembly GCA_036625675.1). Taxonomy (GTDB): domain Archaea; phylum Halobacteriota; class Halobacteria; order Halobacteriales; family Haloferacaceae; genus Halalkaliarchaeum. The sequence continues at coordinate 5,874 of JAZKTH010000062.1, forward strand.
TCGCCGGCCGTGAGTTCTGCGGCCTCCGGATCGAGGGTCCCGATCGAGGCGTTCCCCTCCCCGGAGAGGATCACTGCATCGAGACGGGCCGAAGTCACTGCGTCTCCGCCACCGTGGGAAAGAACGAGGAACCGATCGCCGTCCCCGGGATTCGTATCGACAACCTCGCCGCTCCAGGTAGCGCTGGGGGAAGCGCCGTGAACGCCCCCGAGCCCGAGCACGGAGAAACTCACGAGCGTCGCGAGCGTGACGGCGATCGCGACGAGCAACACGATACCGACGACTGGCGCGGCCGCGTCGGTTTCCCCCCGGAACGGCGTTAGTCGGTGCATCGGACGGATGCTGACCGGGACGGTCGCGGTTCCCCCTGAACCTGAACTGCCCCGCGTCTGTATGGTAAAACCTCTCGCTGTTGACTTAAATCTATGTCGCGCTGTCGAGTTAATCTCGGTGAGAACCCGGCGATAGCAGTTTAAACGCCTGAAACCTGCATGGAAAACCATATAACAGATAACCTGTAAACTGAAACCATGGACGAAGGTGTTTCTCCCGAAGTCAGGGACAGAATCCAGCAACACAGGGACGGGACTGCCGACCACCGGGGGACGCTCGTGCTGAGCGACTCCGAAGCGTACGTGGGGGACACGGTGACGCTGAAGGGTCGAAACCTACCGGAGGAGACCGACCTGGAAGTGATCTGGCACTCGGCGGAAGGGCTGTGGGGCGTGCTGAAAGCCAACGAGGTCGTCGGAGCGCAGTTCCAGCCCCGGACGGAGCGGATCCTGCGGCCAACGACCGACGCCGACGGACGGTTCACCGAGGAGTGGCAGATTCAGGAGGACTACGGCGGCGAACACAAAATCGAGGTCCGGCCCGCAGGGGAAAGCGAGGAGGTCCTCGCGGATGCGGCGCTGAACGTCACCCCCTGGTTCGAGATCGACCGGACGGAGGCGGAACTCGGCGAGGTCTTCACGGTGACGGGATACGGGCTCGGGCCGAACGTGATCACGAACAACTACCAGATCGCGTGGGACAACGGGATGGTCGGGTTCATGACCGGCGTCCAGAACCGGGGGACCGCAACCGCCGAAGTGCGGGCGGTCGGTCCGGTCGGCGAGCACGTGTTGCAGGTGTGGCGCAACTACCGCGGGGTGCCGTTCCTCCAGAACAACACCCAGTCGCCGTTCGGCCCGGTCGCGGGCGGTCGAAACTGCACGTGGACCGTCGAGGTCACCGAACCCGAGTCGGAGCCGGAACGGGCGTGGCTGGATCCGATGTGGGACGAGGGCCCGCTCAGCGTCCACTTCCCCGAGATCGACGAGGAGACCGACGCGGAACTGGAGATCTCCCCGACCTCCGGACAACCCGGCACGGACGCGTTCATCACGGGAAGCGGCTTCCCCACCGACACCACCGTCGACCTCGTCTGGCACACCCACGAGGGGCACCGCGTGAAGGGCGTCGACATCACGGCGGAACCGCGACCCGACGCCCTCCCGTCGGTGACCACCGACGAGGACGGCGAGTTCCAGGTCGAGGTGACGATTCCCACGGACATCGGCGCGACGCGGCCCATCACCGCCGAGATCGACGGCCGGTCGGTGGCGGTGACCGGGTTCATGATGCAGCCACAGATCGAGACGTTCTCGCCCACCGAGGGCCCCGTGGGCACCGACATCGAGATCGAGATCTCCGGCGTCGGCTGGCCGACGTACGGAAACGCCTACTACTTCGTGTACGACAACAAGCCGCTGGGCTACATCTGCGGGCTGGAGGCACCGGTGAACCGGACGGTGCTGCAGGCGGCCGGCGAACCCGGCTGGCATTTCATCGACGTCTACCCGAGCTTCTTCAAGGTGCAGGAGGACGAACCCGACTTCGAGCTGAAGCCGCACCTCTCGTATCTCGACAACCACCCGATCCGACCGCTCCCGGCGGCGCACTTCGCGTTCAAGGTCATCGAGTGAACCGGGGACCCGAACGACTCAAACACCACTCATGAACCACACCACCGACGCAGCCGAGACGGCCGAGGGCGGGAACGCCCCCGACGAGAGCAAAAGCGAAAGCGAGAACGAGAGCGAGAGCGACGGGGGAATGTCCTTCGAGGACACGGTTACGCTCGAGACGACGAAGGACGACCTGTGGGCGTTCATCTCCGACCCCGAGAACCTGGCCCGGTGCGTGCCAGGGGCCCAGGAAGTCGAGCGTGTCTCCCAGCGACGCTACACCTGCGAGATCGAACGCGGGATCAGCCGGCTCACGCTGTCGGTCTCCGGGGAAGTCGAGATGGTCGAGATGAACGAGCCCGACTGGATCCTCGCCGACGGGAACGCCTACGATTCGACCACCGGAAGCGAGTTCGATCTGCTCGCCGCGATGGAGATGACCGAAACCGACGACGGCACGGTCGACCTCGGGTACACCGCCGAGCTGTCCTTCACCGGCGGGGTCGCCGGGATCGCCGGGCTCTCCGAGGGGCTCGTCCGGTCGGTGGTGGAGTCGGACGTGGACACCTACTTCGAGAACATCAGGGCGGAAGTCGAGCCCACCGACGAAGAGTAACCGACGCCGGCGTCTTTCGACGCTTCTCGGCGGCGTAGTTCGGTCGAAAGAGAAGACAGATCGATCCCCCGCGCGGCCGGCGTCAGGCCGACTCGAGGATGTCGAACTCGTTGGCGAGCACGCCGATCTCCCGATACTGGGCGTCGGTGTCCAGCTCCAGGCTGTACGTCACCGTGCCGGGCCCGGCGTCCTCGGGGACCACCCACGTGGCCTGCCAGTAGAAGTCCTCGCCCTCGTTGTCGTCACCTTCGCCGCCGCCCTGCCACTCAAGTGGCGGCTCCGCGCTCACGTTCGGTCCGTCGAGTGTGAGCGTCGTGGACTCGATCTCGGAGACGACGCCCTCGTACTCGAAGTCCGTCGGGGCGACGGGTTCGCCGGTGGTCCCGTCGTGGATCGCAAACTCCATGATGACCTTCATGCCGGGGACGAACGCCCGGGACGGACCACAGTCGGAGACGAACTTGGCGCCCTCCGGCGGGTGGTCGGTTCGCAGGTCGTCGGAGACGACGTAGTTTTTCGGGTCGTCGAACTCGATGACCTGGAACTCGTTTTCGACGACGCCGTAGTTGTGGTACTCCCCGCTGTTGGTGATTTCCACGCTGTAGGTCACCGTTCCGGTCTCCCAGTCCTCGGGGATGATCCAGCTACCGCCCCAGTACTGGTCCTCCTCGGACCACGACAGCTCGACCGTCTCCGCGCCGTCGATCTCGACGGTGGCCTCGTCGATCGTGTCGGGGCCGACCGCGTCGCCGGTGTCGGGATCCCACACGCCGACGTCGAACACCGGCTGCATCCCGGGCACGAACTGGCGCTGGGGCGCACATGCCTGGGCGAACCCGCCCGCGCCCTCGGGGACGTACTCCGAGCCCGCGATCACGTCGTCGGTGACGACGTAGTTCTCCGGCTGGGGCTCCGGCGTGTCAGTCGGCTCCTCGGTCGGTTCCTCGGTCGGTTCGGCGGTGGGAGCATCCGTCGGCTCCTCCTCGCCCGCACACCCGGCCAGCGCGACCGACGCGAACCCGGCCGTTCCCGCCAGCATGCCGCGGCGCTGGAGGGACATCCCGGGCCGTCCCGACCCCGACGTCGACTCTTCGGCTCCACTGCTCTCCTCTGTAGAACTCGGCTTCTCGGTTGCCATTACGTGCGAACGGTAGGAGTATAGAGCCTACTACCTGTGCGAATAAAATACAGAGTTTTTTATGAATGATCGGGTTCCCGGGCGCCCCAGCGTAATCCTCGTGGATCGCGACGAGGGAGCTTGCGGTTGCGAAGAGATAGCTATGGAGAGCAAAGCACGTCGAAAAAACGGGCGTGTGCGATCGGACGGCGTCCCCGCTAGGACTCCACGAAGGTGAGCGAGTTCCGGTAGATCCCGACCTGGTTGAACTCCTCGTCGCCGGTCGACCCGGTGACCTGCACCTCGTAGGTCACGCTCTGGCCTGCAACGTCCTCGGGGATGTTTCGCCAGACGCCCTGATAGCCGTGGTCGCCCTCCTCCCAGGAATCCGTCGCGTCGGGACCCCACGATAGCTCGAGCTCCTGATCGTATTCGGGGAAGACGATCTGAGCCGAGTCGACGGCCCCGTCGTCCGGCGTGACCATCTCGCCGCTGTCGGCGTGCCAGATCCCGATGTCGAAGCCGACCTCCGCGGTCGGATCGAACGTGTTGTTCGGGCTGCAGCTCTGGACGAACGAGCTCTCGCTGCCCGCGTCCCCCAGCGTGCTCGTGTTGTAGGTCTGGGCCGTGACGACGAAGTTCGCCGTCGGGTCCTGCTGGAGTTCGATGATCTCGAACTGCGTGTCGAGGTCGCCCACGCGGCGGTACTCGCCCGAGTTCTCGATCGCGATGGTGAACGACACCGTCTGCGGTTCGGCGTCGGCGGGGATCGACCAGCTGCCGGACCAGTAGCCGGCGTCCGCGTCGAATCCCAGTTCGACGGTCGCGTCGAATCCGTCGAGTTCGACCGTCGCCGAGTCGACCGTGTCGTCCCCGACCGCGTCGCCGGTCTCGGGGTCCCACACGCCGATGTGGAACACGACGGTCATCTCCGGCACGAACCGCCGGCTCGGGGCACACGACGAAGCGAAGCCGCCGGTCCCCTCCGGGACGTAGTCGGATCCGACGAGAACGGTGTCGGTGACGACGTAGTTCTCCGGCTGGGGCTCCGGCGTGTCAGTCGGTTCCTCGGTCGGCTCCTCGGTCGGTTCGGCGGTGGGAGCCTCCGTCGGCTCCTCCTCGCCCGCACACCCGGCCAGCGCGACCGACGCGAACCCGGCCGTCCCCGCCAGCACGCCCCGGCGGCGCACGGACAGGCCCGGACGCTCTCTCGTTGTCTCGGTTTCCCCTTCCACAGGAACCGCGTTGTCTTCTGGCATCGTCCGTAGATGACCTGGGCTTAACATATGGATGTTACGGTTGGATATTACAGGTTTTCTATAAACCGACCGCCACAACCGTGTGAACGAAGCAAATTATCCCGGTCTCTGCTTGCGATTTTTCGACCGACCTTCCGAACCCTATATAAAACACTTTAATATAAATATTCGGAAAGACCCCGGGGGCGGTACAGTCCCGGTGCCCTCTCGGTTACGGCTGGTTAATCAGCCGATCGTCCGACGGTCGGCCAGTCGAGGTTCGGCCCCCCAGCGTCGGTCAGCCGGTGTCCGATCCCCTCACGTCCTGGTGTCCGATCCCCTCACGTCCCCGTGTTCGTCAGCGATCCGCCGGAGCGCAGCGACGGCGCGCCGTTCGCGTCCCGGAGTCGGGGGCGCGTCGCCGTACCGGACTTCCTCGAAGAGGGCAGTGAGCTCCGCGACGTCGGCGGCGTCCAGCCCGGCGTCCACCGCGGCCTCGGCGAATTCCCCCGGAGTGCTGGTGGCCGGCGCGGGGACGTCGAGCAGGTCGGTGAGCTCCGACCACGCCCGGTACACCTCGTTTTCCGCGGCGCGGTCCGACCGTTCGATCCGGTCCGCAGCCCTGTCGGCGGCGACGGCGACGGCCTCCAGATCCGCCCCGCCCGGTGCGTCGGGCTCGTCTCCCGACGGGGGGGCGTCCTCCGCCTCCCGAAAGCCGCTGGCCAGGAGGAGGACCGCGCTCGCGAAGACGCCGAGAACCAGCAAGAGGCCGAATACGAGCGTCGGCACCGACGGGCCGCCGTCGCCGTCCCCGGGACTGCCCCCCTCTCCCCCTGCCGGGAGGAAGCTCTCGTTGCCGGAGGCGACCGGCGACGCCGGAAACGAGAACTCGAACGCCGGGCCGCCACAGACCGCCAGCGCGTAGTAGACGAGTCCGAACGGGATCCCGATCGCGCCCGCGACGACGAACGCCGGGAACAGGTCGCCGGTGTCGTAGTACGCCAGCGCGAACGCCGCCGCGACGAACAGCAGAAACGCCGCCACGACCGCCGGCTCCCTGAGCGCCGGGACGCACAGCTCGACGACGCCGTCCCCTTCCGGGAACCCACCGCCGATCCCGACGCCGGAGCCGCCGTCCCCGCCGAGGCTCCGCCCGCGATCGTCGCCCCCGAAGCCGCCGTCCCCGCCGGCGGGGACAACGCTGCTGTCCAGCGTCGCAGCGGTGACTCCCAGCGCGATCACGGCGAGGGTGGCGAGACCCGCGGGGACGAGGTCGTCGCGGTCGATGTCCACACGCCCGGGTTCGACGCCGAGGGTTTCAGTGTTGCCCTGACGTCCCGGATGTGGCCCGCCTTCGGGGAACGCAAACGAAACCGTTTCCGGGGTTCCTCGGGGCGGCGTAACATCTAAGCATACCCTGTGAGATCTTAGCACATGGCCACAGCCGCAGGAGGACCCCAGTGGCACCTCGACAGGGGTGCAATCGAGTCGGGCTGTTCCGGCTGGGAGTGTGGAGTCGTCGAGGTGCTGGGAGAACAGTCGGTCGTCCTCCTCGCGATCGCCGTCGGTCTCGCCGTCTTCCTCTCGGTCGCGATCCTCCGCGAAGCCGCCGACTCGATCGCCGAAGAGAGAGAATGTGTGACGTGCGAACGGGACGCGTTCCGGGCGTTCGCCGAGAGGATCGAGCGGCTCCAGCCCGTGAATCGCTCCGTCCGGACGGAGGCGGGGGAGCGCGCGGGCGCGGCCTCGGTACGCATCGCTTCGGGGGGCAGCTCGGGCGGGAACGCCGGCATCGAGGCCGTCGAAACCGCCTACCGGGAGACGGTCATGGCGATGGAACACTACGACGAGGAGTACGACGAGTCGCTCGTGGAGAACGTGGCCGCGGAGCTGGGTAGCGACGTCGCCACCGCGATCGCCACCGGCGAGGAACTCACGCCGGGACTGCGGGATGCGCTCGTCTCCGAGGCGCACCGGGCGGCAAAACGGCGGGAGGTTCTGCTCGCGCAACTGGAGGACGAAATCGACCGGATAGGGGACGCGCGCCGGGCCATCCAGCCGCTCGAGGGGCGGATCGAGGCCGTCGAACGCGACCTCGAGGACGCGGCAGACTTCCACGACGGGGCCAGCGCCTGGAACCGACTGTCCGGGATCGAGGCGGAACTGGAGTCGGAATTGCACCGGCAGCAGGAACGCCTCGACCCGGACGCACACCCCGCGGAGGAGCCGCACGTGTTCTGCACGTACCTCTACGGCGACGGGACCGCGGAGTACCCGGTGCTATCGGCGATCGGGAGGCTCCTCGATCGGGCCGACGAAGCCAAACGGAGCGCTGTGGCGGTGATCTCCGGCGATTCCCCGCCGGGGTAAGGCAAGCGACGGCAACCGAGGGAGATGCGAAGCCCGACTACAGAGAAAGCAGGAGAGAGCCCACGACTTTAGTCGTGGGGTGAATCCGTCAC
>JAZKTH010000063.1:0-13059 GCA_036625675.1 Haloferacaceae archaeon
CGACGAGGCCGAGGAGCGGTTCGAATCCGCCAGGCGGGAGGGGGAGGCGTACTTCGACAACGACTCGGTGTACCTCGAGCGGTACCTGGAGCGTCCCCGCCACATCGAGGTACAGATCATCGCCGACGAGGCCGGCACCGTCCGTCACCTCGGCGAGCGGGACTGCTCGCTCCAGCGCCGCCACCAGAAGATCATCGAGGAGGCGCCCTCCCCCGCGATCGACGACGACCTCCGGGAAGAGCTCGGCGAGGCCGCCCGCCGGGGGGTGCGGGAGGCGGAGTACACGAACGCCGGCACCGTGGAATTCCTCGTCGAAGGCGAGGAGTTCTACTTCCTCGAGGTCAACACCCGGATCCAGGTCGAACACACCGTCACCGAACAGCTCACCGGGATCGACATCGTAAAGGAGCAGCTCCGGGTCGCGGCCGGGGAGGAACTCCAGTTCGCCCAGGAGGAAGTCGAGCTGTCCGGACACGCGATGGAGTTCCGGATCAACGCCGAGAACCCGGCCGCGGAGTTCTCCCCCGCGACGGGGACGCTGGAGACGTACGACCCGCCGGGCGGGATCGGGATCCGCCTCGACGACGCGGTCCGGCAGGGCGACCAGATCGCCGGGGACTACGACTCGATGTTCGCGAAGCTGATCGTCGAGGGGCGCGACAGGACCGAGTGTCTGGCCCGATCGCGCCGGGCGCTCGCGGAGTTCGAGATCGAAGGGCTCCACACGGTGATCCCGTTTCACCGCCTCATGCTGTCCGACGAGGCGTTCGTGGCCGGCGAACACACGACCGACTACCTCGACTCGGAGCTGGACCCCGACCGGATCGCGGAGGCGGTCGACCGGTGGGGACCGGCGTCGGAGGAGGGCGAGGCGGAGGCGGACGGCGAGGAGGCGACAGAGCGAGAGTTCACCGTCGAGGTGAACGGCAAGCGCTTCGAGGTGAGCCTGGAGGAGCGCGGCGGACCCGCCATCCCGACGCCGTCGACGGGAAGCGGCCGAACCCGCGATCGGCCGCCCCAGGCGACCGACGAGGGCGCCGGAGACGGGGGGGCCGGCGGCGGCAGCGACGCCCCCGTCATCACCGGCGAGGGGGAGACGGTCGCCGCCGAGATGCAGGGGACCGTGCTGTCGGTCGACGTCGGTGCGGGTGACGAGGTCGGGCCGGGCGACGTCGTGCTGGTGCTGGAGGCGATGAAGATGGAAAACGACGTGATCGTCGAGCGGGGCGGCACCGTGACGCAGGTGCTCGTCGAGGAGGGCGAGAGCGTCGACATGGGCGACCCGCTGATCGTCCTGGAGTGATAGTGTTTGTTGTAGGGAGTCACCGTGTCGACCGCCCGAGGACGTGGCGGTCGACCGCTAACCGTCTACAACAAACAGTATGAGACGACCGCCGCGGGGCGCGGTACCGACTCTCACTGCACAGTTATTACGCCCCGCGAGGAATTGACAGTGTGTCACAGAGTGTGACGGAGACGGATCCGTACGGACGCGCGATCCGCGATCACTCCCTCGGAACGCGGACGGAACCGCTCGTCGACCGCGACGGGGAACGGACCCGCGAGCACGCGATCGAGCGGTGGTACTTCGGCGACCACGACCCCGACGCGTGGCGCGATTCGTGGCTCGAGGGACCGCTGCTGGACATGGGCGCCGGCGCGGGGAGGGACGCGCTGTACTACCAGCAACGGTTCGAGACGGTCGCTATCGACGTGAGCGAACACCTCGTGGAGACGATGCGGGATCGGGGCGTCGACGACGCCCGACGGGTCGACATGTTCTCGCTTACCGAGCACTTCGGCCGCGATCGATTCCGGTCGGCCCACGCGATCGGGACGCAGGTCGGGCTGGCGGGGTCGATGGCCGGGGTTCGGGAGTTCCTGGGCGACCTCGCGGCCGTGACTGCGGGGGACACGACCGCGGTGATCGACAACTACGCCCCCGGGGTGGCGGAAACGACGGACGTCTTCGCGTACCGCGAGGATCCGGCACCCGGTCTCGCGTTCCGGGTGTACCACTGCGAGTACGAGGGGGACGTGGGGGAGACGCTGCTTTTCCGGCTGTTCAGCGTCGATCGGCTCCGGGAGGCGACGATCGGAACCCCGTGGGAGGTCGGGGAAGTCGACTACCGGGACACCCAGTGGCGAGCGGCACTCAAAAAAGGGTGATCCGACCGTCGATCCTGTCGGCGCGATCCGACCGTCGATTCCGACGGCCGATCGATCCCGGGGCAGGCGGTCACCCCATCGCGATGTACGTCTGCGTGTCCTCGACGCCCTCGACCTCCCGGAGCGCGGTCGTCGCGACCTCCTTCACCTGCCCCGGCGAGTCGGCGTCCACCTTGACGATGAAGTCGACGTCGCCGGCGACGATGTGGACGTCGACGACGCCGGGGAGCGCACTCAGTTCCGATCGGATCCGGTCCGCCTCCCCGGTGTTGACCTTCACCATGACGTAGGCGACCACCATCGTCAGTCACCCCCCACGGCAGCGGTCGGGCTCTCCTCCCCGACGAACAGCTGGCGAACCTCCGCGAGCGCCTCGAACTCCGCGAGCACCGCGACGCGGTCGCCCGGCTCCAGCGAGGAGTCGCCGAGTGGAATCCCGAGCGGCTCCCCGTCCTTTCCGAACGCGAGGATCCGGGCCTCGGAGGGGAGTTCGACCTCCTCCAGGCTGTAACCGTACAGCGGCGACGAGCGGGGAACGGTGATCAAAAGCACCTGCAGGTTGGATGCGATGTCGGCGATCGCCTGGATGTTGCCGCCCAGCAGCGCGTTCTTCGCGCCGATCGCCCCCAGCCGTTCGGGGTAGACGACCTCGTCCACCTCGTCGGCGTACTTCTTGTAGATCTCCTCGCGGTAGTCCTCGTCGATCCGCATCACGGTTCGACAGCCGTGGTGTTTCCCGATCATGCAGGCGGCGAAGTTGACGTTCAGGTCGCTCGTCAACGCGCCGACTGCGTCCGCCTCCCCGACGCCGGCGTCATCGAGCGTGGGCTCGCGGGAGCCGTCGCCCTCTACCACCTCGAAGCCCGCGTCCCGGACCCGCTTGGCCTGTTCGGCGTCCCGCTCGACGACGACCACCTCGTGGCCCTCTTCGGCGAGCACGCGCGCCGTCCGCAGCCCGACGCGGCCACCACCAATGATAACGAAGCGCATACTCGTGTCAAGAACGTCCGCCGGAATAACCATTGCCCCGCGATCCGCCTCCAGCCCCAGGGGAAGGTTTTTGCGCTATCATGTCATCTGGTAACATATGGTACACGCGTTCGTCATGGTGAAAGCCGACGTCGGGGAGGCGGCGACGATGCTCGAGCGGGTCGGATCGATCGGCAGCGTCTCGGAGGCGCACGTCGTCGCCGGCGATCACGACCTGATCGTGGAACTCGACGCGCCGGAGGTGTACGACCTCCTGCAGACGACCGCAGACGAGATCCAGGGTCTGGAGGGTGTATCGGACACGAAGACGTACGTCTCGATGGAGGAGTGACGGCAAGACTTCAGTCAAATTCGAGTTCCTGCGGGTCGTGGTCTTCCAGGAATTCCCGAAGCCGCGACCGCTGTCGCTCCTGAACCGGTGACGGGGTCGCGTAGACGTAGTCGAACAGCGCGTCGGGGTCCGGGAGTCCGGCGGCCTCCGCGGCCCGTATCTCCGATGCGACCTCGTCGTCGGCCGCCTCCCGGACCGCCTCGACGTCCTCGTCCTCGAGGACGCCCTCCTCGCGGAGGAAGGCTTCGAACCGGTCCAGCGGGTCGCGCCTCCGCCACTCGGGGAGGTCGGGTTCGGCGTCGCGATACCGCGACGGGTCGTCGGCGGTGGTGTGGGCGCCGCGTCGGTAGGTAAGCGCCTCGACGAGCACCGGTTCACCCGCCCTGGCGGACGCGAGCGCGTCGGCGATGACCTCCCGGACGGCGAGCGGGTCGTTGCCGTCGACGCGAACCCCGTCGATGCCGTAGGCGTCGGCCTTGGCGGCGATCGTGGGGCTTGCAGTCTGGCGGTCGGCGGGCAGCGAGATCGCCCAGCCGTTGTTCTCACAGAGGAACACGACCGGCGCGGCGAACACGCCCGCGAAGTTCAGCCCCTCGTGGAAATCCCCCTCCGAGGTCGCGCCGTCGCCGAAGCACGCCAGCGAGGCCCACTCCGCGTCCAGATGGTTCGCGGCCATCCCAGCTCCGACGGCGTGCGGGATCTGGGTGGCGATCGGAACTGCCTGCGGGAAGACGGGAACGTCGTGATCCGAGCGGAACTCCGCCAGTCCACGACGAAAACAGAGCAGATCGCTCATCGGAACGCCGCGGGCGATCTGGAGCGCGTTGGATCGGTAGGTCGGGAACAGCCGGTCGGCGTCCCCCATCGCGTGAGCGGCGCCGACCTGTGCTGCCTCCTGGCCCCGAAACGGCGGGTAGCCCGACATCCAGCCGCGGCGCTGGAGAGAGACTGCGCGTTCGTCGAACCGGCGGGCCCGGACCATGTCCCGGTAGAGCGTCCGGGCCGCCTCCGCGCCGTACCGGCTGTCGGACAGCGACCCGCTACCGTCGCCGACGACGGTGTGCAACTGTTCGCCTGCAGCGTCCATGTCCGCGGGTCGCGCGCGGACCTGTTAAAAGGGGCGGTCCCGACGGAAAAGAGGCGGTCGCGATGGAAACCGGACGACGCACCCGCCCCGGCCGAGGTGGACGCGCGACGGGCGGATTTAAGTGCGAGTACGGCAATTACTCGAATATGAGTGAAAAGTCGTACCTATCCGCGGGCGAGGGGACGTCCGACGTCGTCCGGGTGGGCCTGAACGGGTTCGGCCGAATCGGCCGAAACGTCTTTCGCGCGCTGCTTTCGGATCCCCGCATCGAGCTGGTCGGGATCAACGACGTGATGGATCCGGAGGACATGGCGTACCTCGGAAAGTACGACTCGGTGATGGGGCGTCTCGACGGGCTGGAGCTCGAAGGCGACGTACTCTCGCTGGGTGGAACGAGCGTCCCGCTTTTCAACGTCCAGAGTCCCGCCGAACTCCCCTGGGACGAACTCGACGTCGACGTCGCGCTGGAGTGTACGGGCGTGTTCCGCACGTACGAGGACGCGTACGGCCACGTCGAGGCCGGGGCCGACGCGGCGATCATCTCCGCGCCGCCGAAGGGCGAGCGGCCGGTCAAACAGCTCGTGTACGGCGTGAACCACGACGAGTACGGGGGCGAAGCGGTCGTCTCCAACGCCTCCTGCACGACCAACAGCGTCACGCCGGTGGCGAAGGTGCTCGACGAGGAGTTCGGCATCCGGTCCGGGACGCTCACGACCGTCCACGCGTACACCGGCTCCCAGAACCTGATCGACGGACCGATGACCAAGACCCGCCGGGGGCGCGCGGCCGCCGAGAACATCGTCCCGACCACGACGGGGGCCGCCCAGGCGACCACGGAAATCCTGCCGGAGCTCGAGGGGAAACTCGACGGGATGGCGATCCGGGTGCCCGTTCCGAACGGCTCGATCACCGAGGTCGTGGCCGACCTGGAGGCGTCGCCCGACGCCGAAGAGATCAACGGGGCGTTCCGGGCGGCCGCGGATTCGGGGCCGCTGGAGGGAGTTCTCGGATACACGGACGAGGCGGTCGTCTCCCGGGACATCACCGGACTCCCCTTCTCGTCGTACGTCGACCTGCCGTCGACCAACGTCGTCGGCGAGGACGGCGTCGCGAAGGTACTGACCTGGTACGACAACGAGTACGGCTTCTCGAACCGGATGCTGGACGTGGCGGCGTTCGTCACCGGCTACTGAACGGACGACGCCGTCGGCGAGTAAACGGACGAATTATTTCCCTGCGAGCGAAACCGGTTCGGTGACTTCCATGTTCCGGACGCTCGACGACCTGCCGGCCGAACAGCGCCTGCTCGTCAGGCTCGATTTGAACTCGCCGGTCGAGGACGGGGAGGTACGGGATAATCGACGGTTCTCGCGGCACGCCCGGACGGTCGGCGAGCTGGCGGCGGCGGATCACCGGGTCGTCTGTCTGGCTCACCAGGGCCGCCCGGGCCGCGACACGTTCGTCTCGCTGTCCCGCCACGCCGAAATCCTCGCCGACCACGTCGGGCGGGAGGTCCAGTTCGTCGCCGACACGTACGGCGAGGAAGCCCGGGAAGCGATCCGGGCGCTCGAGCCCGGAGAGGTGCTGCTCCTCGAGAACGTCCGGATGTGCGACGACGAACTCCCGGAGAAGAGCCCGGCTGAGCACGCCGAGAGTGAGTTCGTGCGGACGCTGGCGCCGCTTTTCGACGCCTACGTGAACGACGCCTACTCGGCGGCCCACCGGAAGCACGCCTCGCTGGTCGGGTTTCCGCTCGTCCTCCCCGCGTACGCGGGCCGGGTGATGACGGCCGAGTACGAGGCCAACACGGCGATCGGGTCCCGGGAGTTCGACGGGCCGGTGACGATGGTGGTCGGCGGGACGAAGGCGACCGACGTGATCGAGGTGATGGACGCGCTCGACGACCGCGTCGACCGGTTCTGCCTGGGCGGGGTCCCGGGGGAGCTGTTCCTCCGGGCGGCCGGCCACGACGTCGGCTACGACCTCGGGGACGGGGACCTGTACGACGAGCAGTGGGCGGAAAACCGCGAGACGATCGAGCGCGTCCTCGAGGAGAAAGCCGCCCAGATCGCGCTCGCGGACGACCTCGCGTACGCCGCCGCCGACGGTGAGCGATCGGAGGTCGCCGTCGACGCGATCGAACACAAGCAGGTGGAGTTCCTCGACGTCGGCTCGGAGACCGTCGACCGCTACGGGAAGCTGATCCGCGAGTCGGCCGCCGTCTTCGTGAAGGGCGCGGTGGGCGTCTTCGAGGACGAGCGGTTCGCGGACGGCACGGTCGGGATACTGGAGGCGATCGCCGGGACCGACTGCTTCTCGGTCGTCGGGGGTGGCGACACCTCGCGGGCGATCGAGCTGTACGACCTCGCGGAGGAGGAGTTCTCCCACGTCTCGATCGCCGGCGGCGCGTACATCCGGGCGCTGACCGGGGAGCCGCTGCCGGCGGTCGAGCTGCTGCAGTCCGGCGACGACGGCGGGGAGTAGCCGACCCGTCGCGTTCTCCCGTTCGCCGGGGTACGTTTTTGCCGGTCGCCGAACAACCGCCGGTATGCACCTCGGAATCGTCTCGGACACCCACGACGACCTGGAGGCCGTCGAGGCGGCCGCGTCGTTTTTCGAACGCGAGGGCGTCGACGCAGTCGTCCACTGCGGCGACTTCGTCGCCCCGTTCTCGGCGACGCCGTTCGACGCCGGATTCGACTTCTACGCGGCGAGAGGAAACAACGACGGCGAGTGGAGTCTCGGGCCGATCGTCGAGGAGTTCGGCACCTACCTCGGTGAGGCAGGGGCGCTCGAACTGAGGGGCCGCGACCTCGCCGTCTACCACGGCACGAGCGACGTCATCGTCGACGGGCTCGTCGACGCCGGCGCGTACGACTACGTCCTGCACGGTCACACACACGCGCACGGGGCGGAGGAGCGGGACGGGACGGTCCGCGTCAACCCGGGGGGGATCCCGATCCCGGTCGACGGCGCGGACGACGCCTTCCGGGTCGCCACGATCGACTTGAGCGCCGAGCCGGGGCCGGGGGCGGTCGAACACCACGAACTGACGGACCAGTGAACGGGGAAGGAAGAAGGGCGGCGATACGTCGCGACACCCCCGGGATCGCTCGCCGGGCGTTCAGGAGACGTACGACGCGAGCAGGACGACGCCGACGAGCAACGCACACACCACGACGGTGACGGTCATCCCGGTTTTGGACTCGGGCGAGAGCCACCCGCCCAGGGACCCGTCCCACGGCCGTCCGCTTCCCGGTGGAGCACGTCCCGTCCGGTCGCCCGCCTCGTCCGCCGATCGGCCACGGCCGGACTCCTCCCGGGCCGTCTCTCTGGATGTGAAGAACGTTTCGAGCCGGGGCCAGAGGAACCGCAGCGTGGTGAAGACGCTCACGAGAAACGCGGTGAGCAACGCGTAGAGTCCCTCGACGTGGAATCCGAACAGTCGGGCGGCGATCCCGACCGACAGCGCCGCGCCGATCAACGTGAGGTGGGCGACGGGATCGTTGGCCAGCCGGATCGCCAGGTTCGGATCGCCGTCCGCCGGGTCACGCGGCGCAGGATCCGATCCGCCCAGGTCCGACCCCCCGGAGTCGGCCGGAACAGTCACGCGCCTGAGAGGGACGGACTCCCCGCCGTATCCCAGCCAGACGTTGAGCAGCGCCGCCGCGAACACGAGGTACACCGGCGCCAAAAGCGCCAGGACGGACAACATCGGCCTGGTGAGCCAGCCGATCCAGTAGAGGCCCGCGACTACGGAAAGCCCGGCCACCGTCGCCGAAACCAGGCCGGTCCGGAACGCGCTCTCCGCGACCGGACCCGGCCGCCCCTTCGAGGATCTCATTCGAGGGATCGTAGGCGCTGGAACCGAATAAGGATTGCACCTGTCGGGAGCGTCAGCGCCCGAAACGACGGTTCGCGGGAACCGCCCGGGTCGATCCCCGGCGGCAGGGGACCAGTCAACGAACGAGGATATAAACGATTTTGACGGTCCGTTCGTTCGTGCGTCACATGTCGTCCGCGAGCAATTGGTTCCCTCCTCGAACGTCCGTGCCGACGGAGGCGCTGTTCGACGACGCCGAACCGCTTTCGGATCGCCTCCGCCTCGGAGTGGTCGCCGGGTTCCTCCCGGTCGTTCTCACGTCGATGTGGGTCGCGAGCTACGTCGGACTCGTGGGCCCGGAGGCCGAGGTGACGCGGGCGGTCGTCGATGCGGGATACGGACTCGCCGGAATCGCGGTCCTGGGCGGCGTCTACCTCGTTCTGGGGGAGCGGGAACGTCGGGCGACGATCCGGTTCACCGCGCCCGGACGGACGGAGCTCCTGTGGACGGCGATCTGCCTGCCGCTGGCCGTCGGGGCGTTTCTGCTCGGATCGAGCGTCGGGGAGCTTCTCGGCTACGAACTGGGCGGGCTGGAGTACTCGCTGTCCGACCCGGTGACGGTAGCCGCAGTGGTCTTCGCCGGCGTCGTCGTGGCTCCGGTCGTCGAGGAGATCCTGTTTCGCGGGCTGTTGCTCGGTAGCCTGCTGGGAAGGGGCACGTCGCCGGCCGTCGCCGGTGGGGCGACGGTCCTCCTGTTTGCTTCCATGCACCTCGTCTCGCTGGGCGTCGCCGGCGTGCTCGCGATCGCCGGCTGGGCCGTCTTCCCGACGCTGCTGCGGCTCAGGTTCAACAACCTCACCGGCGCCTGGCTGCTCCACGTTCTCAACAACGTTTACTCGTACCTCGTCGTGGTCGCGCTGGGGCTGGCGTGATCGGTCGGGATGCCCCCGCCCGACGTCGACCGATCGGGGACCGACTGGTCAGGACGACTTCCGTATCGGCTGCACGCTGCGATAGGTGAGCACGCGCCAGACCCACTCGACCGGGCCGAACCTGAAGTAGCGAAGCCACAGCACCGAAAGCGGGAGCTGCACCGCCCAGACCGCGAGCACGAACGCGAACGCCTCCACGCGGGTGACCCGGCCGAACAGCCCCAGCCCGTGACCGTAGAAAACCGACGTCGCCACCACCGTCTGCAGGAGGTAGTTGGTGAACGCGGTCCGACCGACGGCGGCGAACGCGCGGGTCACCGGTCCGTCGGCGCGCCGGCGGCAGTACAGCATGACGAGACCGACGTAGGCCCCCGCGAGCGGGAAGCTCCCCCAGTAGTTGAACTGCCGCCAGGGGAGGGCTGCGGCCGCCGCCCAGTCGTTTGCCTCGATGTACCACACGCCCGCGAGGACGGTGACGAGGCCGACGAGGCCGCCGCCGACCGCCAGCCGGCGATAGAACCGCTCCGGCCGCTCGTTCGTCAACACGCCCCACTCGAAAAGCGCCATCCCGAGGAGCATCGTCCCGCCGACGCGCCAGCCGGTCGAGGAGACGAAGCCGGTGGTCT
Organism: Haloferacaceae archaeon; assembly: GCA_036625675.1. Taxonomy (GTDB): domain Archaea; phylum Halobacteriota; class Halobacteria; order Halobacteriales; family Haloferacaceae; genus Halalkaliarchaeum. The sequence continues at coordinate 9,959 of JAZKTH010000063.1, forward strand.
GGCGGGCGAATGACGTGGGTACCCGGTGGTCCATCTGGGCGATCCACCCGCCGCGATAGGCCGCTACCTCCGCCGAGATCGTCGACGCCGCGGGACTCCACTGAGCGGCGATGGCGGCCGGATCCGCCGAGACGGCCAGCAGGAGTTCCGTGACGGAGGGGACCGCGAGCACCGCGAGGCCGAACGTGGCCTGCCTCGTCGGTTCCCAGTCCCGCGCGACGACGAACACGATTCCGCAGAGGCCGTAAGCGACGAGAATGTCCCCGTACCACAGCAGGTACGCGTGGGCGAGCCCGATCGCGACGAGCCAGCCCATGCGCCGCAGGTGGAGCCGCCGTGCTGGCAGGCCCTTGCGTTCCTTGCTCCGGGTGAAGAGGACGACGCCGGCGCCGAACAGCGCGGAGAACAGCGTGATGAACTTCTTCTCGGCGAAGACGTGGCCCAGGAACCAGATCCAGTAGTTCGCACCCGAAAAGTCCCCGTACGCGCTCGGGTTGAGCAGCGTCACCTCCGGCATCGCGAACACCCGGACGTTGATGACGAGGATTCCCAGCAGGGCGAACCCCCGGAGGGCGTCGAGCGAGACGATGCGCTCCGACGGCGGCGTCGGCTCCGGATCAGGCGTCACCGTCGGCACCGCCCGCTCGTCGGTCGCTGTCTCCCGCCGGAACGTGAACTCATCGTGGATACGTGACCCGCGACGAACGGCGTCGAAATAACGCTTGTGTCGGCGCGCGATCGGTTCCGGATCGCGACCGGGAAACTGACGCGACCCGTACCGTCACATATAGGTCGCATCCTTCACTAGTTGGCCCATGACACGCTACCGGTTGCACGTGTTCCCACCGGACGACGACGACGTGGCAGCCGACCCGACGGAAACCGAGGCGAAGCGGGAGCGACTGCGGGCGGCGTTCGACGAACTCTTCACCGAGTCGGACGCCGAGCCGGTTCAGGAGAACACCCGCGAGTGGGTCTCCGCCGTCTTCGAGGACCCCTCCGAGCGGATGGCCGACGTCGAGGAGTTCGAGCAAGAGTGCGAGCGCCTGTACCCGGAGGCGGACGTGCTCCGAACCCGGCAGGACCGGAAGGCGATGGACGGGGGCGACGCGGGGCAAAGCTACGACGTGGCGCTCATGCTGCAGGTCACGCACGCGATCTCGTGATACAGGGGTGAAGGTTTACGGAGGTCGCCTGCGATGGCCCGTCCATGGCCGCCCTGAACTCCCTCCGTCCAGCAGTCGCTGCAGTCCGTCGCAACCCGCTGCTCGTGGCCCTGGTCGGCCTCTTCGGCCTGGTCCAGCTACCACAGTTCGCGCTGCAGCCGTCGCAACCGCTGCTCGCCGCGGTCGTCTCGCTGGGGATCACCGGGGCGCTGCTCGTCGTGATGCCGTTTTTTCAGGGCGGACTGCTCGGGATGGCAAACGAGGCGCTCGACGGCCGCACCGGGCTGGGGACGCTCGTCGCCGAGGGGAAGAGGAATTACGTCAGCCTCCTGATCGCGTATCTCGCAGTCTTCGCGGCGAACGCCGTCATCGGATCCGTCGTGTTGTTCGCGGTCGTCCTCGGCGTCGCAGGCGGATACGCCGGCGGGGGCGCCCCCGACGTCGTGCTTCTCGGCGCCGCCGGGGCCGTCGGGCTCCTGTTCCTGCTCGCGTACTTCCTGGTCGCGTTCTTCGTCCAGTTCTACGCTCACGCGATCGTGCTTGGCGACGCCGGCGTCGTCGCCGGATTCAGGCGAAGCGTCGGTCTCGTCCGGCGGAACCTCACGAGCGTCCTCGGGTACACGCTAGTCCTCCTCGTCGGCAGCCTCGTGCTGGGTGGCGTCGGGGGCGTCGCGTCGTTCCTGCTGTCCCCCCAGCCGACCGGGATTTCCCTTCCCGTGCCGGAACTCTCGACGCCCCTGCTGATCGGGACGGCGATCGTCTACGTCGCTTCCCTCGCCGTGCTCGGCGCCCTCTACGCGACCTACTCGGTGTCGTTCTACCGGGCGATCGAGGGGACGACGCTACGCGCCTGAGAACACTTAAAACGGCTGGGGCGACAAGGAGTGAGACATGACAGAGGAGTCGTCGGGCCACAAACAGAGCCGGCTGTTCACGACCGAGGACGGCGACTTCGACGAGAACCGCGCGCGGGAGGACGCGCTGCCGATCGAGGACGGGGAGGTCGTCGACACCGGGGAACTGGCCCCCCACCAGCAGTACGTCGAGGACCGCGGGATCTACGACGAGCGAAACGAGGTCAACGACCTGACCGGGCGGGAGTGGAAGTTCGCGACCAAGTCCGTGATCGCCGAGCAGTACCCGCCGGACTTCCAGCACGAACTGCGGAGCGAGCACGGGGGACAGAAACCGCCGCGGCTGTGTCTGGAGCTGATACGACGGTTCAGCAAGGCGGGAGATCTCGTCCTCGATCCGTTCGCCGGCGTCGGCGGGACGCTTCTGGCCGCCAGTCTCGCGGAGTACGAGGGAACGGGACGGCGGGAGGCGATCGGGTTCGAACTCAACCCGCGCTGGGTCGAACTCTACGCGGAGGTGCTCCGGGCGGAGAACGCACAGCGCAGGGCGCGCGGCGAGGGGCAACTGGAAACCCAGGACATGAGACAGGGGGACTGCGCGGAGCTCGTCGAAGGGCTCGAATCCGAAAGCGTCGACTTCCTCCTGACGGACGTTCCCTACTGGGCGATGGACAGGGTAGAACAGACCAGAAACGAGAACGAAACGCGGGAGAGCAAGCTCGACGACTTCAACGCCCGGAACGCCGAGACGAAAGCGGAGTGGCTCGACGACATGGAACGGAAGTTCGAGCGGTTCCGGGGGGCTCTGAAGCGGGACGGCTACGCCGCCGTCTTCATCGGCGACATGTACCGGGAGCAGTCGTACCACATGCTGTCGGCGGAACTGGCGGACAGGATCCGGGAGGCGGGCTACACGCTGAAGGCGAACCTGATCTGGTACGACCCGTCCAAGGACCTCCACGTGTACGGGTATCCCTTCTCCTTCGTTCCCTCGATGGTCCACCAGAACGTGCTGGTGTTCCGCAACGAATGACATCCTCCCCGTCGTGAACGACGGGGTTTCCTCCGTGGGAGTCTCAGC
>JAZKTH010000064.1:0-12965 GCA_036625675.1 Haloferacaceae archaeon
ACGCCACGTTCATCAAGATGGCCGGCTCCGAGCTGGTCCACAAGTTCATCGGCGAAGGGGCGAAGCTGGTCCGCGACCTGTTCGAGGTCGCCCGGGAGAACGAGCCCGCGGTGCTCTTCATCGACGAGATCGACGCCATCGCATCGAAGCGGACGGACTCGAAGACGTCGGGGGACGCGGAGGTCCAGCGGACGATGATGCAGTTGCTCTCGGAGATGGACGGGTTCGAGGACCGCGGCGAGGTGCGGATCATCGCCGCGACCAACCGGTTCGACATGCTCGACGAGGCGATCCTCCGGCCCGGCCGGTTCGACCGCCTCATCGAGATCCCCAAACCCGACGAGGAGGGGCGCGAGGTCATCTTCCGGATCCACACCCGGAAGATGAACGTGGACGAGGACGTCGACTTCGACGAACTCGCCGAAGTCACCGCGGACGCCTCCGGCGCGGACATCAAGGCGGTCTGCACGGAGGCGGGGATGTTCGCGATCCGGGACGACCGGACGGAGATCTACATGCAGGACTTCCTCGACGCGTACGAGAAGATCTCGGGGACGACCAACGACGACCCGGACGACGCTCTGGCGTTCGCGTAGCTGCTCGTGCCTCTGTAGTACACGCTCTCCGACGCGTTCGCTCGAACGTCCAATCCCTTCGCACGCAGGCGTTTCAAAGGCCCTTTATCCGATCCTTTCCACCTCTCCCTCATGGGTGCCCAGATAGTGGTCGTCGGCTCCGGATACGCCGGGGCCGGAGCCGTGACGGCCTTCGAGAAGGCCGTCCGCGACGGGGAAGCCGAACTGACCTGGATCTCCGACCGCGAGTACCATCTCGTGTTGCACGAGGTTCACCGCGTCATTCGGAACCCCGAGGTCGCTTCCAAGATCGCGATACCGGTCGAGGAGATCAAGTCCGACCGGACCGACTTCGTCCCCGCACGCGTCGACGGGATCGACACCGACGAGCGTCGCGTCGAACTCGAAGACGGGCGGGCCGTTCCGTACGATTACCTCCTGCTGGGCGTCGGTTCCGAGACCGCGTTCTACGGCATCGACGGGCTCGAGGAACACGCACTCACCCTGAAGGGACTCGAGGACGCCAGACGGATCCACGAGGAGGTGACGGCCGCCGGCAAGGAGGCGACCCGGGCCGATCCCGCGCGGGTCGTCGTCGGGGGCGCCGGGCTGTCGGGGATCCAGGCTGCCGGGGAGATCGCGACCTGCCGGGACGAGCAACGGCTCCCACTTGAGGTCGCGCTCGTGGAGGGACTTGACGAGGTGTTCCCCGGTAACGATCCCGAGGTCCAGCGGGCGCTCAGAACCCGGCTGGAACGGCTCGGCGTGGAGATCTTCACCGGCGAGTTCGTTTCGGAAGTGGACGAGGAACGCGTCCACATTGGTGGGGACGACGGGACGGAACTCCCGTACGACGTGCTCCTCTGGACCGGCGGAATCACGGGTCGGGACGTCGTCTCGGGTGCGGACCTCCGGAAGGACGACCGATCGAATCGGGTGTATGCCGGCTGTGACTTCCGGACGAGCGACGACCGGGTGTTCGCGATCGGCGACGCGGCGCTGATCGATCAGAACGGGGGGGAGTACGCGCCGCCGACCGCTCAGGCGGCGTGGCAGGCGGCGCAGGTCGCGGGTGAAAACCTGGCTCGGGCCGTCCGCGGTGAACCGTTGAAAACCTGGTTCCATGAGGACAAAGGAACCGTCGTGTCCGTCGGCGAGGACGCGGTCGCCCACGACGTCGGAAGTCTTCCGATCCACACGTTCGGGGGAACGTCGGCGAAACTGTTGAAAAAGGCGATCGCGGCGCGTTGGATCTACACGGTCTCCTCGGCGAGACGTGCCGTGGCGGCCTGGGGAGACATGTGATCGCCGGAGGCGTGTGTTTCGTCCGGTCGCCCGGCGAACCGCGGTGCGGCGAGGCGGTCAGTGGTTCGATTGTCCGACCGGGGCACGCATGCTGTCGATCCGCAGGATGAGGACGTTGGCCGTGTCGTCCTTCCCGTCGACGGTGCCCTCGATCACCAGCTTCGAGAGCGGCGTCGGACCTACAGTCACCTCGTCGTCCTCGTGGAACTCCTTGATCGACCCCTGCAACTGCACTTCCGCGCGACAAAGCTCCGGGTGGTGAACGGACGAGAGGTTGATCTCCTCGACGTTTGCTCCCTCGACGCGCTCGCCGTGGTGGTAAAGCGGGACCGTCGCCGGCTCGTCCATCCGCTGGATTTCAAGCGCCTCGTAGGCGGTCGTCGTCGGCTTGTAGCCTCCCTTCGGGCCCGGAACGCCTTCCACCAGCTGGAGGGCCTTGAGGCTCTGCATCTGGTTCCTGATCGTGCCCGGGTTCCTGTCGACTTCGTCGGCGATCTCCTCGCCCTTCACCGCGTCCTCGGTGTCCCCGTAGAGATTCACCAGCGCCGAAAGAATAGTTTTCTGACTCGTCGTCAACTCTATGTCTGCCATACGTGCCGTTCGAGTCGGGATTGCTTAAAAGCGGTGGATGTTTGGACGCTCCCTCCACAAAGGAGACGAACGGCCTGCGGCTGAACGAATCCGCGCCGACACGCACAGTTTCCGTCCGGGTGCTTCGGCAAACCGGCAATTTTCACCTTTCTCGCGGACGCCCGAAACCGGAAGCGGGCTTCGGGACCCTGGTCGGGTGTGGCCTCCACCACGGCGACGCAAAACCGGAGACTCGTCATAGACGACGGCCGATTCAGTCGCTACTGACAGGGGTATACCGTCGGAGTCCCGATGACACTTCGCATGACGGAACACGACACCGACGCGATAGTAACGGCAGACTGGGTGCAGGCCCACCTCGACAAGTTCCAGTCCGACGATCCGGCGTACCGCTTGCTGGAGGTCAACAACCCCACCGTGACCGCCGACTCGGAGTACACGCCGTACGAGGAAGGGCACATCCCGGGAGCGACCTTCTTCCACTGGGAGGAGGACCTCAGCGATCCGGTCAGCCGCGACATTCTCGACAAGGAGGCGTTCGAGAAACTGAACGGCCAGGCGGGGATCACCGAGGACTCGACGGTCGTGATCTACGGTGGCGGACGGGTCCCGAACTGGTTTGCCCTGTTCGCATACTGGGAGTACAAGTACTTCGGCCACGCGGACGTCCGGATCATCGACGGGGGGAAAACCTACTGGGTGGCAAACGACTACCCGCTGACCACCGACGTCACCGAGTTCACACCCCGAGAGTACACCGCCGGGGGCCCGTTCGAGGGGATCCGTGCGTACCGGAACGACGTCGAACAGGCGATCGAATCGGGCGTCCCGCTGGTCGACGTCCGGTCGCCCGAGGAGTTCACCGGCGAGGTCATCGCACCCGAGGGGCTCCAGGAGACGGCACAGCGCGGCGGCCACATTCCGGGGGCGAAGAACGTCCCGACGACTTCGGTGCTGAACGACGACGGGACGTTCAAAAGTCCCGAGGAACTCCGTGCCCTCTACGAGGAGGTCGGCATCGGCGAGCACCAGTCGGTCATCACCTACTGCCGAGTCGGCGAGCGCTCCTCGATCGAGTGGTACGTCCTCCACGAACTACTCGGGTTCGAGGACGTCGAGAACTACGACGGTTCCTGGACCGAGTGGGGCAACACCATCCGGGCGCCTATCGAAACCGGCGACGGGGAGTAGCAGTCGGATACCGCGGCTCGGGGTTCGTCGGCGAGCTCGAGGGACGCTCACATCGGGCGGCCCGCGCAGGAAGTTACTCGATCTCGAGCGTTCCGCCGCCGCTTCCGTCGCCCCCCTCCGTTTCGTCCCACTCGATTTCGAACTCCACGCTCAGTTCGCCCGGCCCGCCGGCCGCCCCCTCGCGTTCGGCTTTGACCTCGAACGTCGGTCTGTCCGGCGGCCGGAGGGTCAGCGACTCGTCGCCACTTTTCAAGGTGATCTCCTCGCCGGCCTCGAGGTTGTCGGCGACTTTACGCAGCAGCGACGCGATTTCTGCTCTGCTCTGCTCGCTCTCGGATTCGAATAGCACTTCTTCGGGCATGCCCGTCCATACGTCCCCGGACAGTATAAGCTACGCCTCGCAACGGCCTACAACCGTCATACTCAGTTCCCTGTGAACGGAGGAACCGTTCCCTGCTCCAGTCCGGCTCTCACTCCCGCGGCAGGACGTCGGTTTCGAACCCGTCCTCCCTCAGTCTGAGGACGGCCCCGTCGGCGGCGACGCGGAAGCGCTTTCGGTGGCGGCCGCTGTGGGTCGGCTGTTCCCTCTCCTCTATCAGCCCCACCTCTAGGAGTCGGTCGAGCCGACGGTAGACAGTCGGGCGCGAGACGCCGCACTCTTCGGCGATCTCCCGCGCCGGTTTGGCCTCGTCGGTGATCGCCGTCAGGATCTCGCGGGCGTACTCGTCGTTGAGGAGCGTCACGAGATCCCAGGTCGCGCTCGTCGAGCCATCGTCGCGTTGGTTCTCGACGGAGGACGTCTTCGTTTCGGGGCGCTCCGGCATCCGTGGTCACCTGCCGGCGACGCGACCGGGGATACCGGTCGACTTCCGCGACGTTCGTCCCGCCGACGCCGTCGCCGAGAGGCCGTCGGCGGTCACGCTGACGCTGACCATCTCCAGGGTGGCCCGGTACACCGCACGGTGGTGTCCGTCGTGGTCGTACCTCAGCTCGGATCCGACGACTCCGGCCGCCTCGAGGTCGTTCAATCGACGATAGACTGTCGCCCTGGACGCGTCGCACTCCCGAATCAGCGACCGGGCCGACTTGGCTTCGGCGTTGATCGCCTCGAGAATGTCACGCGTGTACTCGGCGTCCAGTAGTGTCAGGAGATGATCGGCGTCGACCTGTTCCTTCGTGTCGGGGTCCGCGCTCGGGGACCTCGTGGCGTGGGACGGTTGCGTTGACATCGGTCTCCCTCTCTGTACTCCGATACTCACTCCAGTCCCTCAAGTCCAGGCACCACTTACGTTGTCTCGCACGCCGTGTCGGGCTATACACATTGTCCGTCGCGCGGTCGGTCTCTTTCCGACGGGCCTACCCCGATCCGACGATCCCGCGGAGGTGTTTCTCCGTCTGAGACGTTGCTCCCCCCCTTACGTGGATAGCCCGCAAGCACACATACTGTGACCGGGAACCCCGCGCCTGACTCGGGCCATCCTCGGAAATCGGACGGGACGGATCGCTCCCCGCAGCCAGGGTGGCTCGTCGCCGACGACTCCAAGGAGTGGACGCCGGACAGACAGGTTCTCGTGACCGGCGGCGGCGTCGCCGGAACGGTTCTCGCCGGTCTCCTCCGGCAAGCGGGCTACGATCCGGTTCTCGTCGGCGACGATGGAAGGTTCGACCAACGACTGAGCTATCTGTTGCCGGAGACGCTCCGTCTGCTCGACGCCATCGGGGTCGACGGGATCCGCCGGCGGGGATCGGCCTTCGACGGCGTGACCGTCGGGCGGGTCGATGGCGGGACCGGCTCCCCGACCGACGCGGAGGACGGGACGGTGCTGACGGTCGGAGCGGAGCGGGAACGGCCGTTCGTCGTCGAAACTGACGAGCTGGTTCGTGTCCTCGGGGATCGGATGCCCGACGGGAAGTGGCGCCCGGAGCGGAGCGTCGACGCGATCAACCGCCGCGACGACGCTCTCAGAGTTCGGTTCGACGACGGTATCGAGGAGTGGTTCGACGTCGTCGTCGACGCGGGCGGCGGAGAGTCGATCCGGTTCGCGGGGAACCGAGGCCGGGGAACGACCACCCTGGGACAGTACCACCTCCCCGTCGACGTCGACGGTGCTCCCCGGGACCGCGTTCTGGAGGCGTGGCGCGACGGGGCGTTCGTCGAACTGATCCCCCGTCCCGCCAGCGATCGGAGCCTCCTGCGGGTCACCTCCTCGGAGACTGACGCCGTCACGGACGCGGCCGTCCGACGGTGGTTCGCTGCGCTTCCCGGCGACCTCCCGGTAGCCTCCGCGTCCGGATCGGCGGACGAGGGGTTCGTACCGCTCAGGCAGGCCGGGTACCAGCGTGCGAGCCTGTCCCCGGATCTGTGGGGAGCCGACCGCGTGCTCTCCTGTGGCCCGGCCGGGTTCCCGGTCGTCCCAGCCGGCGGCCTCCGGACCGCGCTTGCGGTCGAGGACGGCTGGGTTCTGGCGGACGAGCTCGCCCGGGGGCCGCGTACAGTCTCCGCCGCCGCCGCCTACGGTCGACGCCGCAGTCGCCGTCTAACGGAGCTTTTCAGGAGCTTCGAGGAACTGGCGTCGAATTTCGCGTATCCGCTGCCGGATCCCGGATCTCCACTGTCCGCCGTCGGTCGACTCAGGCTCCTCGCGCTCGCCCAGTCGACGGGATCCGCCGGGACGGCCGGCGGGGACGACCCGTTCGATCGTCTCTGACCGGGGAAGCGACTGCGGTTACGTCCCGGGCTCGAACAGGAGCTCGAACGTCTTTCGCTCGGCGAGGCGCAGGTGTTTGTTCAGGGTCGGTTGGGTGATGCCGAGCCGCTCTGCGACCTCGCTCCCGTCGTTCTCCCGCGGCCACTCGAAGTAGCCCGCCGAAAGCGCCGTTCGGATCACTTCGTGTTGTCTGGACGTGAGTTCTTCCTCGAGCCGGTCGCTGGTTTCCGCCGGCGTCAGTTCCCGGCTTCGGTGCTGCCGTTTGGCGGCGAGATCCAGGGAGGGGGCCATTTCCCGGAGTCGGTCGACGAACGATCGGACGTCAGCTTGCGCCGAGACCTCCACCGAGATCGTCGTCTCCTCGGGCGTGGCGAACGCGTCCCTGAGGACGGCCCCGTACTCCGCGAGCGGCGACCCGAACCAGTCGTCGGTACGGGCTTCGACGAGCAGTTCGGACGGGTCCCGGGTCACGACGGTCACCTCCCCCGGCAGTTCCCGCTTTGCAACCGGGGCGACGACGTCGGGAACGTCGCCCTCGAACCGGAAGAAGACGCTGACGGTCCCACCCTGTCCGGTGACGGTCCGCTCGTGGTGTACCTGGCAGCCGGCCTCCCTCGCCGCGCGGGCGAACGACAGGTCCACGGCGGCGCCCGAAAACTCCAGCTCGACGGTTTCGTCCGATTCGAGCGCACGGCGGCGTTCGATCGCGGCGAGGGCGTTACCGATGGACGTCCCGAGCTGTTCGAGCAGTTCGCGTTCCCGGTCGCCGAACGCGTTCGGCTCGCCGGCACCGACGGCGAGAACCCCGTAGGTGAGCCCGTCGTGAGTCAGGGGAACCGCACACAGCGACTGGTATCCCTCGGAGAGCGCGTGACGGCGCCAGTCACCGGCAGGTCCGTCGGCGACGATCGAATCGGTGACCCGAACCTCGCTCGTTCGCCACGCCCGGACCGCGGGGTGGGCGTCGCCACCCTCCGTGGTCGTCAACGGGAGGTCCTCCACGTACCGTTTCGACTCCCCCACGACGGTACTCGGCGAGACCCGGTCGACGCCAACGTCCACCGCTCCGATCCAGGCCAGTTCGTACGGTCCGGAGTCGGCGAGCCGTTCGCAGACGGCACGTTCGACCTCGGCGGGGGCCGACGCCTCCGTGATTGCCGCCTCCACCTGCTGTGCGAGGCGCGCGATCCGGTCCAGGCGGTCGGCCCGCCGCGTCTGGGTGCGGAGCTGCTCCTCCCGCGCTGCGAGCCGCTCTTGTCCCCGGTGGTAGTTGAGCGTGGCCTCCAGCGTTGCCGCGAGGACGTGGGTCGACTGGATCGCGTCGGAACCGAGCGACCCGTCGGGGGCACCCGCCAGCAAGAGCCCGTGATTGCCCAGCGGGATCGCTCGCCACTCCCCGAGACCCGCTGGGTCCCTCCTTTCCCCCGCCGGCTCCCCGTCCGACTCACCGGCGACGAGTTCGCCGGCAGGATCGGCGATCCGTCCCGTCGCGAACGCCTCCCACAGCGGGCCGTCTCCCGGTCCGATCGCGTCGGGGGTCGTCTCGTTCGAAACCGAGCCTGCCAGCGCCTCCGGGCGGAGGACGCCGTCGTCATCGTCGTAGAGGAACGCGCCGACCGCCGGGAGGTCCAGCGTCTCCACCGCCGTCTCGACGGCCATCCGGGTCGCCTGTTCGCGGGTGTCCGCGGCCGTCAGGTCGTCGGTCGCCTCGTCGAACGATGCCATCCGACGCTCTCGCGCCTTCCGATCCGTGACGTCGCGGCTCACCACCGCGAGCCGGACCGGTTCCTCGCCCCAGTACACCGGGTAGTAGTCCGAGTGAACCCACCGCACGTCGCCGTCCGGCCGTTCGATGCGGTACTCGATCGAGTACCGATCGTCGGCGGTTCCGCCGTCGATGTCGCGAAGGATCTCGTCGATGAGCGCCCGGTATTCGCCCTCGTGGTCGGGGTGCAGGGTGCCGAAAAAGCCCTCCTCGTATCGATCGTGCATCTCGTCGAGCGGGAGCCCCCAGATGTCCTCGTAGCCGGAGCTCACGAAGTCGGGGGCCGGCGAGGGCTCGTCGAGTTCGTGGGCCCGGGCGAAGAAGATCGCCTCGTCGATCCGGTCGAGGATCGCCCGGAGGCGCCGTTCGGTGCGACGGCGGTCGGTGACGTCCCGCGAAATCGTCAGGAGGCGCTTCTCGCCGTTGATCGTGGCGGGCGTCGCCTTCACGTCCAGCCAGATTCGCTCTCCGTCGGCCGATTCGAGCTGCCACTCGAGCTCCCGCGACTCGCCCGACTCCATCACGTCCGTAGTGATCTCCCTCGCCCGCCGGCCGGTGAACCCCTCCTCCGCGACGCTCACCGCCTCCAGTCCCCCCTCGAGGAGGGTCTCCCGGTCGTAACCCGTCAGCTCGCTCATCGTGTCGTTGACGTCGAGGAGGTCGCCGGTCTCGGGATCGTAAACGTTGATTATGTCGTTGACGCCGTTGAATATCTGCTCGTACTCCCGCTCGCGGCGCTTCCGTTCGGTGACGTCGTCGGCGAAGCCGACCAGGCGGCCTTCGCCGTTCGGCAGTTCGAGCGGATACACGGTGTCGTCGATCCACCTGATCTCCCCGTCCGGTCGGCGGATCCGGAACTGGAAGTCGTACCTCTCGTCGGGATCGCCGCCGTCGATGTCGTCGCGCATCACGCCCCACCGCTCCAGGAACCCCTCGCGGTCGCGGGGATCGATCGATTCGAGGAAGCTCTCCGGGTCCTCGTAGAGTTTTTTCCGCTCCCGTCCCCAGATTTTTTCGTAGGCAGGATTGATGTAAATCACTTCGGAGAGGTCCGTACGCCCGAGGTAGACGACCTGGTCGATCCGGTCCATCAACATCCTGAACCGGCGCTCGCTCTCCCGGACTTCCGTCGCGCGCTCGATCCTGTCGAGGGCAGTGATCGTGTGTTCGGCGAGCGTCCGGACCACGTCCAGCATCACGTCGTCGCGTTCGACGTCCTCGTGGCGCCCGGCGGCGATCAGTCCGTGGTCGCCGAGGGGTAGCAGGATTCCCGTTTCCGGAGGGTTTTCCTCCCCCTCGTCGCGGGGAACGTACTGGGCGACGGTTCCGGCCTGGAAGACCTCGTACTCGTAACGGTCCGCCTCCAGCGGCGACACCAGGTCCTCCTCCCTGCCTTCCTCCGTCGCGGCTGCGGGAACGAGCCGTTCCTCGTCGGGGTCGTGCCACCAGCAGACAGCGACCGGATGCTCCAGCGCGTCGGCGACCGCATCGACAGCCGTCTCGGCGAGTTCTTCGGACGTGTCCGCGTCCTGCATCCGCTCCGTCGCGTCCCCGAGCGCGCGCACTGCTCGTTCCTGGCGTTTTCGGTCGGTCACGTCCCGGACGCTCGCGATAACCCGCTCCCGGCCGTCGAGCGTTACGACGGTGAGGTGGATCTCGCCGACGAACGTCTCCCCGTCTCGCCGTTCCCCCTCGAACTCGAACAGCTGTGGCCCTTCTTCCCGGGCGCGTCTGATGCGCGCGACGGCGTCGTCGTACACCTCCTTGTCGTCCGGGAGTACCGTGCCGACGTCCTCGCCGACTAACTCCTCCCGGGAGTAGCCGGTGATTTCACAGTACCGGCCGTTTACGTCCTGGATTTCGCCGGTATCGGGGTGATGCACCACGAGCCCGTCGGCCACGCTCTCGAAGAGTTCCTTCCGAGTGTCCTCTCGTCGACGCCCGGCGACCTCGATTCCGTGCTCGAGTCGATCGACGAACAGTCCGGCGTCGCTTTCGGGCAGCCGCCGTGGGAGGGTGTCGGTTGCTCCCGCGGCCAGCGCGTCGACGGACAGCTGTTGGCCCTCCCCGACCAGGACCACCACGGGGAGTTCCGGCCGCTCGTCGACGCACCTCTCCACGAGGTCGACTACGCCGTCGCCGACCACCTCGCCGTCGACGAGGACGCAGTCGGCGTTCCACCGTGCGACGGCGGCGGCGTCTACGGCGTCCGGCTCGACGACTTCGGCCTCGAGCACCGGGGAGAGTCCGGCTTCGGGTTCGGAAAGCGTCGCCCGGGTCGTTTCGTCCCCCACGGCAACGACACCGGGGGAACGTGACCCCTCAGCAGTCATGGCTACTCGCTGTTCCTCGACACCCCTAAAACGTTCGTTTGGTGTCACGACCCGCCACGCGGTGGGTTCGGGATCGAACTCCTACGTCGGGGCGCCGCCGGCGGCGTGTTCGTCGAGCACTTCCTCCATCGCCTCCTCCTGGGTCGGGTCCCCCGCAAACACGACCAGCGGAGCACTGGTCGGGGCGTAGACGTTCATCTCCTTGCCCTTCGAGGAGTACCACGTTCCGGTTTCTTCGACCAGCCCCGCCTCCTCGAGGCGGTCCAGGTGGTAGGCGACGTTCTGGATCGAGTTCTCCGTGGACTCGGCCACCTCCGACGCCGGCCCCGGCGACTCGTACAGCGTCACGAGGATGCGTCGGGCGGTCTCCGAGGAGAGAACGTTCAGTACCTCGTCGGCCTGATCGACGTTCACGATCGACGGTTCGGTCTCTACGTCGACGGGAGATCGATCGGGTAAGAGCTCGTTCACGGACATACTACTACGAAGTCCCTGTCTCCCCAGATAGTTGCTGACTACGTTGATTGCGGGCTGCTCCGGTCGAGGCTATCAGTATAGCCCCGGCAGTTCCCGCGCGGGCCGGGGTGCCCTGCGGGGGACAGACGGGTGGTCGAATCTGCATCGACCAGTCTCACATGCCGACGGAGACAGTCGACGGGGCCGACCTGTACTACCCCGACGTGCTGGGCGACGTGGACGCTCCGACGCTCGCGTGCGTCGGCTCTTTCCCTCTCGGGTCGAGAGAAGGTCCCGCCGAGAAGTCGTCCGCGGGTCGGCGTCCCCGGGGTCGCGCCCCCGCTACGAGGTCGCTTCCTTGTACTGGTTCACCAGTTCCTGCATCGACTCCTTCGCGTCGCCGAACAGCATGCTCGTGTTGTCGCGGGCGAAAAGCGGGTTTGCGATCCCGGAGAAGCCGGGGCTGAGACTCCGCTTGTTGACCACGACGTGGCGCGCCTCTGTCACGTTCAGAATGGGCATGCCGGCGATGGGGCTGCTGTCGTCCTCGTTAGCCCGGGGGTTGACGACGTCGTTGGCGCCGGTGACGATGACCAGGTCAGTCTGCGAGAAGTTGGGGTTGACCTCCTCGAGCTCCCGCATCTTCTCGTAGGGAACGTCCGCTTCCGCCAGGAGCGCGTTCATGTGGCCGGGCATCCGTCCGGCGACGGGGTGGATGCCGAACTCCACGTCGACGCCGTGCTCGTCGAGGAGTTCGACGAGTTCGGCGACGGCGTGTTGCGCCTGCGCGACCGCCATCCCGTACCCCGGTACGATCACGACCCGATTCGCGGTCTCCAGAAGCATGACAACCTCTTCGGGGGAGGTCTCGGTGATCTGCCCCTCGTAGATGTCCTCCATGTCCTCGCCGTCCCCTTCGTCCGTTCCGAGCCCACCGAAGAGGACGTTGGTGAGCGACCGGTTCATCGACTCGCACATGATGACCGTCAGGATCATCCCCGACGCCCCGACCAGCGTCCCGGCGATGATCAGCACCGTGTTGTCGAGGACGAATCCGGTCGTCGCGGCGGCCAGCCCCGAATAGGAGTTCAACAGGGCGATGACCACCGGCATGTCCGCCCCCCCGATGGGGACGACGAGCGAGATGCCGAGCAGCAACGCGGCGGCCACGAGCAGCCAGTAGGCGGGAATCCACTCGGCCAGCGGCACCGAGCCGAACACGGTCGGCTGGATCACCAGGTAGAGCCCGGCCAGAACCGCGACCGACAGGAACGCCGCCTTGATGACGTGGCCGACGGTGGCGCTGACCGGGGAGTCGCCCACCAGCCCGTGGAGCTTGCCGGCGGCGATCAGGCTCCCCGAGAAGGTCACCGACCCGATTATGCCCGCGATCGCAGCGGTCGTGGTCAGACCCGCAGTTAGCGACCCGCCGGCCGCGAGCACGTCGATCAGCTCCGCGCCGGCGACGACGGCCGAGGCCCCGCCGCCGAAACCGTTGAACAGGCCCACCAGCTGTGGCATCTCTGTGGTCTCGACGGAGACCGCCAGGTAAGCGCCGACTGCGCCGCCGATCAGCAGCCCCGCCGCCAGGATCGCCGGCGACAGGATTTCGAACCACAGGATCGTGACGACCACCGCCAGGAACATCCCTCCCGAAGAGATCAGGTTCCCCCGGGTCGCCGTCCGGGGATGTGTCATGTCCCTGAGACCCTGGATGAAGAGGATTCCGGCCACGAGGTACGTCAGTTGAAGGGTCCACTCCGGCAGCAGCTGCGCGAGTATCCCGTCCATCTCACCGCCCCCTCTGACTGAACTGCGAGAGCATGAAGTGGCTCACCAGGTAGCCGCCGACGACGTTGATCGTCGCCATGACGACCGCGATGAACCCGAGGACCGTCGCGAGCGTCGTCGACCCGGAGCCGGCGACCACGACCGATCCCAGGAGGGTAATGCCCGAGATGGCGTTGGCGCCTGACATGAGCGGTGTGTGCAGGTTCGTCGGTATCTTCGTGATGATCTCGTAGCCGACGAAGGCGGCGAG
>JAZKTH010000065.1:0-12825 GCA_036625675.1 Haloferacaceae archaeon
TGAGTTGACACACAGCGCCAGCAAGGGCCCGGCGATCCGGAGCGCGTAATTGAACGCGAGCGGCAGATCGACTGCCTGCTTCACCTGGTAGTGAGGTTGTATCGACGTGATGAGACTCTCGGGCATGACCGTGTCCGCTGAAAGCTCCACCAGGGGGGCGTCGAGGGTGCTCTCCCGGTCCGGATCGGGCTGGTTCGCCATCGCGTGATACCGGACCGCTCGGCTCATGTTGGTCGCGATTCGGATCCCGTCGTCGGAGACGCTGTCGGTCAGGTACCCCCGCGCAGTTTCGCCGACGGGCGGGATCGTCCACATCCCGTCGCTGACGAGCCGCATCCCCTCCGTGCTCGTGCAGTCGAGTGCCGCTTCGAGCCGGGCCAGTACCTCCGCCTCCTGCGCTCGCAGCCCCTGGGCGTTGAACGGCTGCGGGCTGATGGTCATCTCCGCGTTGTGAAAGCCCAGCTCCTTCTCGAACCCGATCAGTTCGAGCATTCGGCGCGGAACCCGCATCAGGGCGTACTCGCCGCCGTGTGACTCGCCCGCCCAGCGGCCGTCCGCGACGGCGTAGAACTCGTACTCCAGGCCCACGATCGACTGGTGGTTGTCGAAGGCACCTTCTCGGATCCCGGTTTTCACCACCTCCGCGTCGGCGGCGGCCCGGGAGCGGAACTCGTCGGGATCGACGTCGAGCAGATCCCGGACCGACTTCGCGAGATCCTCGCTCATGGCTACGTGCCCACAGGGACGGGAGAGAGGCTTAAATTCGACGGACGCCGCCGAATATCGCCATAGCTGTCATGATCGATACTGACCATTGATCGGGGTCACGAGGCTTATAACCCCCGATTACGAAGTCTCCGAGGATGGGAGTCGCATCGGAGCTATTCACGGCAGACAGGGTTGCGGTGGTCGGCGCTACGCCCCGAGAGGGATCGATCGGCCAGGCCATCACCCGGAACCTCCTCGACGACTTCGAAGGCGAGGTGGTTCCGGTGAATCCAAAATACGACGAGGTCCTCGGTATCCCCGCCGTCGAGGACGTCGCGGAGTCGGATGCCGACCTCGCTGTGGTCGTCGTTCCACCCTCGATAGTGCTCGACGCGCTCGAGGCGTGTGGCGAGGCAGGCATACGGAACGTGGTCGTCATCACCGCCGGGTTCGGCGAGGCCGGCGCCGACGGCGCACAGCGGGAACGGCAACTCCAGGAGATCGCCGAGGAGTACGAGCTGAACCTCGTGGGCCCCAACAGCCTGGGAATCATCTCCACTCCGTCGGGGATGAACGCCACGTTCGGTCCGGACAACGCGATCCCGGGCGGGCTCTCGTTCATGAGCCAGTCCGGCGCGTTCATCACTGCGGTCCTGGACTGGGCCAACGACCAGGGAATCGGATTCAAGGACGTCGTCTCGCTGGGGAACAAGGCGGTGATGGACGAGACCGACTTCCTCCGTACGTGGGGGGACGACGACCACACCGACGTCGTCATCGGCTACCTCGAGGGGATCGAGGAGGGCCGGGAGTTCATCGAGGCCGCCAGGGACGTCACCCGGGAGACGCCCGTCGTGCTCGTCAAGTCCGGTCGAACCAGTGCCGGCGCGCAGGCGGCCTCCTCCCACACAGGGACGCTTGCGGGCTCGGACCGGGCCTACGAGGCGGGCCTCGACCAGGCGGGCGTCCTCCGCGCGGAATCGGTCCAAGAGCTGTTCGACTACGCGGGGGTGCTCGCTGGGCAGCCGCTACCGGAGACGGAGTCCGTCGCGGTCATCACTAACGCCGGCGGTCCAGGCGTGATGGCCACCGACGCGATCGGTGACTCCCGGCTCTCGATGGCGTCGTTTTCCCCCGAAACCTCCCGACGGCTACGGGAGGCGATGCCCGACGAGGCCAACGTTCACAATCCGGTCGACATCATCGGCGACGCCGACATCGACCGGTTCCAGGAGGCGCTGGAGATCGTCCTCGCGGACGACAACGTCGGCTCGGCGCTCGCGGTCGCGGCCCCGACTGCGGTGCTATCCTTCGACGAACTCGGCGAGGTCGTGACCGACGTCCAGGCGGAAAGCGGGTTGCCCGTCGCCGCCTGCCTGATGGGCGGGGACAGCGCCAGGGGGGCGACCCGCGAACTGCAGGAGGTGGGCATTCCGTCGTACTTCGATCCCGCGCGGGCGGTCGAGAGCCTCGACGCTCTCGTGAGGTACGCGCGGATCACCCGGCGCGAGTACGGCACGCCGACCGAATTCGACGTCGATCGCGAGCGCGCACGCGGCGTCCTCGAACACGTCTTCGACCGGGAGGACAACCGCCTCGGCGTCGAGGCGATGGAGCTGCTGGACGCCTACGGCATTCCGACGCCGGCGGGCGACATCGTGGATTCGCCGTCGGGGGCGGAGGCGGTCGCGGCCGAGATCGAGGGTCCGGTGGTTATGAAGATCGTCTCCCCGGATATCCTCCACAAGTCCGACATCGGTGGCGTCGCGGTCGGCGTCGAGGACGCCGAGGTGGCGGACACCTACGAGGACCTGGTCACCCGGGCCCGGAACTACCAGCCCGACGCGACCGTGTTGGGGGTGCAAGTCCAGGAGATGGTCGACCTGGACGCCGGGATCGAGACGATCGTCGGAATGAACCGCGATCCGCAGTTCGGGCCGCTCCTGATGTTCGGGCTGGGCGGGATCTTCGTCGAGGTGCTGGAGGACACCGCGTTCCGGGTCGCCCCGGTCGCGGAGTCCGAGGCCCGCGAGATGACCCGGGAGGTGAAGACCGCCCCGCTGTTACGCGGCGCCCGGGGGAGCGACCCCGTCGACGTGGACGGTATCGTCGAGACGATCCAGCGGCTCTCGCAGCTCGTGACCGACTTCCCGTCGATCCTCGAGTTCGACATCAACCCGCTGGTGGCGCTACCCGCGGCGGAGGAGGGCGACGCACAGGCGTCGACGGGCGTTCAGGCCGTCGACATCAGACTCACTGTCGATCCGGAAACACTAGAGGCGGAACAATGACTGACGATACACCCGAGCAAGACGGCGGTACCGAAACCGAAACCGAAACCGAAACCGAAACCGAAACCGAAACCGAATCCGGCGTGTCGACCGACGGTAGCGGGGAGCTGGAAACGATCCTCGTCTCCTCGGTCGCTGACGTGACCGGGAAGACGGCGGTCACGCTCGCGCTGGCGACGCTGGCGGACGAGACCCGTTCGGTCGGCTACATGAAGCCCAAAGGCACCCGGCTGGAGAGCCAGGTCGGCAAGACGCTCGACACGGATCCGATGCTGGCGCGCGAGCTGCTGGACCTGGACGCGGAGATGCACGACCTCGAGCCCGTGGTTTACTCCCCCACGTTCGTCCAGGGGGCGATCCAGGGTCGGGAGGATCCAGCCGAACTCCACGACCGGATCCGCGAGGCGTTCGGCTCGCTTTCGGCAGACGCGGAGCTCATGTTCGTCGAGGGGGGCGGCCGATACACTACCGGCGGCGTGGTCGACCTGAGCGACGTCGACGTCGCGGAGCTGCTCGACGCCCGGGTCGTCCTGGTGGCCGACTACGAGGAGCCCGGCGATCTCGACGAACTCCTGGGTGCGGCGGACGCGTTCGGCGACCGGCTCGACGGGATCGTTTTCAACGCCGTCGACGATTCCGCCTACGACGGGCTCGAACGCGACGCGATCCCGTTCCTGGAGGCGGAAGGAATCGACGTGTTCGGCGCGATCCCGGAGGAACGGGAGCTCTCCGGCGTCACCGTCGACGGGCTCGCCGAGGAACTCGGGGCGGACGTCCTGACCGACGTGCCCACCGACGCGTTCGTCGAGCGGTTTCTGGTCGGCGCGATGAGCGGGGACGCCGCGCTGCGTCACTTCCGCCGGGCCCGCGACGCGGCGGTCATCACCGGCGGCGACCGAGCCGACGTTCAGACGGCCGCACTCGAGGCGCCGGGGATCCGGTGTCTCGTGCTAACGGGCGGCCATCGCCCCTCGAGTGCCGTACTCGGGAAGGCATCGGAGGTCGGGATGCCGGTACTGGCGGTGAACACCGACACGCTCACGGCGATCGAGCGGGCGGAGAACGTCGTCCGGAGCGGACGCACCCGGTCGCCGGAGACGATCTCGGTGATGCGTAACTTGCTGACCGAACACGCCGACGTCGACCGACTGCTCCGTTGAGCGGGATCACCCGACTCGCCATCCGCGATCCGCGTGGGTCAGCCGTCGGGCCCCTCCCTCGGTGACGACGACGACGTCCTCGATTCTCACTCCGAACGAGTCCGGTAGATAGATCCCCGGCTCGACGGAGAACGCCATCCCCGTCTCCAGGACGCGGTCGCCGTCCGCGACGACGTACGGTTCCTCGTGTACGTCGAGCCCGATTCCGTGTCCCGTTCGGTGGATGAACCTGTCGCCGTACCCCGCCTCCTCGATGACCTCCCGGGCCGCGGCGTCCACCGTGCCGACGGTCTCGCCCGGCTCGACCGCCTCGACGGCGGCGTTCTGGGCCTCTCGAACGATTCCGTGGACTTCCCGGAACTCCCGGTCCGGCTCACCGGCGAACACGACGGTCCGGGTCCCGTCGGACGGATAGCCGTCCACCCGGGTACCGAAGTCCAGTACCACGGGGTCGCCGGGCCGGATCTCCCGATCCCCGTGAGTGTGGTGCGGCATCGCCCCGTTCGGACCCGATCCCACGATCGTCTCGAAGGACGTACCGGTCCCGCCGTGCTCCGCGAGCCGCTCCCCGATCCAGCCGCCGAGTTCCGTCTCCGTCATGCCGATCGCCCGCTCGCCGAGGTCGCGCACGTCCGCCATCGCCGCGTCGAAAACGTCCCCGGCGCGATCGAGGGCGTCGATCTCGGCGGCGTCCTTCCGGCTCCGGAGCCGGGCCAGCACCTCGCTCGCGAGGCCGAACGTCGCGTCCGGGCACGCCGTCCGGAGGTCCTGAGTGAATCGCGCCCACATCGTGTCGTCGATCAGCAGGTGCCCGTCCGCGAGGCCGAGTTCCCGGGCGATTCGTTCGAGCCTCGACAGCGGTTCCTCGTCGTCGCCCCACGTCCGAACGTCCCCGACGCGGGAGTCGCGTTCGACCTGGTCGCGGTACAGCTCCGGAACGAAAAACAGCGGTTCCCCGTCCGACGGCACGAACAGCAGGAGATGACGCTCCCCCGGCGACTCCCGGAAGCCGCTCAGGTACTCGAGGTTCGGGCTCGGGAACAACACGAGCGCGTCGCCTGCGCCCTCCCGGAGGCGCTCCCGCGCTCGGCGTAGCCGTCGTCGTTCCGGTTCCTCGGGTGACTCCCCCCCGTCCGGGTAGTGCATGCGCCTCGGTTCGTCGTCCCGCCGCAAAACACCTCCGCCGGCGACCCGACGGTCGAAACGGAACCCACCGCTAACGACCCATTATCGCCCGACAGCGCGGTGGCGAACTACGTGCACGACTGGACCGAAGCCGGCTAGTAATCGGGCTCAGGCAGCCCATACTCAAGGTCGTTAGGTCCTATCGTACCCACATGGGATTCGTCTGGGAGGCAACGCTTCGGTGTTCGAACTGTGACGCCGCGTTCAAGGGACGGCCGATAGAGTACGACGATCTCGGCTATCCCGTCTGTCCCGCCTGCGGCGAGGTCCAGCGGCCAAGTCCCGCGCGGGCCCGACCGGCGACCGGTGACCTGGCGGAGTGAACCGTCAAGACCTCGCGGAGTGAACGGTCCAGGGGTGTCGTGGAGAGCGGAGACTCCGGCACGAGAGCGGATGGACGACGGGCGAACGGCTAGTGACCGTCACCGACCGAGTTCGTAGAACTCCTCGTTCGGTCGCCAGTCGGCGAACGTCGCGAGCCGGTTGGAGAGGTTGAAAAACGCCGCGACCACCCCCACGTCCCACACTTCCTCCCGGGAGAAGCCGGCCTTTCGGAGCCGGTCGAGGTCCTCCCGGGTCACCGAGGCGGGCCGTTCCGTCAGCTTCACCGCCACGTCCAGCATGACGCGGTGTTCCTCGCTCACGTCGGCAGTCCGGTGGTTCGAGACGAGCTGTTCCGCCAGCAGCGGATCCTCCGCGTAGATCCGGCACAGCGCGCCGTGGGCGACGTTGCAGTACAGGCAGTGGTTGACCCCGGAGACCGCGACGACGATCATCTCGATTTCCGCCCGGTCGAGTGCGCTCTCCTCGACGATCGCGTCGTGAAACCCCACGAACGCCCGGAAGTGTTCCGGCCGATGCGCGAGCGCAGCGAACACGTTCGGGGTGAACCCAGCGCGCTCGGCCTCCTCCGCGATCCGCTCCTGCAGGTCGGCCGGCAGGTCCTCGAAGTCCGGAACCGGGAAGTTGCGCTGGGCGTCGCCCTCGAGAATCGGCTGTGAGTCCGCCATGATCGGTGGGTTCGACGCGCGACGCCTTTTAGGTTCGGTGCCGGTCGGTCCGAGTACCCGGAACGATCGTGATCGCGTCCCGCGGGGAGACGGATCCGACCGACTGACCCGTCGTCACTGCATCCCCAGTCCCCAGGACAGCACCCGGTACAGTCCGAACCCGATCCCGACCGAGGTTGCGAGGGTGAGCAGCCAGAAACTCACGGTCACGCCGATCTTCCGGCGGGAGACCCCGGCGCTCCCCGCCGCGAGTCCGCCGCCGATGACGCCCGAGATGATGATGTTGTTGAAGGAAATCGGGATCCCGAGCGCGATGGCCGTCTGGGCGATCACGAACCCGGGGACGAGCGCCGCGATCGACCGCCGAACGCCGAGCTGTGCGTACTCGCGGGAGGTGGCCTGCAGCAGGCGCGGCGCGCCCATCCAGGCCCCCGCCAGAATACCGGTGGCGCCGATCGAAAGCAAAACGGCCGACGGGAGTCCCAGCCCAGCCGGCCCGTAGAGGTTCTCCAGCGGCCCCGTCGCCAGCCCGACCTGGCTTCCCCCGCCGGAGAAGGCGACGATGCTACCCAGCACCACGAGGAACGTCCGGATCCCCCGCTCGACGGACGTCTCCATCAGGGATCGGATGTACCGGAACCCGCTCACGGCGAAGGCGATGGTCACGAGGATCACGATGGGGTCGCCCCCGACGCCCGTCGCTCCTTCGACCCACCCGGCGAGAAACGTGGCAATCGATCCCTGTGATTCGCCCGCCGGTGCGGGGATCACCGCCAGCCGGACGTTCGCCAGGATCGCCGCGACCACGGCCGCCAGTAGCGGCACGCCGGTCTCGTCGGGGATGTCCTCGCGCCGGAGCACCGTCGCCGTGAGGTACGCCATTCCGCCGGAGACCGGCGGCACGAGCGCCCAGAACGTTGCGATCCGTCGATAGGTGCCGAACGCCGGATCGCCGCCCAGCGAGAGTCCGACGCCGACCATCGCGCCCGTCGTGGCGAAGGCCGCCGGGACTGGATACCCCGAGTACACGCCGAAAATCATGAACGCCGCGGCGGTGAGCAGGCCGGCGGTCGCCGCAAGCGGCGTGATCTCTACGGCGGCGATCAGGTCCGCACCGACGGTCTCGGAGATCGAACCACCCTGCGTCACCGCACCCGCCGCAGCCAGGATGCCGACGAGGAACGCGGCCCGCATCGTCGAGATGGCGTTGGCGCCGATCGCGGGCGCGAATGGTGGCGAGTTGCTGTTGGCTCCAAGCGCCCACGCCATGAACACGCCGGTAACCGTCGCCAGTCCGACCAGTCCCCAGAACGCGACGTCCATGCCTGTCACTCTGTCCCCGGGAACAAAACGCTGACCGTCCGGGTGCTACCCCAGTCGTTCGCTCTCCGTTCCGGTTCGGCAGCCGTGATCGGCCACCACACTTATAAATACGCTGTGAGGTTATCGAGTATGGTCGATCGGGACGTCGCGGTACCGATCGAGGGGGAGCGCGTCGAGGGGGAGGGAGCGAACCTCGAGGGCGAAACGCCCCAGTCGGAACCAGAGGCGATCACCGAGGTCGCGACGATCCACGACGACGACGTCGAACTCGAGCGGACGATCGGGCTCGCCGGGGGGCTGGCCATCGGGATCGGAACGATGATCGGTGCGGGGATCTTCGTCTTCCCCGGTCTCGCCGCCGGCAACGCAGGCCCGGCGGCGGCCGTCTCGTTCGGCATCGGCGGCGTGATCGCGCTTCTGGTGGCGCTGCCCGCCTCGGAACTGGCCACGGCCATGCCCCGCAGCGGCGGCGGCTACTACTTCGTCTCACGGAGCATGGGAACGGCCTACGGAGCGATCGTGGGACTCGGCCTCTGGCTGGGGCTGGTATTCGCCTCCGCGTTCTACCTCGTCGGGCTCGGGCACTACGCGGCCGCGGTTTTCGGCGAAGTGGGAATCGCGCTCCCGATCAGTCCGGTGATACCCCTCGGCCTGGTGTTCGGCGTCGCGCTGACGGCGCTCAGCATCGGGGGCACCGAGAACACGGCGAAGATCCAGAACGTCGTGGTCGGGATCCTGCTCGTCATCCTGACGGTGTTTCTCTCCTACGGGGCGCTGGACGCGCTCGGCGTCTTCGGGCGGGACACCGTCCCCGAGACGTTCTTCCCACGGGGCTACTTCCCGGTGTTATCGACCGCGGCGCTGGTTTTCACCTCCTATCTCGGGTTCGCCCAGGTGGCCACCGTCGCCGGCGACATCAAACAGCCCAGCCGGAACCTCCCGCTCGCGATGGTCGGTTCCGTGATCGTGGTGACCGTCTTTTACGTGGCAACGATCTTCGTGGCCACCAGCGCGTTCGGGGCCGCACAGCTCGAAGGGTTCGGCGAGACGGCGATGGTGGAGGTCGCCAGGGAGTTCGTCGGGCTCCCCGGGGCAGTGGCGATCCTGTTTGCCGGACTGCTGGCGACCTTTTCGAGCGCGAACGCCTCGATCCTCAGCGCCTCCCGGACCGTCTACGCGCTGAGCCGCGACGCGTTGCTTCCGCGGCGGGCAAGCGAGATCAACCTCCGGTACGGGACGCCACACGTCGCGCTGCTTGCCGCGGGGGGGCCGATCCTCCTTCTGGTCGCCACGGGGCAAGTGGAGGTGCTCGCGGAGGTGGCGTCGTTCCTCCACTTGATCATGTACGGGCTGATCTGCGTGGCGGTGATCGTGCTCCGTCGCCGGAGTCCGTCGTGGTACGAACCGAGCTATCACATGCCCGGCGCGCCGGCCCTGCCCGGGATCGGCGCGGTCGCCAGCTTCGCCCTGATCGCGTTCATGCAGCCCGCGTCGATTTTGATCGGGGTCGGAGTGATGGGCGCCTCGTACCTGTGGTACCGGTACTACGCCGGAGGCGTCGAACTCAAGGGTGACTTCTGACCATGAACGACAAACCGACCGTACTCGTCCCGATACGCGTCCTCGAAGGGGAATCGATTCCGGAGGGCGTTCCCGAACTGCTCTCGAAAGCCCACGTCGTGTTGCTCGGGTACCACGTGGTTCCCGACCAGACAGCGCCCGGGCAGGCGCGAATGCAGTTCGAGGAGCAAGGATCGAAGCGGCTCGACGACCTGGAGGAACTCCTCCGCGAAGAGGGAGCGTCCGTGGAGACGCGGCTCGTGTTCACTCACGAGGCGCAAGCGACGATCGACCGGATGATCTACGAGCACGACTGCATCGCCGTCCTGGTCCCGAACGCGACGGGACCACTCGAGGACGTGCTCGTCGCCGTCCGCGGCACAGTCGGAATCGATCGCCTCGTCCGGCTCGTCTCGGGGCTGTTCGGCGACGACGGCGTCGACGTGACGCTGTTCCACGTCGCCGGCGAGACGGAAACCGACGAGGACGCCGAGACCCTGCTGGAGGGGGTCTCGAACCGGCTGGCCGAACGGGGGATCGATCCCGACGCGATCGAGTTGCGGACCGAGCGCGACACGCCCGCGATGGACGCCATAACCGCCGCCGCGCCCGACTTCGACGCGGTCGTCATGGGTGAGTCCGACCCCTCGATCGCGACGTTCGTGTTCGGCATGCCCGCAAAGAAGGTCGCCGAACGCTTCCTCGGTCCGGTGCTGATCGTCCAGCGCGAGAGGCCACCTGAGGGCGCCGACGACTGACGACGCCTGACACGCGGTTTCCCGTCGGATACCGGAAGTCCAGACGTGCACCGTTATCCCTAAGCGGATCCCACGGAATTCGGAAGGTATGGAGTACCACGACGCGGCGAACTTCCTCTTCGGACTCCGTCGGTTCGCACCCGATCCGGGAACCGACTCCGTGGCAGCCCTCCTCTCGGAACTCGGCAACCCCCACGAGTCGTTCGACAGCGTACAGGTCGCCGGCACCAACGGGAAGGGAAGCACCGCCCGCATGGTCGAGTCGATTCTCCGGGCGGATGGCAAGACCGTCGGGCTGTACACGTCGCCGCACCTGGGCGACCTCAGCGAGGAGATCCGGGTGGACGGCCGTGGGATGGCCGACGGCGCGATCGCCGAGTTCGTCGCGGACGTGCGCCCGTGGCTCGTCGAACGGACGCCCGGGGAGGACCCGCTCACGTTCTTCGAGGTCGTGACGGCGATGGCGCTGTGGCAGTTCGAGAGGGCCGACGTCGACGTCGCCGTGCTGGAGGTGGGAATGGGTGGCGAGTACGACGCCACCAGCGTGGTCGATCCGGTCGCCGCCTGCGTCACGAACGTCTCGCTCGAACACACCAGCGTGCTCGGGGACACCGTCGAACAGATCGCCCGGACGAAAGCCGCCGTCGCCCCGACGGAGGGACCCCTTATCACGGCCGCCACCGGCAGGGCGCTGGAGACGATCCGGGAGGTCGCCGACGACGTCGTGACGGTCGGATCCGAGCCGGGACGGGACGTCGTCGCCACGCCGCAGGGACGGGTTTCCAGCCAGGAGTCGGCGGTGTCGATCGCAAGCGACGGCTGGGAGCTGGACGCCAGGATCCCGCTTTTGGGCGACTATCAGGCGATAAACGCCGGCGTCGCGGTCGCGCTCGCCGATCGGGTCGTCGGGTTCGACGGAGCGACCGAGCCGTCCCGGGAGGGGACGCCCCGGGGAGAGTCGCCGTTCATCCAGGGGCTGCGCCGCGCGACCTGGCCGGGACGGTTCGAGGTGGTCTCCGAGTCGCCGCTCGTGGTCCTGGACGGCGCGCACAACCCCGACGCGTGTGGGACGGTCGCCGAGACGCTGTCCACGTTCGAGTACGACGACCTGGAGATCGTGCTGGCGGCGATGCACGACAAGGACCACGCCGGGATGGCGGCGGCGCTGCCCCCGGCGGCGCGCGTGACCGTCTGTGAGGCCGACCTCGACCGTGCGGAGGACGCCGACGTCCTCGCCCGCGCCGTGGAGGAGTCGGTCGATTCCGACACGACCATCGAGACTGCCGGAACCGTGTCCGAGGCGTTCGCCGCCGCCAGGGAACGCGCCGGCCCGGGGGACGCGGTGCTGCTCACGGGATCGCTGTCGGCCGTGCGGGAGGCGAGGGGAGCCTACACCCGTCTCCCCGTATCGACCCGCGTCGAGGATCTCGAGGACGCGAGCCGGGTGCTTCGGCACGCGAACGTTCCGGCCCCCGAAGCCGAGCGAACGTCGGGGAGCCTCCCGCACCACGTGATCCGCGTCAGGCTGGAACCCCGGGAGGCACGTCGGGTACGGACCGAACTGCTCAGGGCAGGCGGCGAGTGTGCCGTCTCCGGCGTGGAGTCGGGCGAGCGCGTCGACGCGGTGCTGTCGGGAACCCGGTCGGAGTACGAGCAGTTCCTCGGGGCCCTCGGGAGCGACCGCGTCGACCTCCCGACGGTCGCCGCTGACGTCCGGCGCCGCCTGGAACTCGACGACGGGGCGACCGGTCGACCTCCCGCCCCGGACGACGCGACGTCCGGTACCTCCTACCCCTGGGAGGAGGGGACCGCGATCGTGGGCGTGCTGAACGTCACGCCGGACTCGTTTCACGACGGCGGGGAGTATTACGACGTCGACGACGCGGTCGAGCAGGCGAAGGCGATGGTCGAGGCGGGGGCGGACGTCGTCGACGTCGGCGGCGAGTCGACCCGTCCGGGCGCCGAACCGGTGTCCGTCGAGGAGGAGATCCGGCGGGTAGTCCCGGTCATCGAGGCGGTCTCGGAGGTCGACGCGCTCGTGTCGGTCGACAGCCGGAAGGCGGCGGTCGCGGAGGCGGCGCTGGACGCGGGTGCCGACGTCCTCAACGACGTGACGGGGCTCGAGGATCCCGAAATGCGGTTCCTGGCGGCGGAACGCGACGTCCCGGTAGTGGTGATGCACAGCATCGACGCGCCGGTCGTCCCCGGGCGAGACGTCGAGTACGACGACGTCGTCGTCGACGTGCTCAGGGATCTCAGAGAGCGGATCCTCCTCGCCGAGAAGGCCGGCGTCCCGCGCGAGAACGTCATCGTCGATCCGGGTCTCGGTTTCGGGAAGTCTCCCGCGGAGAGCTTCGAACTCCTCGACCGGATCCGGGAGTTCGAGGCGCTGGGCTCGCCGGTTCTGGTCGGCCACTCCCACAAGTCGATGTTCGAGCGTGCCGGCGGCGAGGCCGGCGACGCGTTCCCGGAGACGATAGCGGCGACGGCGCTCGCGGCCGACAGGGGTGCCGACCTCGTCCGGGTTCACGACGTCCCGGAGAACGTCGCCGCGGTCGCCGTCGCGGAGGCGACCCGCGAGGGAACGAAGACGGCGGACGGGCGGTGACGGACGTGGCCGATCGAACCCCCGACGCGGCTCACGACGATCAGGATCCCGACGGTCCAGGCGTCCCCTACGAGTCGGTCGTCCCGTATCCCGACGGGGACGCAACGGCTGCACGGTTCGCGAAAACCGCAGCCGAACACGGTTACGGCGGGATCGTCCTCCGGGCGACGCCCGACGGCGCGGACGACGGGAACAGGGACGACGGGAACAGGGACGACGGGA
>JAZKTH010000066.1:0-12590 GCA_036625675.1 Haloferacaceae archaeon
TTCGACCTAACTCCACTCGAAGCCGTTCCCGTCAGTGGCCACGGAGGTGTCAGCCGTTCTCGACGTTGGGGAGGAGTCTCCGGCCGTCTCCGGGGCCGTGCCCCGAGCGGTTCCTCCGACCTCGAACGTCTCCAGGGTGTCCCGGAGCTGATCCGCGCGCTCGGACAGCTGTTGTGCGCTCATCGATATCTGGGATACCGACGCAGTCTGCTCTTCCGCGCTCGCGGAGACGTTCTGTGCCTCCTCGGCGGATTGCCGGCTCACCTCCGAAACCTCTTCAACCATCTCGACCACTTCCTGGGCCGACGCTGCCTGCTGATCAGTGGTGTCGTTTATCGACTGGATTCCGACGTTGACGTCCTCGACGATGTCCACGATCTCCTCGAGGGCGTTCAGCCCCTCCTCGATCGTGGTCATCCCGTCGTCGACGAGCCCGTTCATCTCCCGAATGTCTGCGGTTGCGTCCTGGCTAGTGGTCTGGATCTCGTTGATCAGGTCCTCGATCTCCTCGGTCGCGTCGTGCGTCTCCTCCGCGAGGCTCTTGATCTCGTCCGCCACGACGCCGAATCCGGAGCCGGCGTCGCCCACCCGGGCCGCCTCGATGGACGCGTTCAGCGCCAGCAGGTTCGTTTGCTCCGCGATCTCGTTGATTACCTCGACGATCTCGTCGATCTCGTCGATCCGGGAGTCCAGTCGTTCGATCTCGTCGACGGTTTCGGAGGTCTTGCTCTCGATCTCCCGCATGCTCTCGATCGACTCGCCCGCGAGTTCGCTCCCGGACTTCCCGCGGCTGGCCGCGCGGTCGGCCATTTCCGCGACCTCGTCCGACGAGGACGCGATCTCCTGAACCGTCGCCGACAGGTCAGTCATCTCCTCGGAGGTACGCTCGAGCCGATCGGTTTGCTGGTCGGCCCCGTCGGAGATCTCCTCGACCGACTGGGCGACGGATTCGCTGGTGCGCTTGATCTCCTCCGATCCGGACGCGACCTGCTCGCTTGCCTCCGCGACCTCGTTCCCGAACTGCTTGATCTCGACGACGGTCTGCTCCACCTCGGCGAGCATCTCGTTGAACGACTCCGCGATCGCGAGCAGCGCCTCGTTGTCGATGTCCTCGTCGAGGCGCTGGGTGAGGTCGCCCTCGGCGGCACGTTCCATCGTCGCGCCGAACTCCGTGGCCTGCTGTTCGAGGCTCTCGGCCAGTTCCTCCGCCTCCTGCCGGGCCTCCTCGACTTCGGTGGTGAACGACTGGATGTTCGTCTGCATCTCGGTCAACGCGTCACCCAGCTCCCCGGGAACGTCCTCGTCCAGAACGGGATCGTCGAAGTCCTGTCGGGCGATCGCGTCCGCCTGCTCCACCACCGTCTCGAGGTAGACCCGCATCTCGTCGAACGAATCCGCGAGGGTGCCGATCTCGTCGTCCGTGGGAGTCTCGACTGAGTCGAGGTCGAGATCGCCCTCCGCGATCTTGCCGACCTCCTCGTCGAGTTCGGTGATGGGTTCGACGTAATCCAGCTTCGTGACCGTCAACGTGTTGAAAAACAGGAACGTTCCCATGACGACGAACAGAGCGACGAGGGGAGTCAGGAAGTCGCCCATGTCCACGAAGAAGAACGCCGCCATCAGGATGAATAGCCCGTACTGGATCGCTACCGCGAAGAGGACCTTGTACTTCGTGGAGTCGTTGATCTGGAGGGACCGAAGCATCAATCGCAACCCACGCACGTACGCCGCCCTGACGTTCGCGATGACGCTCATGTATTCACTCGACCTCCACTGGACGCCGCGTTTTGTCAGCCCGACAATTCAATGTAATACAGTTGGTATATCGCGGTTGGATACGACTAGTTCGACCGGAGGAACGTACTGGTAACGACCTCTCCATGTCTGCGGCTTTCTATATCACCTTTATATACGCTTCGACACGGTTATCAACATCTATAACGAGGGGTTCAATATTCAGTTAGTATAATAAAAATTATATAAATAGACAGGGATAGACGTGCACGGAACTGCACAAAAGCGGACGGTCCCTCAACGCGGGAGTGCCCTTCGACCCCGGGTTTGACGTCCGAGCGACGTAGCAACAGCGGTAGGCTCTTTACTCGTCTGCGTGAATCTCGAAACATGCTTCCGCCCATCGCCGACCGGTTCGTGGCCGGGGAATCACCGGCCACGGCGTTCGAACACGCTCGGCAGATGAACGGGAACGGCGTCGGCGTGATTCTCAATCTCCTGGGAGAACACTACGACGACCCCGAACTCGCCGAGGAAGACACGCGAACGTATCTGGATCTGGTGGAGGACATTGCGGGGACCGGCCTGAACGCCCGCGTCTCCGTAAAACCCTCCCAGCTCGGGCTCGACGTCGACGACGACCTCTTCAGGGAAAACTACCTCCGAATCGTCGAGGCCGGCGCCGAACACGACGTCTTCGTGTGGTGCGACATGGAAGACGCGACCACGACCGACGTGACGCTCGAGGCGTTCGAGGAGGCGATGGATCGCTATCCGTGGGGGGTGGGGCTCTGCGTGCAGGCGAACCTCCACCGGACGATGGACGACGTGGAGCGATTGATCGACCGACCCGGACACCTCCGGCTGGTGAAGGGGGCGTACAACGAGGACCCGGAGATCTCCCACAGGGAGAAACAGCGGGTGAACGAGGCGTACCGCGAGCTGATCCGGTACGCCTTCCGGAACCGCGATCGGGGCGTCGGAATCGGGAGTCACGATCCGGAGATGATCTCGTTCGCGAAGCGACTCCACGACGAGCACGGCACCGGGTTCGAGGTGCAGATGCTCATGGGCGTCCGCGAGGCCGAACAGCGTGATCTGGCCGCGCAGGGGTACGAAGTCTGGCAGTACGCGCCGTTCGGGACCAGGTGGTTCTCCTACTTCTACCGGCGGCTCCGGGAGCGGAAGGAGAACGCGCGGTTCGTACTCCGGGCGCTTCTCGGGGAGTGATTCCAGGTGCTTCTCGGAGGACGATCCCGTCTCCGTGGGCGAACGTGGCGTCTCAAATCTCCAGACGATATCTGACGGTCGGGTTTCCTCCGAACAACGGCCCACTCCCCACCCGGTCGAACCCCTTGGTTTCCACTGCAGCCCGAGCCATCTCGTCGTCCGCACCGACGATCGCCTCCACGTCCATCCCCTCACCGCGGGCGAACCGGATCGGCTCCTCGAGGAGACGACCGACGGCCTCCCTGTCGCCGGCCAGTTGCGTGACGTGAACCGTCTCCTGGCGAGCGTCGAAGGAGACGATGGCCAGCAACGGCGGATCGGTCGATTCGTCCGGATCGCTCTCGGTTTCGGACGCGACGGATCGAGTGGTTTTCCCCGACGAGTTGGACCCCTCTACGGCCACCCGGACCGTCCTGTCGTGAACGAGGTTCCGCATCACGTCCGCCGGCTGCTCGGTGAGCCTCGCCATGGCGTCGGCGTCAGCCTCTACCGCGTCACGGACTCGCATACCGACCGTTCGGTCCGACTCCCCTTAACGATTCGTCGGTCGAACCGGGTAAGGACGCCGAAACGTCGATCGGACGGGGTGCTTTTAAGAAGGCAGCAGTCGGAGCCGTACGTATGAGCACGGCAACCAAGGTCGTCGTAGCTACAGTAGGAGTGTCCGCCTTCCTCGTCGTGATGCTCGTGGCGCTGTACGCGTTCGGCTGACCGGCATTTCATAATGTTTGTTGTCGGAAGTTACCGTGTCGACCGCCCGAGTGTGTGGCAGTCGACCGGTAACCGTCTACAACAAACATTATCAGCCGGAAGACGCCGAATGTCGGGGGGAATTCGGACTGGATTAGCCATCGTAGAATTAATTATTTGTCGTATCTAAACCGTTAGACAGGAATGTGTGTCGTCGTAGCCACCGGCACGGATCGGTGGAAACGGGAACGGCCGAGTCGCGCGCCAACGCGGACGGGTGACGAAGACGCCGAACGTCCGCACGAGGAACGATGAGCACCTTTATCGAGGTGGTGATCGCCGCCTTCACCCTGCAGCTGCTGGCACTGCCGGGCGAGAAGGGCCAGCTGGTGATCGCGAGCCTGGCGACGAAGTACAATCCCTACATGGTGGTCGGGGGTGCGGCGACGGCGTTCGGGGGCTGGACGGCGATAGAAATCCTGCTCGGGAACGCCCTGGAGGGTGCCCTTCCGGAGGTGTATCTCGACGGCGCCACGGCGGGGCTGTTCGTCGTCTTCGCGGCCTGGATCCTGTACGCGTCGACTGGGGAGGCCGAGGATCCATCGTCGACGGGCGTGGCTGACGGCCCGCCGTCCACGGGGATGGCCGAAGGCGCGACGTCCGACGGAGGGGTGCCGGTGTACGACGGCTTCCGCTCTCCCGACGAATCCCGGTTCAGCGGGTTCCTCCCTTCCTTCTCGCTGATGGTGTTCGGCGAGTTCGGGGACAAAACGCAGTTGATCACCATCGCGCTTGCGGTCCAGTACGGGGCGAACCCGGCGATCTGGGTCGGGGAGATGCTCGCGATCGTCCCCGTGAGCCTCGCGACCGCACTGTTTTTCCACAGCGCCTCCACCCGGATCAATCAGCGGTGGGTCCACCGCGTCGCCGCGGCCCTGTTCCTGTTGTTCGCGATCGACATCAGCGCGAAGTACGCTATCGGGACGTCGTTACTGCCGATTTAAGATTCCTGCTGGCTCCCGAGTTAAAACTCCTGCTGGACGATTTCCAGCGCCCGTTCCCGGTCCTCCGAGGCGACGAACAGCGCGACCGAGGTGGCGCTGGTGATGACGTCGTGGAGGTTGATCCCCGCCTCGGCCAGCGGGGTGACGATCTCGTTGATCACTCCCGGCTGATTGGGGAGTTCGCCCCCGGTAACCCGGATCACGACGATGTCGTCGTCGACGGTGACGGACGAGAGGAGGTCGTCCTCGACGACTGCCCCGTGGAGTACTTCCTCGGCCTCCTCCGCGCGATCGACGTCGACGTAGAACGTCACCGAGTCCATCCCGCTTGCAACCGCGTCGATGTTGATCTCCTCCGATCGAAGCGCCTGCGACAGGTCCGCGAGAATCCCCGGCCGGTTTCGTATCGAGCGCCCGGCGACCGTGAGACACGCCAGCGGCTCCTCGCGCATGTCGATGAGGTTGTCGAAGGCGCCCTCGATCTTGGTCCCGCCGGTCAGGAGGTCGCCGTGCTGGTAGTGGACCACGCGGACGTCGAGGTCGTCCGCCTTGTACGCCAGGGCACTGGGGGCGATGACCTCCGCGCCCCGAAACGAGAGGTTCCTGAGTTCGTCGACCGTGATCCGCCCGACGTTGCGCGCTCCCTCGACGACGTGCGGGTCGCCGGTCATGACCCCTTCGACGTCGGTGACGATGACCACCTCGTCGGCGCGCATGTAGCGTCCCAGCATCACGGCCGTGGTGTCGCTCCCGCCGCGACCCAGCGTCGTCACCCCGCCGTCCGGCGTTTCGGCGAGGAATCCCGTGACGACCGGGACGACGTCCCCCAGTTTCGCCGCCAGCGCCTCGACCTTGCGCTTGGTAACCTCGACGTCGACCTCCCCGTTTTCGTTGGTAACGATCGGCCACAGATCGGTTCCCGGTTCGACGAAGACCGCGTTCACTCCCCGAGCCGAGAGTGCGGCCTTGAGCATCCGAACGCTGGTGCGCTCGCCCATCGAGACGATCTCCGCGCGGTCGGCCTCGTCCGCCTCGAAGGTGATGTCCTCGAGCAGATCGTCGGTGGTCGAACCCATCGCGCTGGCCACGACGGCGATCTCGTGCCCCTCCTCGACGGCGGTGGCAATCGAGTCGGCTGCCCGGTTGATCCGGTCCCCGCTGCCGAGGCTCGTTCCGCCGAACTTCGCGACGACCCGCATCAGAACTCACCCCGCCGCTCGAGCGCCAGTCCGGGTGATGCCGATCGGGGCGATACAGGTTTAGCAGAGAGGTTGTACCGTCGGGAGGACTTCGTCCGCGCAGCGACGTAGAGCATACTCATGAGGGGCGGTAGCAGGGGGAGGCGCATAACTGTGTCCACTTCCTCAACCGTTGCCTGCGGTTTCGGTGCTCGTCGCCGAGTTCATTCGTCCTCCGGATCCTACGTCGTCGCCGAGTTCATTCGTCCTCGGGACCCCACGCGTCCGGCATCTCGATGACGTAGCGACCGTCCTCCTGGAGCGAGATGATGTACTCCTGCCGGTCGTACAGCTCCATCAGGTTGAGTTCGTACTGACCCTGGCTGACGATTTTGATGCTTTCGAACTGGCTGTTGAGCTCCTCCCGAAGCTCCGAGAGTCCCGGTCTCTCGCCGGCGTTCGATTCGGTAGCGGGCTCCTCGTTCGGCCCCGAGTCGGCATCCGAACTCGACGATTCGGGTCCAGGCCAGGACTGTTTCGCACGCGAGAGCTCCTCCTCGCTGACGACGCCGGATCGAGCGTCAGCCTGAGCGTGGTTCTCGAGGGACTCCGGATCGCCGCTGGAGACGACCACTTCGGCGTCGTCGGGATCCGTCTCGGCCGTTTCCTCGGGGGATCGCTCGGTCGGTTCCTCGGGGGATCGCTCGGTCGGTTCCTCGGAATCTCGCCCGGAGGAGGGCCAGGGAGAGGGGCGCTCGGTCTCGGAGGGACGAGAACGATCAACCGAGTCTGTCGGCGAGGAGCGATCCGACGACTGCGTGCTCGACGTGGCGGTGCTCGGCGTGGTGGTGCTCGGCGTGATGGAATCGGGTGCGTCGGACGCGTCGTCGAGCGCGCTCGAGGGACGGAACTGGAACTTGTTTCCGCCACACTCCGGGCAGCCGGACAGCATCTCTTTGGACCCGTCCTCGAAAACCCGGCCGCAGGAAGTGCACTGGTGAGGCATGCGCTGTCGCAGTCACTTCCTGGAGACGAGGGCGCTGATGAGGTTCTCGTCCTTGTGGAGCGTCTCGATCTGGTTCGCGGGACCGATGACGGTGAGTTTCTGGGTCGACTGTCGGCCCATGATCCGGTCCAGGATCGACTTGTCCGCCGCTTCCGCCCGGGGATACGTCTCGATCTCGATGCCGGTGAAGTCGTCCGGGCTGATCTCTGTCATCGTCACCTCGATGAGTTTCGACTCCTCGTCGGGGGAAAGCCCCTCCTCGAGGATGACGATGTTGCCGTCGCGAACGCCGTCGAGGATGAGCCGGATCTTCTCCATCCCGGCCAATCCCTCCATGCGGGCGCCGCTTATGAGGTCGATCCTGACGCCGTCGCCGTCGTCGGAAGAGTCCTCCGGGGCGTCCGGCTCGCCGGGGCCGAGATCCACGTCGGTTGGTGTTGCCTCCGGCATGGGAATCACCCGAATTTCTCCGCGATCTTGTCGTACACTTCGTCCATGTTACTTCCCTCCAGCGCCGACAGCGGAATCGTCTCGTGTTGGGGGAACGCGTTCGCGACGCGCTGTATCTGCGAGTCCTCGAGGTCGGTCTTGTTCGCCAAGATGAGAACCGGGAGATCCTGGGACTCGATGATCCCGACGAGCATGGTGTTCACCTGCGTGAACGGGTCCTCCGTCGAGTCGAGGACGTAGATGACCCCGTCGACGTCCTCCCGGAGCCAGTGCATCGCCTCCGCGACCCCCTCGGTGGCCTCCCGGGAGCGACGGACGGCGTCCTCCTTCTCCATGTCGTGTTCGAGGAACTCCTTGTAGTCGACCTTCGTCGTCACTCCCGGAGTGTCGACGATGTCGATCGTCACCGTCTGGCCGTTCCGCTCGATTTCGACGTCCTCCTTCCGCCGGGCGCGCCTCGTTTCGTGTGGAACGTGACTCTCCGGTCCGACGGCGTCGCCCGTCCAGTCGCGGGCGATTCGATTGGCGAGGGTGGTCTTCCCCGCGTTAGGCGGACCGTAAATGCCGATTCGTTTGGGCTCGGACGCCGAGAACAGTCGGTCCGCGGCCCGTGAAATGCTGT
Organism: Haloferacaceae archaeon; assembly: GCA_036625675.1. GTDB lineage: Archaea > Halobacteriota > Halobacteria > Halobacteriales > Haloferacaceae > Halalkaliarchaeum. The sequence continues at coordinate 7,915 of JAZKTH010000066.1, forward strand.
CTTTCAGGTTCGTTATCAGTCCCATCCGTGGCCTCCTGAACGCCTCCGATTTCGGTCGATACGCGACCGTATACCGGATTCACGTCCCTGTGCGCACTTAAATCTGCGTCAGACATGTGTCTGGGATCACACTGTGTCGGATTCCTTACTTGATTGTCGTGTTGTCACGACCGATTTACACCCGTTTCTCTCGACTTCGCTCAGCCTCATCCCCCTCAGCCTTACCTCCCTCAGCCTCCCCCCCACCCCTTCGTTTCGACTGGAACTACACGAGAGAGAGGATCCATGGCCGGTGAGAAACGGTGATCGCTCTCGAAACCCCGAAAACGTTCTTATATACTTACCAAACCCTATCTAAATATAGTGGGAAGAGTAGTTTGCGGATATTGTTCTAGTTAGTATTACCTAAAGGTACCGATTTCTATATACCCCTCCCCCACCCCCCTTCTCCGCGTGTTCCACACGAAACGAAGGGGTGGGGGGGTCGAGTGGGGTTGGGGAAGGAAAGAGGTTGGATACGTTACATCACTCGGATGATAATTTGTATCAGTTCGAATCGCCGTCCCTTTTAGGTCGGGTTTCGTCGCTCCGCTATGGTCGGATCCGTCGTCGCAACCGCGTTCTGGGCGATGTTGCCAGCCTACGTGCCGAACAACGTCGCCGTCCTCGCCGGAGGTGGTCGCCCCATCGACGCCGGGGCGACCTGGAACGGGAAACGGCTGCTCGGCGACGGGAAAACCTGGCGGGGGACCGTCGCGGGAACGCTGGCGGGGGTCGCCCTCGCCATGATCTTAAATACCGTCGTGGATCCCGCGGGCGCCGCGGTCGGGGTCGACCTCCCGCGGTTCCCGTTCGCGGCTGCCCTCGGCCTCGCGCTGGGGGCGATGGTCGGCGACATCGCCGCGTCGTTTCTCAAACGCCGGACTGGACGGGAACGCGGGGCGGCGTTTCCGGGGCTGGACCAGCTCGACTTCGTCGTCGGCGGACTCGTCCTCTCTGCGGCGTTCGCGACCGACTGGTTCCTCTCCACCTTCACGCCCGGGGTCGTGCTCGCGGTGCTGGTGATCACTCCCGTGCTTCACGTCGGGACGAACGTCCTCGCGTATCGGCTCGGCCTGAAAGACGAACCCTGGTAATTGACCTCGGGGAGTGACGAAACCCGCCCCGGTAGGAGTGACGAAACGCGTCCCGGTAGCCCGCGAAAATCGGGACCGGAGCGCGCGGAAACGGCCAGGAAACGGGTGGTTTTTAATGCGAGGTGCCGTACCAGTCTCCATATGTTCCAGGCCATCGTGGGCGCGTCGACCCTCCGGGACGCGCTCGACTCGGTGAGTGTGCTGGTCGACGAGTGCAAGATTCGGTTGAACGAGGAGGAACTCAGCATCCGGGCGGTCGATCCCGCGAACGTGGGAATGGTCGATCTCACCCTCGAGGCAGCCGCGTTCGAGTCCTACGAGGCCGACGGCGGCGTCATCGGCGTCAACCTCAATCGGCTCGAGGACATCGCCAGCATGGCCAACAGCGACGACCTGATTCACCTCGAACTCGACGAGGAGACCCGGAAGCTCCACATCCGGATGGACGGCCTCTCGTACACCCTCGCGCTCATCGACCCGGACGCGATTCGACAGGAACCCGACATCCCGGACCTCGACCTCCCTGCCGAGATCGTCCTCGAGGGAGCACAGCTCGACCGCGGGATCAAGGCTTCCGACATGGTCAGCGACCACATCCGGCTGCGGGTCGACGAGAGCGCGGAGGCCTTTTACATCGAGGCCGAGGGCGACACCGACGACGTCGACTTCGAACTCGCCACCGAGGACCTCATCGATCTGACTGCCGGCCCCGCCGACTCGCTTTTCTCCCTGGATTACCTCAAAGACATGAACAAGGCGATCCCCGGCGACGCCGAGGTCGTGGTCGAACTCGGGGAGGAGTTCCCGGTGAAACTCCACTACGAGTTCGCCGAAGGGCTGGGCCAGGTGACGTACATGCTGGCTCCACGGATCCAGAGCGACTGAGTTCCCCTACGATCAGTTTTTCAGAGCCGAATCCGGCCTGCGGACACCCGGAACTCCGGGTCCCACAGATCGAGTTCGTCGACGCGCCACCGAACGTCGACGTCCCCGGCCGCCTCACGTAGCCGTTCCAGAACCGCGTCGACGTCACGTCCGGTTTCGACTCCACGTCCAGTTTCAATTCCACGTCCAGTTTCGACTCCAGTTCCCTTCCCGATTCCCCTTTCCAGGCCCCGGGCCAGCGTCACGTGGGGAACGTACTCCTCGCCTTCGAGTCCCTCGACCGCTCCGAAGGCCCGGACGAGCCGCCAGTGCAGTCGAAGCAGCCCGTCGCTCTCGACGGTCAGGTACACGACCGGTCCCGGTCCCGCGGTCGGCTCCGCGAACGCGTCGATCCCCGTGATCTCCACCTGAAACGGCCGGGTTTCCCCGATCAGCGGTCGCAGCTCCTCCCGAAGGCGAGAGAGGGCGGTCTCCTTCTCGGGCGGACCCCCCTCGTTTCCGAAGGCGTCGACCCCGAGTCGCTTGCACAGGAGGGTGTGCCGTTCGCGGACGCGATCGAACTCCACGAGCTGTGGCTGTAGCCGGTCGGCAAGCCTCTCGACGGCGGGCGGGGTCGGAACGTTGATGCTGAACATCTCGTTTCGGGGAGCGGCGACGATCAGATCCTGTCGAGGAGCCACAGCACGATCAGGATCGCGATCGCGATCCCGAGCAGCGGGGTCAGGAACCGGAATACCGCCGCGGTCACCCGGAGTGCCGCCCCGACGACCTCGAGCACGAGCCAGACGAGAACCAGACCGAGGATGATTTTCAGGAGCGTTTCGACCTCGACCGCGGCACGGCTGTCCAAACGGGCCGGCGTTCGATCGTCCATGCGAGTCGTCGTTCGAGGCGGAACAAAAACCCTCCGTCGGTCGACTACGGACCTCCGTGGTCTCCCGACCGGCAGGTTTCCGGAGATGATAACGGCTTTCCCCTCGGGGCTCGCAGGGGGCTCTAGACGATGGATCGGCGCATCAGGTCGCTCGAATTCGCCCTCGCCGTGAGCCTTCTGCTCGTGGCAGCGACCGCCTCGATCGCCGTTCCGGCCGGCGCCGCAGTCGCGGGACCGGGCTCGGCTCCCTTCAGCGAACCGGACCCGGCTACCGTCGGGGACCCGTTCTTCCAGACCGACGGCGCGGAGGCGGACGACATCCTCCTCGAGGCGTCGATCGAAGAGGACGGCGACGCGGTGTGGACGGTGGAGTACCGGTTCCGGCTGACCGACAACGAGAGTCGAACGGCGTTCGAAGAGCTGGAATCCGAGATCGCGCGGAACGAAACCCCGTACGTCGACCGATTCCGCGACCGGATGGTGTCGACAGTCTCGACCGCGGAGGAGGCGACCGGTCGGGAGATGAGCGTCTCCAACGTGACGGTCGACACTCGCCGGCAGACGCTCGGGAGGGAGTACGGCGTCGTCGCCTACTCGTTCACCTGGGGTGGATTCGCGGCCACCGAGGACGACGCGATCCTGGCGGGAGACGCCGTCGCCGGGCTGTTCCTCGACGCGGACAGCCAGTTCGTCCTCGCGTGGCCCGAGGGGTACGAGGCGACTTCCGTGACTCCCGATCCCAGCAGATCTACGCCCACGACCGCGATCTGGGATGGACCGTTCGAGTTCGGGAGCGACGAACCGCGGATCAGGCTCGAACCGGTGCCTCCGGGCGAACGGACGCCGACGGACTCGGGCACCGATCCGACCGATACCGGACCGACCGACCCCGGGGATACCACGGAGCCGGCAGAACCGAGCGACTCGCCGGTCTCCGGCGGCGTCGTGGCGGTACTCGTCGCGATCGCCGCCGCGATCGGGCTGCTGTTGTTCTCTCGGCGGCGAAGCGGATCCTCCGAGAGGGTCGCGGACGACGGTTCCGGTCCCTCCACGGGCCCCCCCTCCGGCGTCGATTCCGGCGGTTCTGGTGGTTCCGGCGTGGACGCCGATACCTCCGATTCCGGCGCCGGGGGCGGTTCGGCAGCCACGGCGTCCGGGGACTCGCCCCCGGACGAGCTGTTGAGCCCGGAGGAACGGGTTCTGAAACTCGTCCGCGAGCACGACGGACGGATCAAACAGCAGGAGGTCGTCCGAGAAATGGACTGGACCGACGCCAGGACGAGTCAGGTCGTCGGATCGCTCCGCGAGGAGGGAAAACTCGAGAGCTTCCGTCTCGGCCGCGAAAACGTGCTCAAGCTCCCAGACGAGGAGGGCGAGGACGGCCCCGCCGATCGCTGATCTCGCGTCGCCGATCCGGGCCTCCCGGGGAAACGCGTAAGGCTCCACGTCACCAACTGCTGGCATGAGTAGCCTTCGCAAGCTGGGGCGAATGAGCGCGACGGGGGCCCCCGACAGCCTCAAGCGCGCGGTCGTCTTCCTCGGTGTTCTCGCCGTCGGCGTCGCGCTCTTCCTGGGTGATCCTCTCGTCGGGGTCGGCGTGTTGTTCGTCCTGTTCGCCGCGATCACGCTGCTGAGTGCCTTCGAGGTGGTGGAGGCGTACGAACGCCGGCCGCTCACGATATTCGGCGAGTACCGACGGGTGCTCGAGCCCGGCCTCCACGTCATTCCGCCGTTCGTCTCCCGGACGTACCCGTTCGACATGCGGACCCAGACGCTCGACG
>JAZKTH010000067.1:0-12418 GCA_036625675.1 Haloferacaceae archaeon
CGCGGGATCGACGCCGGATGCCCACGCGGCGGCCCACACGGAACGGGTTGAGGGCGGCCGGGACCGGCGCTCCCGGAATCCCTACGACCGGCTCGAACGGCCGGCGCTGCTGCCGGCATCTCCCCTCCGACACCCATTTAACGGGTGATAGCTTACCTATCAGTAATGGCGGTCGAAGCGACCAGCGCTGGAGCCATCCTCTTCCGCGACACCCGCGATCGGAGGGAGTATCTCCTCCTGAAGAGCAGACCGGGGGACTGGGAGTTCCCCAAGGGCGGGGTCGAAGGGAACGAGGAGCTCCAGCAGACGGCGATACGGGAGGTCAAAGAGGAGTCGGGGATCGAGGAGTTCCGGCTCATCGACGGCTTCCGCGAGGACTACGATTACGTCTTCGAAGCGAACGGCAAAACGATCCACAAGACGGTGCACCTGTTCATCGCCCACTCCTTCGAGGCGAGCGCGGAGCTCTCGAAGGAGCACCGCGACCTCCAGTGGCGCGACTACGAACAGGCGATCAACACCATTACCCAGGACGGGCCGCGGGATATCCTCGTCGAGGCCCACGAGTACCTCGATTCCCTCCTGGAAGAGCAGGAGAGCTACGTTTAACGCGGGATCGGGCCGGGCCGACCCGCGAGCAGACACGCTTTTCGGGATGCGACCCAAGCTACTGCCATGTCCGCCCCCTCATCCCGGAACCGACTCGACGAGGAGGCCAGCCCGTACCTCCGCCAGCACGCCGACAACCCGGTCAACTGGCAGCCGTGGGACGACGAGGCGCTGTCGGCCGCCCGCGAACGGGACGTTCCGATCTTCCTGTCGATCGGCTACGCGGCGTGTCACTGGTGTCACGTCATGGAGTCGGAGTCGTTCGCCGACGAGTCGATCGCCGAGGTGTTGAACGAGGAGTTCGTCCCGATCAAGGTCGACCGCGAGGAGCGTCCCGACGTCGACAGCATCTACATGACCGTCTGTCAGCTGGTTACCGGCGGCGGCGGGTGGCCGCTGTCGGCGTGGTTGACCCCGAAGGGGAAGCCGTTCTACGTGGGGACGTACTTCCCGCCGGAGTCGGGGCGGGGCCGTCCCGGTTTCGAGGACGTCTGTCGGCGTATCGCCGCCTCGTGGAACGATCCCGAGCAGCGCCGGGAGATGGAAGCCCGCGCCGACCAGTGGACGGAGGCCGCGCGAGATCACCTCGAGTCGTCGGCCGACCTGCCGTCCACGGCGGAGGCCGACTCGGGAGTGTCCGGAGCCGACTCCGGCGTGCCGGGTGACGCCGAGCCGGTCGAGGACGCGAGCGAGGCCGGGGCCGTCGATCCGGACCCCCTCGGCGGGGATCTCCTGGATTCGGCCGTGAACGCGGCGCTCCGTAGTGCCGACGCCGAACACGGGGGTTTCGGGAACGACGGGGCCCAGTTCCCACAGCCGGGGCGGCTGGATCTGCTGTTGCGGGGGTTCCGGCACAGCGACCGCGAGGGGGCGTTGTCGGCTGCGACTCGGACGCTGGACGCGATGGCGACCGGCGGGATGTACGACCACGTCGGGGGCGGGTTCCACCGGTACGCCGTGGATCGGGAGTGGACCGTGCCCCACTTCGAGAAGATGCTGTACGACAACGCGCTGCTCCCGCCGGTCTACCTGGACGCCCACCGGATCACCGGCTCCCCGACGTACGCCCGCGTCGCCGAGGAGACGTTCGAGTTCCTCGAACGCGAGTTCCGGGTCGAGGGCGGCGGGTTTGCCGCCACGCTCGACGCCGAAAGCGACCCGCCCGCCGGCCGCGACGGCGGCCCCAGCGAGGGTGGCTTCTACGTCTGGACGCCCGACGAGGTCCGGGACGTCGTCGACGAACCGACGGCGACGCTGCTGTGTGAGCGGTACGGCATCGCCCCCGGCGGGAACTTCGAGGGGGGGACGACCGTTCCGACGATCTCGGCCTCCGTGGAGTCGCTCGCGGCGGATCGGGACGCCCCCGTCGAGGAGATCGAGGCCGCGCTCGCGGAGGGACGCGAGGCCCTGTTCGAGGCCCGGGAAGCCCGTCCCCGGCCCGCCCGAGACGACAAGGTCATCGCGGCGTGGAACGGGCTCGCCGTCTCCGCGTTCGCCCGCGGGGCGTTGGCGCTGGATCCCGAGTTGGCGGACGCCGCGCGCCGGGTGCTGTCGTTCGTCCGGGATCGGCTGTTCGACCCCGCCGCCGGCGAGGCCGGACGGCTCGACCGCCGGTGGCTCGACGGCGACGTGGCGGGGCCGGGCTACCTCGACGACTACGCGTTCCTCGCGCGCGGCGCGTTCGACCTCTACCAGGCGACCGGGGAAGTGGAGCCGCTCTCCTTCGCTCTCACGCTTTCACGGGCGGCGATCGCGGAGTTCTGGGACGAGGAGTCGGGAACGCTGTACTACACCCCCGAGTCCGGCGAGCAGCTCCTCGTTCGGCCACAGGAGTTCGCCGACGGGTCGACCCCGTCGAGCCTCGGGGTGGCCACGGAGCTTTTCGCCGAACTCGACGCGTTCGCCCCGGCGGCGGGGCTGGGGGAGCGCGCGGACCGGGTGCTCGCGACGCACGCCGACCGGATCCGGGCGAGCCCCCTCGAGCACGTCTCGCTGGTCCGGGCGGCGGAGCGCCGCCGGCGGGGCGGGCTCGAACTCACGATCGCCGCTGAGACGTTCCCCGAGGCGTGGCGGGAGTCGCTCTCGAACCGGTATCTTCCCGGTGCCGTCCTGGCCCACCGCCCTCCCACCGAGGCCGGACTCGAGGAGTGGCTCGAGACGCTCGGGCTGTCCGACGCCCCGCCGATCTGGGCGGACCGCGGGGCGGCGGAGGGCGAGCCGACCGTCTACGCCTGCCGGGAGTTCAGTTGCTCGCCGCCCAGGACGTCGATCGAGGCCGCGCTGGAGTGGTTCGACGCCGACTGAGGAGGGTCTCGCCGGACGGACTTAACTGGCTGGCCGTCGAAGCGACCCGACGATGGAACGGTACGACCTCCTCTATCGCCTCTACCGCGAGTTCGACACCGAGACGCTCCGGGAGTACCAGGACTTCGTCGACCTGTTCCCGCCGGTCGACTCCCGCGTGGCGCTGGATCACTGGCAGGACGCAAACGACGAGCTTGACCGCCGGAAGGAGGAGGTCCGGGAGGAGCTCCCGACCGGCGGGGTGTTCGCCGAGGTCGCCGCCCGCGCCGACCGGGAGGGGGCCTTCACGGCGCTGGATCTGCTGTCCGCCTACGGGCGCGCGGTGAACGCGCTCGTGCTCGACGTCGACGAGACGCTCCGGTCCGCGGGCGGCACCGACAACGAGATCCCGCGGGACACGCTGCACGTGTTGACCGAGTTCCACGAGGAAGGGGTTCCGATCGTCATCTGCACCGGGCAGACGCTGGAGAACGTCAAGGGGTTCACGATCCAGGGGTTGGGGAACGAACTCGTCCACTCCGGGGACGTGAGCATCGTCTACGAGGCCGGCACCGGCGTGTTCACGCCGGGACACGGCTCCCGGACGAAGCAGCTGCTGTACGACGACCTCGACGGTTCGATCCGGGCGGTCTTCGACGAGATCCGATCGCGGGTGTTGCCCGACGCGTCCGAGGAGATTCGCCGGGGATGCCACCTCCAGGGCAACGAGTTCAACGTTACTCTCAAACCGAACTTCGAGACCGGAAGCGACCGCGCGGCGGCGGTCATCGACGCCGGGCTGGTGTACCTGCTGGACCTGCTCGGCGAGGCGGTCGTGGGACACCTCGACGTCGGCGAGGGGAACGACGCTGCCCCGTCCGACGTGGGCGACGACGCGGAATCGGTCGCCTCCGGGGCTGCCTGGGCGCGGGCGTTCTACACCCGTGTGGACCCCGAGATTCAGGGCGTGCTGGAGACGGAGGGCGCGACGTCGCCGGTCGAACCGGCGGACGTTCCGGCTGCCGTCCGGGAGGTCTTCGAACGGATCGACGTCGCCTACTACCACGCCGACGCGGCCGAGATCGGCTCCCGCGAACTCAACAAGGTCGCCGGCGTCGAGGCCGCGCTCGACGTTCTCGAGATCGAGGATCCGTTCGTGCTCGTGATGGGCGACAGCAAGTCCGACCTCCGGGTGATGCGGTGGGCCGAGGAACGCGACGCCGGCATCGCGGCCGCGCCCGAACACGCCTCGGCCGACGTTCTGGAGCACGTGATGGACACCGACGACCTCGTGTTCAAGAAGGGGCAGTCAGCGTCGCTTTTGCGCACCGTGTTCGTGATGAACCTCCTGGCCCGGATCGAGTGAGGGCTGCCGGTCTGGAGCGACGGGTAGCGGTCACGCGCCGGCCGTTCTGTCGTCGACACAATACTTATGCCTGTTCAGCGACCCACATTGAGACGGTGCTCGGATCGTCCAGCGACGCCCCGGGGGGGCAGCAGCTGTTTCAGCCCGACCCGCAGGATCCCGAACCGCGACAGGACGTCTACGAGGTCCTGCGCAACGAGCGGCGCAGATACGCCCTCCACGTGCTCTCCGTCGCCGACGGCCCGGTGGAGGTGGGCGATCTGGCGGAGCGCGTCGCCGCGTGGGAACACGACACGACCGTCGAAGGGCTATCCAAGGAGCAACGCCACCGGGTGTACACCTCCCTGCAGCAGGTCCACCTCCCCCGCCTCGCCGAGGCGGATCTCGTTCGTTTCGACGAGGAGGCGGGCGTCGTCGATCCGTCGTCCGAGGTCAGTGCGTACGACGTTTACCTCGACATCGTCGGCGCCGAGGACATCTCCTGGAGCAGCTACTACCTCGGGCTGTCGCTCGTCACGCTCGCCGTGTTCGGGCTGGTCTACCTGGAGCTGTACCCGTTCACGCTACTCCCGGTCGAGGCCTGGGTCGCGGGGGTAGTGATGGGGTTTTTCGCCTCCGCGCTGACCCACGTCTGGTCGGTTCGCCGGACCCGTGGCGGCTTCCTCGAGGCGTCCCTCGAGGAGACGTCGGGGGAGGGGGACCGGCGGGAGGACGCCGGGCGTCGCCGCCAGCGACGATAGGCCGGTCACTGAGGCCCCTCTTTCCGCCCCTCGTCCCCGGGTTCGCGTTCTGCGGGCGTCCCGTCGGCGGACCCTTCCGTATCGTCCGGCGCGTTCGAACCGTCCGACCCGGAGGCGGACTCGAACGGCTCGAAGACGGCGGCCGACCCCTGGCTCCCCTCGGGACCGATCGCGCCCCGTTCGCCTCTTCCTCCGCCGCCGCCGGCGGGCTCGACGCCCTCCGGCGCGACCGGCGGCTCGTAGGTGTAGACGTAGTCGTCGGTGACGACGTAGAACGTCCCGGCGTCGGGGTCCTCGACGACGCCGGTGGAGTTGTCGATCGCGAAGTCGACCAGGTCCTGGAGCGACGCGGCGCGCGCAACCGGCCGGTCGAACGTCTCCTCCGGCAGCGAGATCCGGGTGATCCACTCGTCGAACTCCGCCCTGTCGTCCCGGAACGCGAGCCACTCGCGCTCGGCCTCGCCGACGGCGAACCGTCCGGTGTAGCCCCCCGCAGCCACGCCGGCCCCGCCGAGCAGCCCGAGGACCAGGAGGAACGGGGCGACGATGCCGTCGAGGAGTCCCGGTTCGAGGGTCCGCGTCGTCGTCTCGGTCCGTTCGTACTCCTCGATCAGCGGGCCGGGGTCGTCGACCCGGTAGTTCGTCCCCTGGAGTTCCAGCGGGAGTCGGTACGCCAGCTGGACGGTCCGGGATTCCCCGTCGAACGTCCCCTCGACCGTCACCGTGGTTTCGACGAACAGTTCGAGCGTGCCCGGGTCGGCCCCGATCTCCTCGCGGATCTCCCCGATCCGTTCGTCGAGGGCGGTGGTATTGATCGAAAAGGTGGTCCTCACGGTCTCGTCGTCCCCGACGTTCTCGGCCGCGGTCGAATCCAGGGTCCGGCTCTCCGACCAGTAGGTCGCGTTCCCCTCCTCCGAGACCGACCGCGTGACGAGCCGGCTCTCCGCGTCGATAGCGACGTTCGAGGCGCTGGTCGCGTCGTAGCCCACTCCGAACGCCCCCGAGAACGTCGGCGCGATAGAGCCGAAGTAGACCGACCGGTCACGGAGCTCGGTTCCGGTCGGGAACACGGAGTTACTCTCGGTGACGGTCGCGCCGTGGCTCCACTCCCCCTCGACGGTCCACGATGAGACCACTTCCGTGGTGGTCTCCTGGGGCGGATCGACGTACGCGCCGTACGCGATCCACCCGCCCGCCAGCGCCAAAAGCAGGAGTGCGGCGACCAGCAGCTGCCAGTTGGAGTCGAGGATCGCGCGCAGACGGACGGTTCGCTCGTTCATCCCTGCCACCCCGGGGACGTTCTCCGCCCCGGCCGCGCTCCCCGGCGGTGACTCGTTCCGCGATTCCGCCCGCGACGGTCGGGTGCTTCCCCCCGTTTGCCCCGACGACCAGACATTGCTGTTACTCTTGCACCGTTTGCCGGTCGCCGTCTTATATTTTCGGTCACCGGTGGGATCGGGCCGCTTCTCCGCGACGGCACGCGCGTCACGCCTCCGATTCGGCCAGCACGCGGGTCACCTCCCCGACGAACGCCGCGACGAACGTGAGCGCGAAGCCGAGGAAGTGGACGTAGAGGTTGACCACCCGGTTGGCCGCGACGAGTTCGGACGGGAACCCGACCAGCGGGTAGCCGACGAGCAGGACGCCGCCCGCGACCGCGAGTTCGACGTACCCGAACGGACGGGGCCCGCGTTCCGGCATTTCGACCCGTTCCCGGGCGCGACGTTCGCGCGCGAGGAGGAATCCGCCGTAGCCGACGGCCACCAGCCCGGATCCGGCCCCGATGGCGAGAGTGGCGTCGGAGGGGGGCAGCGCGAACCCGCTGATGATCGCCACGACGAGGAAGAACGTCACCGGGAGGTAGCGGGCGGGGAGTTCCGAGACGAACTCCGGGCGGACGTAGCTGAACAGCGCGACGGGGAGCACCCCGAAAAACGCCATGTTGAGCCCGGAAAACCCGTAGCCGATCGCCTCCCGCGGGACTGCGAGGTTCAGTCCCGACAGTACGAACGGTCCCGCGATCACCACGGTGGCGAACATCGTCCAGAAGAGTCGCCTGCGGTCGGCGAGCACCGAGATGAGGTACGTCGCCCCCACGACCAGCCCGTACCCGAGCAGGTTCGCGAGGAGGTGGTCCCAGCGGAGGTGAACGAAGTGGGAGACGTAGGCGGTCGTCACCGTGGGGTCGGTGTACGCGAACGCGAGGGCGCGCTTCGTCTCCGTGGGGAGTGCGTACGTCCCGACCAGGACGAGCGGGACGACTGCAAGCACCGCGAGCTCCCGGAGCCACACGCTCCGGGCGACCGCCGTCGAGAACGGCGGTAGCTCGACGTCGCTCGGAGAGCCGGGTCGGGATTCCCTCACAGCGTTCATGGATTCGGGGATCACTATCGGGGCATTCGACGGACGAGATACGCCGTCGACAACGTGATGGCGAGGAACGAGACCAGTCCGACCGTCCGCTCCAGGTCGATTCCCGCGGGTTCTTCGAGGAGGCCGGCCGACCCGTCGGTTCCAGTCGGCGCGTCGTCGGTTTCCGTCGGCGTGTCGTCGGTCCCGGCCCGCGTTCCGGCGTCGGTCGACGGTCCGGTGTCCGTCCCGGATTCCGTCCCGTCCGTCCCGTCCACGTCGTCCGTTTCTCCGGACTGGGTCGTCTCGTCGTCCGACTCTTCGCCGTCAGTCGATCCCCCGTCCCCGGTCGATTCCGCGTCCTCCGTCGACTCCTCCCCGTCGTCGGTCGCCGGGGCCTCCACGGCGAGCTCCCCGGCCGGTTCTCCGTTGACGTCGATCTCGTAGGTTCCGGGGGCCTCGAACGACGGTTCGAACGTGACGACGCTTTCTCCCCCCGCCGGGACCGCGACGGTTTCGGTCGTGATCACGTCGCCGTTCGCCCGCAGCACGACCCGGGCCTCGCCGTCGGCGCGGCCGTCGTTTCCGACCGTCGCGGTCACCGTCGCGTTCTCGCCGACTTCCACGGTCGTCGGCTCCACGCCGGCGTCCGAGATCCCCACGGCGGGGACGTCGACCCCGACCGCGTACATCGGGAATTCGGTCGACTCGCCGCGCAGGCGCACGCCCTCGTCGGTGGGTTCGACCGTCGTCTCCAGCGGGGTCCACGTCCCACTCTCCGGATCGTAGCCGTACAGGCGGACCGCCGCCGGATCGATCTCACCGAGCCGTTCGGCCGCACTGACGTTCCCTGGCGTCTCCAGGCCCGGAGCCGCCAGCCGATCGTTCGATACCGTGATCTCGTACCCGGTCCGGGTCACGTCGGCGGCGGTCGGGTCGATCTCGGCGGTGAAGTACCCCAGCGGGGCGGCGCCGGTTTCCGCCGGATCGAGCGTGCCCCCGCCGGCGAACGGCGAGGCGTTCCCCTCCAGCCGGACGTCGACGTCGTCGTCGATCGCCGTCGTGAACGTCACCCCGTCGAGAACGACCCCGTCGGAGATCTCGACGTCGCAGGCGTCCAGGGTGGTGGGTTCCCCGCCCCGGGCCCGGTAGACGGTGGCTTCGCACACCCCGTCGCTGTCGGCCGTGACCACGAAGTTCGTCCCGTCGTAGCCCCCGCCCGTCGTTCCGGCGTCCCCGCTCCCCGATTCCTCGGATTCCGATTCCTCGGGGAATTCGGCGCGGATCGTGAAGTTGCTCCTCACCGTTCCCGGCTCCGCCCCGGCGGAGTCGACGTGTAGCCCGACGGCGGCGGTTTCGCCGGGCTCGAGCGCGAGGTTCGCCGATTCGCCCTCGATCGGCTGGCCGTCGCTGACGAACGTGAGCGACACGTCCTCGTCGTCCTCGCGTTCGATCCAGATCCGAACCGGCTCCTCCCGGTCGATCCTCGACGCGTTGTACCTGACGAGGAAGACGTCGTCGATCGTGGTTCCCGCCTCCACGCTGACGCCGCGTTCCCCCTCGAGCTTCGGGTTCGACGGCCCGACCGCGACCTCCAGTTCCCCGGTCTCCTCGTTCACGAACGCGTACTTCCCGTTCGGTCCGGGGTGCGGTTCGAGCTCGAGGTGGCCGATCGCGTCGTTCTCGTCGTCGCCGGGGACGACGTCGATCCCGTCGGTGGCCAGCGGCCCGACCGGCGCGCCCGCGGTCGCCACTATCGTGAATCCGCTGGTGACGGCGACCGCGAGCAGCACCGCGTGTGTTCGATTCATCCTTCTGTCGAGGTGCCCCCCTGCCCGACGGTTCTCACCCCGCGGCGCCGGCCCCCGCCGTGAGAGAGCGGACTGTCGCGATTGCCCGGACGACTACGGCGCTTTCGATGCACGAGCGACACCCTCTGGGGGGTAGTATACTACCCGGCTATAAGGTATTGATCTGTTTGAGCGGCCCCCCTCGTGACAGTTTACGCGCGCGCCTGGACTCAGGTAGTCGTTGAGACCGTTCATTCCGGTCGCGTGCTCGGCGGGGGACCGGGTCCAGCGCCGGGTCCGCGGGAGGGGGACACGTCCCGATCCTCGCGCCCCCGATCGGCGTGCGGGCCGCCGGAGCGAATCCCGGAAACCGGCGGCTCGAGGAACCAAAGTCGACGCAGCCTCCCGATTCCGATCGTGGGGTAACGACCGATTAAACGGACCGTTACGAGATCGAGGCTTCGATCGCCGGTTATCGACACGATGTGATTTCGCGATCGCCTTCTCAGGAGCTGCCTGAATACCCCCCGTAGCCGAAACTGTCCGCCCTGTTTAATAGTCTCTCCGTCAATAATGCAATCGAGATGGGTGTCGCGTCAGCAAGTGGCCGTGGGGGGACCGGCCGAGTAAACGAAAACGAGCTGTTCGAGGTGCTTGCGAACCGGAGGCGACGGTACGCGTTGCACGCGCTCAAACGCGACGCGTACGAGGCCGAGGGGACGATCGACCTCGGGTCGCTGGCCGAGCAGGTCGCCGCCTGGGAGAACGAGGTCGACCTCCAGGAGGTGTCCTACGAGGAGCGCAAGCGGGTGTACACCGCGCTCCAGCAGTCGCACCTCCCGAAGATGGACGACGCCGGCCTCGTCTCCTTCAACAAGGACCGCGGGCTGGTCGAGCCCACGCCCGCGATGGAGGACGTGGAGATCTACATGGACGTCATCCACGGGAACGAGATCCCCTGGAGCGAGTACTACCTCGGCCTCTCGGCGGTGTCGATCGCGCTTTACGGGGCGGTCTGGCTGGGCGTGTATCCGTTCACGCTGCTGCCGGACCTCTCGTGGGGCGTGTTCGTCGTCGTCGCGTTCCTGGTCTCGGCGCTGGCACACCGGTACCACACCTCCGAGATGCAGCTGGGAACCGGTGAGGTGCCGCCCGAACTGGAGCGCGACACCTGACCGAGGGATGGAATCGACCGCATCACGGACGACAACGCAACGGATCCGCGATCCGATCCGGGGGCCACACGCCATGCACGACAGCACTCGAGCGTCGACGGAAGCGGGGGGTGACCACCGATGAGCACTCTCACCCGACTGAGCGTCGCGTTCGCGCTGCTCGGTCTCCTGCTTTTGACGTTCGGCACTGCCGGATTCTCGGCGGTGAGCGCCGACCGGGGCGTGGACGTGAGCGTGGTGGACGACAGCGAAGCGTACGTCGGGATCGAGACGGTTGGCGACGAGGCGTACGGCGACGACCGGGTGAAGCTACTGACCGTGACTAACCAGTTTGCGAGCGACATGGAGCCGCTGCAGGTTTCGGTCGTGGACGGTTCGGACGCGATCGAAGAGAACTCGGTGAAACTCGAAGACGGATCGGTCGGCGTCGGCGAAGACACGAACGTGACCGCGGAGTGCACGATGCAGAGAGAGGAGGGAAGCGTCGACCTCGAGATCACCGGCGAGGCTGGTGGCGCGAGCTTCGACATCACGCGGACGATCGACGTCGACTGCGGTCCGACGACCGGGACCGAGACGGTGGAGCTACAGGACGTGAACACGACCGATGACGGAACCGGTAACCTGTCGGTTGCGTTCAAAGGGTTCGGGCAGGTGGAATTCTCGGACGACGCCGGCGGTACGTACGACGTGACTGTTCACTTTAAAAACGGAGACTCCCAGAGTACCACGGTCGACCTCTCGGACGGCCCGGAGACGTTCGATCGAGACTCGGGCGGACAGATCGCGAAAGTCGTCGTCGACGGCAAAACTGCGGAGAACTCACACCCTAGCGAGGGTGCGTAAAACTCGAACAATTCTAATCGGAATTCCGGTAATATAAACTATCTATATACTGAACCGGAACATTTTCGAGACTATCTTCTCAGTTCAGCTCATTTGTTCTGTATCGGCGATGCGTGCCGGCGCAGCAGAGGGAGCAATCTGCACCTGCCCGCCGCGTCGGTATAGTAACTTTTATCCATCCACTACATAGTCGGAAAACTAAATGCAGTAGGAACATTGGCGGGAGTGATTGCCGCCACGGGAGCCGCTCCCGGTAGCGGGCGAGGTTCGGGCGGCGTCGCCACGGACGATGGAGTGTCGTTACGTCCCGAGAGGGTTCGAGACAGTCGGGTAGCGACCGAACGCTACACAACGATGAGTGACAACAACGACGATCACGGATTTCGGTCGAATCGCACGCGAAGGGGACTTCTCCGGCGGCTGGGCGTCGCCGCCGGGGGGACGACGCTCGCGGCCGGGGCGGCGAACCTGCTCGCGGAGCCCACGGCCGCCGTCGACGCCTCCGAGTTCACGGCGTCCGACACGCCGACCGTCGAGAACAGCGACGGGACCGTCTCGGCGGTGTACGTCGCCCCGACCATGGACGTTTACTGGGAGCATTTCGGCGGCGGAGTTCAGGAGGTGGCGGTGACGCTGGAGGCGACTGTCGACGGGAAGACGGACGTTGTGTATTCCGAAGTGTTGGATACTATAGATGACTACGGAGATAACGACGATATCGCTAGCACATCAAGCGTTTCTAGTACCTTTTCTGATACGAGTGGTGACATGACGATCGAATTCACGCAAAAAGACATCACTGCCGTCGGCACCGCCGTCACCGCGGACGACTTCAGCGACGGCACGCTCGACGCCGGCGACTCGAAGACGACTCAGGTGGACCTGGCGTTGACGGTCGACGTCGTCGGCAACCAGAACGAGGACGGGACGGTCGTGGTCTCGGACAGCTTCGTCGTCGAGGTGGCGAACCCGGACGGCACGACGGAGATCCAGGGCAGCGCGAACACCGACGCCCAGTAGCACCCGAAAGCCGGATCGAACCGCTTCTCAGGGCTCCCCTTCGATCTACAAACGGCCCGTTTGGGAACCAATCGCGCGATTACCTATGGAGGAAGGGGTCGTCGGATCACCCAACCCGCCCCGAAGCGGTCGGGTCCCAAACTCATGTCAAACCGAAAATTCGAACTCTCGCGTCGGAAAGCGCTACTCGCACTCGGAACGGTGGGCGCCGCGTCCGCCGGTGCCGGACTCGGCACGAGC
>JAZKTH010000068.1:0-12391 GCA_036625675.1 Haloferacaceae archaeon
TTCGCCCTGACGGTGCTGGGAGTGATCATCACGACGGGAGAACTCCCGTGGGACCTCGTCGACGCATCGAAGGGCTGGCGCGACCCCGTAGCTGTACCCGGGTTCGTCTACGTGTACTCGTCGCTCGGGGCGCTCGGATACGTGTTCACGCGGCTGATCACTCAACTCGACGAGTTCGTCGAGTGGGGGGACGTCGATCGACTCGCGGAGATGGGGCTCCGAATTCCGGCGGCGTGGATCCTCGCTGCGGGCGTTTATCTGTTCCTCCCAGTATTCGCTCCGGAATCGAACGGGGACAACACGGCGTGGTTTGCAGCGGGACTTTCCTTCCTCGTGGGTCTCTACGTCAACGTCGCGTTCAAGTCCCTGGGCGGGCTCGCGGTGCGGCTACTGGGACGGACGGCCGATCAGGGGTCAGAGGGATCGAAATCGTCGACGGGGTCGGAAAAACCGAAGTCATCGGCGGCGTCGGAAGGAGCGAGCAGCTCCAGCTCCACGGACCAGTAGCCGGCCCCGCAGGCGGAGGTCGGAACAAGCGACCCGGGTCCTGTAGACCGGTCCTCAGGGATCCGCCGCGCCGGGATGCTGAATCTCGAGCTCCCGGCACGGCTCCGGCGACTCGATTGCCGTCTCGTGACCCCCCGGCCACCGCACCCGGAGTCGGGCCGGGGTCGCCTCGCCGAGGCCGAAGTGGGCCACGGGCTCCGACTGGCCGAGGTAGTTGCTCCCGGCGTCGACGACCCGGCGCTGCCGGCCCTCGTCGGTGTCCAGTTCGACGATCGCTCCCCGGGCGGGCGCTCCCTCCACCGTCGTCGGCGCGACCCGGAGCCAGTCGTTGTCGTTCTCGACGGCGTACAGCGAGAGGGGCTGGGCCGCGAGTTCGCCATGTACTACCAGAAGCTCCAGCGTCCCGTCGCCGTCGAGGTCCGCGGTCACGGCGCCGGTTCCGAGTCCGGTCGGCTCCAGCGCCGATCCCGGGTCCAGTTCCGTCCAGCCGTCTGCAGTCCGGCGAAAGAGGTCGTTCGGACCGCCCAGACAGTTCCTGAAAAGCTCCATACGTCCGTCGTTGTCGAAGTCCCCCGCGACCAGCGTCCGCGTGCGCGTCCGTTTGGAGAATCCTTCGGGCGCGACGTCCTCGAAGCGCTCCCCGGACGTGCGGAATATCCGTCCGGGACCTTCCCAGTTCCCGACCGCCAGCTCGAAGGCCCCCGTCGTCGCCGTCCGTTCACGGCTCGCCGCAGTCCCCCGCTTCCGGGCGTCGGTGACGCCGACCAGGGCCAATCCCCTGGCGTCCCCGTCCGGATCCGCAACCCCCAGGTCGGCGGCGACGTCGGAAAACTGGCCCCGTTCGTTCCGGAACAGTCGGTTCGGCCCGGCGTCCACCCCGAGGTACAGGTCCATCCGCTCGGAGACGAGCGGTCCGGCGTACACCGACCGACCGCCGCAGACGACGTCCAGCCCGAGCGCGGGCGCCATGTCGGTGAGTTCGCCGTCGTCCCCGAGTTCGTAGTACCGGAGTTCGCTCCCGTGGGACGCGACCGCGACGCCGTACTGTCCGGTCCCGAGCCGATCGAGCGCTGCAACCGACCGACCGGCCCTGAAGTTCTCGCGGCCGGCGTTGACTTCGAGGGCGAACACGTCCCGCCAGACGTCCCGATCGGGAGCCACACGGTCGAGCAACAGGTCGGCGTCGTCGGTCGCGCCGCCGTAGGTGTCGGTGTTGTGAACGTACACCTCCTCGGAGCCGTCGGCGTCGAGGTCGGCCGCCGCAACGGCGATGGCGTGCCGGCCCTCGTCAGCTACGATGCCGCACGCCCGGTCCACGAGCCTGTCGCCCTCGACCTGGTACAGCCGGTTCCCCCCACCGTAGCCCGAGACGAACACGAGCGGTCCCCCACGTCCCGGCGTGACGGCCGCGCCGTACCCTCGCATCGGCGCGTTGTCCGCGAGACGGTCGGAGACATCGTCGAACATATCTCCCCTCACACGTCAGCAGGGAAGAGCGTGCGGGTTCGAATCATTTCGCGGGAACTCGCATCGAACCGGCGCGAGGGCGCCGAAGGGTCTGAAACCGCTATCCCGGGACGAGCGCCGCCTCGAGTAGCTGCAGCGGATGTTTGACCTCGTATCCGGTGCCGTGTTCCATCTGCATCGCGCAGGTCGGGCACTCGGTCATGCCGACGTCGCCCTCGGCTTCCTCCATGTGGTGGAACATCTCCTTCCCGATCTCCATGGAGGCCTCGTACTTCTCGGACTTCCAGCCGTAGGTGCCGGAGATGCCGGAGCAGGAGTCGCCCACGTCATCGATCGTGACCCCGTCGACGTCCCCGAACAGCTCGACCGCCTGCCTGTCGAGCCCCTGGTTCCTGGCGTGACACGGGGCGTGATACGCCAGCGCCGGATGATCGAGATCCGCGTCCTCCAGTTCCGCTTCGAGGTCCTCGTGGATCCGGAGGTACTCGAGGGCCTCGTAGGTGTGGGTCGAGACGTCGTCGATGCGGTCGATGTCGAAAAGCTCCGGATACTCCTTCCGCAGGGAAAGCGAACAGGATGTACAGGAGGCGATCACGTCGGCGCCGTCGTCGATCGCCCTGGCGAGCGACTCGACGTTCGTCTCCGCGGCCCGCCGGGCGTCCGAGAGCATCCCGTTGGCGAACATCGGCGTCCCCGAACACCGCTGTTCGGGCACCATCACCTCATAGCCCAGCTCCTCGAACACCCGCACCATCGCTTTGCCGACCTCGGGGGTGTTGTAGTTGGAGTAGCAGCCGTGGAAGTACGCCACCCGCTTTTCCTCGCTATCGACCTGGGCGCCGCCGCGTTCGCGCCACCACTCCCTGAACGTCTGCGTCGCGAACGCCGGGAACTCGCGCTCGCTCGGGAGCCCGAGCAGTTTCTCGTTGAGCTTCCTCGTCACCTTCATCCCCATCACGAAGTTGACGAGCCGGGGGACCTTGCTCCCGATCCCCGCGAGCAGGCCGTAGTTCGCCAGGATCCGGTTCCGGACGTACTCCCGGGAGAGCTTGTTCATTTGCTCGTCGACGTACTCCCCGCGGGCCTGGTTGTGCATCTGCGCCAGCGGAACCTCCGAGGGACAGGAGCTATCACATCTGAGACAGTTGGAGCACGAGAGGATGGAGTCGTCGATGTCGGCGTCCTCCTTTCGCTTGAGGCGCCACTGCTCGGGTCCCTGGAACTTCGGTCCGGGGAACTCGTCGTCGACCTCCGCCACCGGGCACGACGTCTCGCACGTGGTGCACTTGTAGCAGGAGTCCGCGCCGGCCCGGAGGTCCATCTCCCGCTCGGGGAACACATCGATCGGTTCGACTGCGTCGTCGGATGGTTGTCGTTGCTCGCGTTCGCTCATCGTGTTTCCTCCGTCGCTGCTGCGGCCGCCCGCCCGGCGACTAGACCGGTCGAGAGCGAGACGCCGCTGGCCGACTTCTCCCTGGCGACGTCTGCGCCGCCCAGCACCGCGCCCGCGGCGAAGACGTTCTCGAACGCCGGCTCGCCCTCGGCGTCGACCGGCCGAAGACGACCGTCCGTCTCGAGGCCGAACCGGGCGAACTCGTGGTCGCCGAACGCGTCGTCGACGAACCAGTCGTAGCGGTCCTCCGGATGGGGAACCGGCACGCCGAACACCCGCTCGTAGACGCCCTCTCGATCGGAGTCGAGTCCCTTGCCGACCAGCCCGCCAGTCGCGAGGACGTACGCGTCGGCCGCGTAGGGCACGCGGCTGCCGCTCCGGTCGATCGAGACCGACTCCACGGAACCGTCCGGCGAGACGTCCCGATCGACGGCCCGGACGCCGGTCTCGAAGCGTACTCCCTCGGCGTCCAGCGCCTCGGTGAGGCGGTCCTCGAGCCGGAGCCCGGGGAGGCTGGGCGGCCCCATCGGGAGTTCGAAGACGTCGACGCCGAGCCGGTCGGCGACCTCCTCGCGCACGGCCGCGGCCTCCCTGTGCCCCAGGAACGCGGGGAATCCGACTCGGATCCGTCCCGACTCCGACACGGAATCGGCGAACTCCTCGAGGTGGGGTTCGACCGCCCGGGCCAGCGCCGTTCGGGCGGGAACCCCGTCGAGGGGTTCGTCCTCGTCGAGCGCCCGGGCGAACCGGGTGATCTTCGCGTCGTCACGGAACGCCTCCGCGAACTCGACCTCCGCGCCTTCCACCGGGAACGGGACTCCGGTGGCCACGAGGCCGTCCGCGACGACCCGCGCGTCGTAGGCCGTGAGCGACCGGAACCCGACCACGAGCATGGGGCGCTCGTCGCTCGCGATACCGGCGGCCGACGACGCGGGATACCTCGCCGTCGGTTTGACCGTTCCGCCGAACGTCGGGAACAGCGCGTTTCGGTCCGTGTGGTCCCCGAGGTAGGCGTCGCCGGTGACGTCGTCGAACAGCGCCAGCCCGTCCCGCAAAGCGTCGGGTCCGACGGTCGAGTACGGGTGTTCGTCCGGAAGTTCCGGCAGCGCGTCGTAGGGGTTCACGACAGGTCCCTCCAGATCCGGCAGATCGGCCACCACAGTCCCGGGAGCTCCCTCGATTCCGCCGTCCGACCCGAGTTCCCGGTCCCCGCCGGCTCGATCCGGAACGTACCCGAGCGCGTCGACGAGCCCGGAGGACTGCCGGAGGGTGCTTTTCTTGTACGAGACCAGCCTGACGTCCGCCCCCTCGCGGGCCGCCGCGATCGCGGCCGTCGTTCCGGCGAGCCCGCCGCCGAGCACGAGCACGTCGCTTTCAATCGCCATGGGTCCCCTCCGAGCCCGCGTTCCTCTCCCGTTCCGTCGGATCCGCCGCAGTCGAGGAGTCCATCCCGGTCCCGGTCTCCCCGGGCGGAGGTCCCCCCGAATCGAACGACGAGAAGTCGATGGACTCGCCCTCGTCCGCCTCGCGACGGCCGGCAGGATCGCCGTCGTGGTTCATCGTCGTCGCGTGCAGCATGTGAGTGAGCATCGCCTGAGAGAGCTGTTCACCCCACAGCGAGTGCCGGACTCCTTTGAATCGTTCCCGGTAGAGTTCGTCGCGGGCGTCGCGGGCGACCGCCTCCCCGTGAGCCGGGTAGAGCTCGGCGGCGATGCGGTGGGTACAGAAGCCACCCTGGCAGTTTCCCATCGACGCCCTGGTCCTGATCCGGACCGCGTTGAGGTCCGATCCGGCGTCGCCGATCGCGTCACGGATCTCGGCCCGGGTGACCGCCTCGCACTCGCAGACCACCGGATTTGGCTCGTCGGTCCCGAGCACCTTCGGCGCGCGAGACCCGAGCCGCTGGACGCTCCGTCGACTGACGGGGGAACGCAGGCCGAACTCGTCCATGTACTCCTCCAGAACGTGAGGTTCCTCGGAACCGGGAAGCGGGTGATCGGCGGTCTCGCAACCGGCGTCGACCCCGAGCCTGTCACAGACGTGGTCGGTCACGTCCTCGGCCATCAGCCGGTAGGTCGTGAGCTTCCCGCCGACGATAGTCGTCAGTCCCGGCAGGTCGTCCCGCTCGGCGTGGTCGAGAAGGAAGTGATCCCGGGTGATGTCCGTCGGGTCGTCGGTCCCTGTTTCCGGCGGTTCGTACAGCGGTCGGACGCCCCAGAACGAGCGGAGCGTCCGCGCGTCCCGTAGCGCGGGGACCAGTTCCGCGAGCGTGTCGATCATCAGGTCGACCTCCCACTGCTCTTCGCGGTACTCCTCGGGGTCGCCCACCTCCTCGTCGGTGGTCCCCAGGATGCACGCCGTCTCGTGGGGGACGACGATGTCGGCGTCGCCCTTCGGGCGGCAGCGGTTGATCACCGTGTCGACCTGGCGGACGTTCATCACGGTCATCACGCCCTTCGACGGCCTGACCTCGATGTCGACGCCGGCGAGTTCCCCGATCCGGCCGGCCCAGGCGCCGGTCGCGTTCACCACGTGGTCGGCGTAGATGCGCTCCGTGGTGCCCGGCTCCCGGTGAGTTCGCTTCCCCGGTCCGGTGTCGTGTTCGACCTCGACGCCGACGACGGTCCCGTTCTCCAGAAGTACGTCAGTCACTTCCGCGTGCGTTTCCACGCGTGCACCGTGCGTTTCGGCGTCCGCCGCGTTGGCCACGCACAGCCGGAACGGGTCGATCGCGGCGTCGGGGACCGCGATCGCCCTGTCGACGTCGGACGCGAGGTACGGCTCCCGACGCCGGGCCTCCTCGCCGGAGATCACCTCCGCGGGGATGTCGCACTCCCGACAGCCGTCGAGTTTCTCCTGGAAGTATTCCTCGCTGTCCTCCGGGCGCTTCACGAACAGCCCCCCGGTGTCCTCGATGCAGTGTCCCGCGATGTCCCGCAGGACGCGGTTCTCGGCCATGCACTCGCGGGCACTTTTCCGATCGGAGACCGCGTACCGACCCCCGCTGTGGAGCAGCCCGTGCATGCGGCCAGTGGTGCCGTGCGTCAGGTTGCCTTTCTCGACGAGGACAGCGTCCAGGCCCCGCATCGCCAGGTCCCTGACGACGCCGCAGCCGGTCGACCCCCCGCCGACGACGACGACATCGACTGGATCGCTCATTCGGTGGGGACTTCGTGCGCTGCCACTTTAGGCTATCTCCGTTCCGGGCTCCCCACGCCGGGGGAATCGTTCTCGGAACGGAGGGTGTGTGCTCCGGCAGGGGGAAAGATTATCCCGGTACTGGGACAGGATTACGGGTAACGCCCGAACGGGAGTACGAACCATGCAACGCTACGTCGGAGCCATCGACCAGGGGACGACCGGGACGCGATTCATGCTGTTCGACCACGGGGGGCAGGTCGTCGGCAACGCCTACCGTAAGCACGAACAGCTGTACCCGTCGCCGGGGTGGGTCGAACACGATCCGCTGGAGATCTGGGAGAACACGCGGCACGTCATCGACCGCGCGCTCTCGCGGGCCTCCGTGCGCCCCGATCAGCTGGCAGCGATCGGCGTGACGAACCAGCGGGAGACGACGCTGCTGTGGGAGAAGTCCACGGGGGAACCGCTCCAGAACGCGATCGTCTGGCAGGACCGCCGAACTACCGAGCGGGTCGAACAGCTGCAGGAGGAAGGCTGGGAGGAGACCATCCGGCGGAAAACGGGGCTGGAGCCGGACGCGTACTTCTCCGCGACGAAGGCCGAGTGGCTCCTCGACAACGCGGATCCGATCGAGGTCGACCCGGCACGGACGGCGGACGTCCGGGAGCGGGCTCAGAACGGCGAGGTCCTCTTCGGGACTATCGACACGTGGCTCGTCTGGAACCTGACCGGCGCACACGTCACCGACGTGACGAACGCCTCCCGTACCATGCTCTACGACATCCGGGAGGGCGAGTGGGACGAGGAACTCCTCGCGGAGTTTTCGATCCCGAAAGCGATGCTCCCCGAGGTGCGGCCGTCGTCGGACGAGGGTACCTACGGCACCACCGACTCCGACGGGTTCCTCGGCGCGGAGGTTCCCATCTCCGGCGCGCTGGGGGACCAACAGGCGGCGCTTTTCGGCCAGACGTGTTTCTCGCCGGGGGAGGCGAAGAACACCTACGGGACGGGGAGCTTCTTCCTGATGAACACCGGAGAGGAGGCGGTCGACTCGGACCACGGCCTGTTGACGACCGTCGCCTTCCAGCAGTCCGGCGAGCCGATCCAGTACGCCCTGGAGGGGCCCATATTCATCACGGGTGCCGCCGTCGAGTGGCTCGAGGACGTCGACCTGATCGAGGATCCCGCCCAGACGGAGGAACTCGCCCGAAAGGTGGAATCGACCGACGGCGTATACCTGGTTCCGGCGTTCACCGGGCTCGGCGCGCCCCACTGGGATCAGCGCGCACGGGGAACGATCGTCGGCCTCACTCGTGGATCGAAAAAGGAGCACCTCGTGCGTGCGACGCTGGAGTCCATCGCGTTCCAGACGCGCGACGTCGCCGAGGCGATGGCCGCCGACGCGGGCGTCGAACTGGATCGGCTCCGCGTCGACGGGGGCGCGGTAAAGAACAACTTCCTGTGTCAGATCCAGTCGAACATCGTCGGCACCGAGATCGTCAGGCCGGAAGTCGACGAGACGACCGCGCTCGGCGCCGCCTACGCGGCGGGGCTGGCGGTCGACTACTGGGAGGACCTCGAGGACCTCCGCGAGAACTGGCGGGTGGATCGCACGTTCCGCCCGCGAACCGACGAGCGGGAGATCGATCGACGGTACGGCCGCTGGCAGGAGGCCGTGAATCGGGCGAAGGGCTGGGCGCGAGACTCCGAGGAGTGAGCCGACGGCCCCGCGGCGCGTTTCGGGTCGACCACTCCGGCTCGCACGCCGGGCGCCCTCCAGCGGGGCGTTTTTACCGCTCCCCGTCCTCCGGTCCGTAGATGATCGACGCAATCGCCCATCTAAGCGATCCCGGATACGTCCTGCTGGTGGATAGCCTGTTCCCTCGGGGAACGACCCACTACCTCCTGGGCGGGCTGTTGATCGGGTTGGGCACGGCCGTCATCTACGCGGGGACGGGCATCCCGGCGGGGGCGAGCACGTTCCTCGAGTCGACGCTCTCGTACGTCTCCCGGCTCAGACGGTTCCAGCAGCCGCGGTTCGTCTCGTCCCGCGACTGGCGCGTGGTTTTCACCGTCGGCATCGTCGCCGGGGCGGCGGGCTACTCGATCGTCGCCGGGGAGTTCGGGTGGGTAACCGAGGTCCAGCCCTGGCGGCTGTTCCTCGGGGGGATTCTGATCGGGATCGGCACCCGCCTGGGCAAGGGCTGTACGTCCGGCCACGGCGTCTGCGGAGTCGGCTCCGGGTCGGGAACGTCGATCGTCAACGTCGCCGTGTTCATGGCCGTCGCGATCGGCGTCGCCCAGTTGCTGTTCGCCCTGGGGGTGCGGCCGTGAGTACGGAATCGAACGCCGGGAGCGCGAACCGTCACCCGCTTTTCCTCCCGGTCGTGTTCCTCGGTGGCGCGATCTTCGGCGTCGGGCTCGCGGTCGGTCGGATGGCCCGCCCCGAGATCGTCCTCGAGTTCCTGCAGTTCCGGGACCTCGGCCTGCTTTTCGTCATGGGCGGGGCGGCGGCGACCGTCGGCGCGACCGTGTTCGCGCTGCGGCGGTCGGGACGCCGCGCGCCGCTCACCGGGGAGCGGTACCGGCGGCGGCTGAAGTCGATGGACCGGAACGTACTGATCGGGGGCGGGATCTTCGGCGTCGGCTGGGGGCTCTCCGGCATCTGCCCCGGGGCGGCGTACGCGAGCCTGGGGATCGGAAACGTCGTCATCCTGTACGCAATCGCCGGGATGTTCCTCGGCGCGTATCTCCAGGGACTAGCCCGGGAGGCGACGACGTTCGACACCGAACCCACAGCTGCCGACTGAGGTCCGGACGGAGGACCCCGGTCGATTCCGGCGGTTTCCCGACGCACACCCGCAGCCTTTTATCTTCGGACGCCGTTGCCGCAGACGAAATGCCCCAGGTTCACCTCGACGAGGAAACGGTCGAACGCCTCGACAGGCTCAGGCAATCCGACGAGGAATACGACGAGATCATCAACGAGCTCATCAACATCTACGAGGTCGAAGAGCTGACGCTGTTCCGAAGCGGCGGAGAGTGATTCCGAACACCACCGCGGCGCACCCGTCGAGCGCCCCCGTCCCAGCCCGGACGCCGTCTCACCGTTTCTCGCGGACGTAGTCGACTACCTTCCCCGGCGCGCCGAGCGCGTTGAGCCCGATTCCGACCAGGATGAACAGCACGTACAGCCCGAGCGTCGAGAGGAACAACACGATCATCGCGGCGATAGCCCACCCGCCGGAGAGGTAGTAGAACGCCCCGAGCGTGAGAACGACACCGTACAGCAACACCAGATACGGACCCCACCCGCGTGCGTGTCCGCGCCGGAGACGGGACCGAACGTATCGCTTCAGTTCGGCCTCCAGTTGCGGCCGGTCGACGGTCCGCCGGTCGACGTCGCGTTCGAACGATTCCAACTCCGCCCGTAGTTCGTCCAGTTCCGCGCGCATCGCCGCCACGTCGGGCGCGCCCGCCGGGTCGGCGTCTCCGGATCCCGTGGCTCCGACGTCGGCTGTCGCGTCCGTCGCGTCGACGTCGTCGCGGTCGTCGTCCGCCATACGTGCCCCCTCACGACCGGGGGCCTGTTGTAGTTGCCGATCCGGCCAGCCGCCATCGGATCGGCTTCGGGGCCCGTGCCCTCCCAGCACGGCGTTGATCGCCGCTCCAACGAGCAGCACTACCGCGCCGAAGTAGAGCCACGTGACGAGCAGCAACACGCCGCCGACCAGCCCGTACACCTGGTAGCCTCCCGCTATTCCGGTGTACAGCTGGAACCCGGTCTGGAGCACCGTCCACCCGACTGCGGCGACGGCGGTTCCGGGGATGACCTCCCGGACGGTCACGTCGGGGGAGGGAAACTGGTAGTACAGCGGTAGAAAGACCACGAAGAGCACGGCAGGCAACACGAGAATCGTCGCCACCTCGAACGGTGCCGAAAGTTCGAGGGCGGCCGCGACCGCCCCGATCGCGATCATGAACGCAGCTCCGGCACCGACGCTGCCGGCCACGATCGCCGCCTCTACGAGCCGTTTCACGAACCCGACCGTCTCCTCCGTGCCGTACACCTGAACGAACGCGATGTCCAGCCCCCTGAACACTTTCAGCGACGACCACAGCAGAACCCCGACCCCCACGACGGTCGCACCCGTTCGGCCGGTCGTGCCCTCCAGGGCCGCCGCCACCACGTCCCGACCGCTCGAGGTCAGGAAGCCGCCAGCGAACCGCAAAATCCCGGCAGCAACCTGTTCCCCGAAGAACGTCGTCGACAGTGCAAGCACCAACAGAAGCGTCGGCAAAAGCGAGACGAACGCGTAGTAGGCCACTGCAGCGGCCAGGAACGTCACCCGCTGTTCGTCGATTATGGCCCCGACACGACGCGTCAGCTCGACGACGCCCCCGATCCGGGAGTTCGCCGACAGGAGAGATGCGGATGCAGTCACGGGTGCCGGTTCGTCCGAGCCGAAGTTAAATGCGGGCGTCCCCGCACCGCCGTCGGCGCCCGGGCGTACCCGGCCGACGCGACGAGCCACCGTCGAGCGTGCACGGCCGACGCGACGAGCCACCGTCGAGCGTGCACGGCCGACGCGACGAGCCACCTTTTTACTCCGCGACCGCACACGTCCGACAATGACCGGACACGACTACGGGGCCCTCGGGCTGGTCGCCGGCCTCGAGATCCACCAGCAGCTCGACACCGAGACGAAGCTCTTCTGCGAGTCGCCGACGACCCTGCGGGAGCCCGACGAAGCCGAGCGGACGATCACCAGGTATCTCCACCCGACGAAAAGCGAGCTGGGCGAGCTCGACGAGGCCGCCCTCGAGGAGAGCCGGGTCGACAGGGAGTTCGAGTACCTCGCGTACGACACCACCTGCCTCGTCGAGGAGGACGACGAACCGCCGCGACGCGTCGACGGGGAGGCGATCGAGGTCGCGATGCAGATCGCGGACCTGCTCGACGTCAGCGTGGTCGACCAGGCGCACGTGATGCGGAAGCTCGTCATCGACGGCTCCAACACCTCCGGGTTCCAGCGGTCGATGCTGCTGGGCCAGGACGGCGAGATCGAGACGAGCGGGGGGCCGGTGTCGATCGAGGACCTCCTGCTGGAGGAGGAGGCCGCCCGCCGCGTCGAGGAGACCGAACGGGGCGTGACCTACAGCCTCGATCGGCTCGGCATCCCCCTCGTCGAGATCGGGACGGGCCCGGACGTCCGGACGCCCGAGCAGGCCCAGGAGGCCGCCCGCCGGATCGGCATGCTGCTGCGGTCGACGGGGCGGGTCAAACGCGGCCTCGGGACGATCCGCCAGGACGTGAACGTCTCGATCGCGGAGGGCGCTCGCGTGGAGATCAAGGGCGTCCAGGAGCTCGGCGGGATCGCCGACATGGTGGAGCTGGAGGTCCGGCGCCAGGTCGAACTGCTCGAGATCGCGGAGGAACTCCGGGAGCGCGGGGCCGGCGTCGGCGATCCGGTCGAGGTGACCGAGGTCTTCGCCGACACCGACTCCGGGGTCGTTCGGGGTTCCCTCGACGACGGCGGGAGCGTGTTCGCGGTGCGGCTCGAGGGGTTCGACGGGCTCGTCGGTCGCGAGATCCAGCCGGACCGACGCCTCGGAACCGAGTTCTCCGACCACGCGAAGCGTCACGGCGCCGGCGGCGTCTTCCACACCGACGAACTCCCGGCGTACGGCGTCGGCGAGGCCGAGGTGGAGGCGCTTCGCGAGGCCGTGGGCGCGGGATCGGCGGACGCCGTCGCGATGGTCGCCGACGACACCGAGACCGCAAAGCTGGCCGTCGAGGCCGTCGCCGACCGGGCCGAAACGGCACGCGAGGGCGTTCCGGAGGAGACCCGCGGGGCGAACGACGACGGGACGTCGCGGTAC
>JAZKTH010000069.1:0-12381 GCA_036625675.1 Haloferacaceae archaeon
GACATGTATCGCCAGCAGATCCTCGATCACTACAAGAACCCCCGCAATTACGGGGAGCTCGAGGACCCCGACTTCACCCACGTCGGCGAGAACCCGTCGTGTGGCGACACGATCCAGATCGACGTACGGCTGGCTGACGACGAGGAGACGATAGAGTACGTGGCCTTTTCCGGGGACGGCTGCGCCATCTCGCAGGCCAGCGCCAGTATGCTCTCCGAACGGCTCCAGGGGATGACTCTCGAGGAGCTGGAGGAGCTCGACACCGACGACGTCACCGAGATGCTGGGCGTCGACATCTCCCCGATGCGGATCAAGTGTGCGGTCCTCGCCCGGCAGGTCGCACAGGACGGCGCGAAGATACACCGCGGCGAAGCGGACGACATCGGGGCGACCCGAACCGAGGACTGATACTGTTTGGTGTAGACGGTTACCGGTCGACCGCCACGCCCTCGCGGTCGACACGGTGACTTCCGACAACAAATAGTATGACGACCGCTCGTCCGTCGTCTTTTTGCTGTCGAGGCTCAACCCATCCTCCATGAGCGAGTTCGACAAGGAGGCGGAGCGAGAGAAGCTCCGCGAGAAATACGAGCGCGACCGCGAAAAGCGGAAGTCGACGCAGGTGATGAGCGACCTGCTGCTCAAGGGAGCGACGATGACGAACCGGCACTGCGACGTCTGCGGGGATCCCATCTTCCGGTACGACGGCCAGGAGTTCTGCCCGACCTGTAGCAAGAAGGAGGGAACGAACGAGGCGGACGGCGAAGCTGAAGAGGGGGGGACAGGAGTCGACAGCGGCCGCGAGGCGGAAGCCGCGAGCGACCGGGAGGCGACCGAGCCGGACGAGCGAAACCCGAGTGTCGCGACCGGCCGGAGCGCGACCGCCGCAGAGGGCGTGGATCGCCCGGGCCGCGGTGGGGACGCCCGAACCGGGGACCGGGAGGGGGCGAGAGAAGACCCGAAGAACCGCCGGCCGGATCGCCCGGAGGCCCGCGACCGCAGCGCCGCGCCGCGGGCGACGGGCGTCGCCGGGGAGCGGGCAGGCGAGCCGTCCACGGGGGAGGGCGGACTCCCCGAGGCCCACGACTCGCTCGTCCGAACCGTCGTGAAATTCGCGCGGGCGGCGGAGGCAACCGACGATCCCCGCCGGGCACGCGAAGCGCTCTCGGCGGCCCGCGAGGCGGCCGAGACGCTCGAGGCGCTGCGGCGATAACTACGCGGCCGCGGCGCAGTGTCGCACAGCTTCGTTACCGAAAACGCGTCGGCGAGCGACGGCCGATTTCTCCTGGGGGATCTCGCCCCCGTAGCGGGGCGATCCGCCCGACCCAGGGTGGGACGTGGCAGGGGCGTCGGACGGAGGTCAGGGGGCGATTCTCCCGACGGTCGCCGGTGGACCGATCCCGATCCGTCGAACCCCGCCGACGTTCGATTATTAACTCATTAAAGAATAAATCTTTTCCGCCGTCGCCACCGAGTGGCCGTATGGACGCGATAGCGGTCCGACTCGAGGGAACCGACCGGACCGTCGAACGCATCCGGAAGCCCCGCCCGGAACCGTCCGCGGGTGAGGTGCTGGTCCGGACACTTCGGGTAGGGGTCGACGGCACCGATCACGAGGTCATCGAGGGAGTCCACGGGGAGTTCCCCGAGGGGTCGGATCACCTCGTGCTCGGCCACGAGGCCGTCGGCGTCGTCGAGGAGGCCAACGGTACCGACATCGCGGAGGGGGAACTCGTGGTGCCGACCGTGAGGCGGCCCCCGAACGGGACGAACGACTACTTCCGGCGGGGGGAACCGGACATGGCGCCCGGGGGCCAGTACCGGGAGCGGGGGATCGTCGGCGCGCACGGCTTCATGACGGAGTACTTCACGTCGCCTGCCGAGTACCTGGTGCGGGTTCCCCCGAAGCTCGCCGACTGGGGCTTCCTGGTCGAACCGCTGTCTGTCACCGAGAAGGCCATCGAACACGCGGAGGCGACCAGGTCGGCGTTCGACTGGCGGCCGGAATCGGCACTGGTGCTCGGCAACGGGAGCCTCGGACTGCTGGCGCTGGCAGCGCTCCAGGGAAGATACGACCGGACGTACTGTCTGGGGCGGCGCGAGCGTCCGGACCCGACGATAGAGTTGATAGAGTGGCTCGGCTCGACGTACGTGAACTCCAACGAGACCCCGGTGTCCGAGATTCCCGACGCGTACGAGCCGATGGACCTGATCTACGAAGGAACTGGGTACGCCCCTCACGCGTTCGAGCTGATCGAGGCGCTCGCTCCCAACGGCGTCGGCGCGTTGCTCGGGGTGCCGGACGACTGGCGCTTCGAGGTCGACGGCGGCAGGCTCCACCGCGAGTTCGTACTCCACAACAAGGCGCTCGTGGGAAGCGTGAACGCCAATCGCGGCCACTTCGAGGCCGCGATCGACAGCCTCGCCGGCCTCGAGGAGGGATACCTCGAGCGGCTGGTCACCGGCGTCTACCCCCTCGACGACTACGAAGCGGCGTTCGCGGATGACGACACGACTATAAAAACCGCGGTCGAATTCGCCAGGTATGAAGAACGTTGACGACCTCATCGAGAGCGCGGCCGAGCTGGCAGAGCGGGGGCTCTCGAAGGGGGAGATCGCGGACGAACTGAACGTCTCCCGGGAGACGGCGAGCTGGCTGGTCGAGCGCAGCGGCGCGCCGGAGGTGGAGTCGAGAGAGGGGACCGGCTCCACCGGCCCCGCCGACATCCACGTCGACTGGAGCGCGATCGGGCGCGACTCGGCCCGGCTCACCGACATCGGACGGGCGATGGCCGACCTGCTCTCGAAGCAAGGGGAGGAAGTGGACCTCACGATCGGCATCGAGAAGGCGGGCGTGCCGATCGCGACGACCGTCGCCCGCGAACTCGACACCGACCTCGGAACGTACGCCCCGGCGAAACACCAGTGGGAGGAGGGCGACATCGCCGAGAAGGGCGGCGGCTTCTCCCGGAACTTCGCGACCATCCGCGACCGGGACTGCTACGTGGTCGACGACATCATCACCTCGGGAACCACGCTCAGCGAAACGATCGAAGCCGTCCGCGCACACGGCGGGAACCCGGTGGCGGGCTCCGTACTCGTCGACAAACAGGGCCTGGAAGAGATCGACGACGTGCCCGTCTACTCGCTCGTGAACGTCGTCCCGGTCGCGCGGGACGGGAGCGACGACCGATAGTAACCGTCGACATTCACCTCTTCGGATCGGCGGAACCTCTTTTACCTTCAATCGCCAATCAACGGTCGATGACGTTCCAGCCAGGCAGCGACCTGTCGCAGGAGGAGGTCGAAGGACGGGTCGACCAGGCCATCGAAGACAACGACGTCGTACTGTTCATCAAGGGGAACCGGTTGATGCCCCAGTGCGGCTACTCCCAGCGGGCGGTCAACCTCGTGGGACAGTACAGCGAGGAGTTCGAAACCGTCGACGTGTTGCCGGCGCTGCCCGAATTCCGGGCGGCGCTCGAGCGTCACAGCGGCTGGGAGACCACGCCGCAGGCGTTCGTCGACGGCGAATTCGTAGGCGGGAGCGACGTGCTCGCGGAACTCGACGAACGGGGCGAGCTCGAGCCGATGTTGCGCGAAGCCTAGGGCCGGCGGTCGGAGTCGGAGTCGGAGTCGGAGTGATCGCCGAACGTGTGGAGTGTTATATAACCACACGACCACGCCGAGAAGGATAGGTCATATAACCCCTCGGCACGTATTGTCGGGCAGAGACTGTCGCCGTGGTGGACAATGCGACCGTCGCACCGGCCACCACGACCGAGAGATCCGACCGATCATCGACCGTTCCAATCCATGTCAGGCCGCGTATTCAGACTCCACTCGACCCTGGAATTGCCCCTCGAAGACGTCGAATCCTTCTTCGAGAGCGATCCCGACTTGCCCCCGGAGGTGGCGGACGTCGACATCACCCGGCGGAACAACACCCTGATCCTCAAGGCCGTCTCGGCCGACGACAGCATCAGCAAGTACACCCCGACGGCCCAGCTGAAAGCCAGCGTCAGCGAGACGCGGGTGTACGAGGAGGAGCCGCCCCGTCCCGGCGGCCCCCAGTGGGTTCGCGAGGAGGAGGAAGAGGAGATCCCCTCCGAACTGGTCGAGTTCGCCTGTTTCAAGGGCGACCGGGAGACGGTGTTGCAAAACACCGCGCTCCAGTACCCGATGTTCCTCGTGCTCAGGGAGATCGCGCTGCTCGCCGAGAAGGGGACACTCACGGCGATCACGGAGTCCGACGGGAAACTGGAGGCGACCCGGATCGTCGAGGGCGAGGAACGGCCCGCCAGCGTCGAGGTGGTCGAAAGTCCCCGCAACGCCGACAGCGAGGGCGGTGTGAACTGGCGCGACAACAAGTTCATCTCCGAGTGACGTGGTTCAGTCGCCGCCCGAAATCGGATCGCTCTCCTCCTCGGTGAACCCGGCGGATCGCTCCATCCGCTGGCGGGCCTCCGGATCGAAGCGTGCCTCGGCGTCCTGATACCGGGGGACGAACGACAGCTCGTGGTGGCTCTCGGTCTCGTGTCCGAAGTACCGCTCCTCCAGGTCGAACTGCGCTTCCTCGTCCCGCTCGACCAGGTTCCTGAAGTCCTCGTAGACGGCGTGCCCCCCGGAGTGGAGGCCGAACAGCGTGATGAAAATGTACCGGTACCCCATCTCGCCCAGCTCCTCGAACGACAGGGGGTCCTCCTGCTCGCTCCAGGCGAACGACGAGGAGTAGTTGAACGCCAGGTCCAGGTCGGGATGCGTCTCGTGGATCGTCTCGGCGTACCGGATCGCGTCCTGGCGGGACGGGTCGGGCATCTCCGGCCACACCAGGTCGACCCCGGCGTCGGCGTAGATCCGGCCGCGCTCGAGGTGCTCCTCCCAGTCGCCGTTCGCGGAGCCGTAGGCGTCCGTCCGGGCGATGATCACCGTGTCATCGCTCTGTCTGGCGTCGACGGCCGCCTCGAAGCGCGATCTGGCCTCCTCCCGGGAAACGATCTGCTTTCCGGCGATGTGTCCGCACCGCTTCGGCGAGGTCTGGTCCTCGATGTGGATGGCGGCCACGCCCGCCTTCTCGTACTCTCTGACCGCCCGCCTGACGTTGTGGATTCCGCCGTAGCCGGTGTCACAGTCGGCGATCACCGGGAGGTTCGTCGCCTCCACGATCCGCTTTGCGTTCTCGACCATCTCGGTCATCGTCACCATCTCCAGGTCCGGGAACCCGAACTGTCCCAGCACGGTGGAGTACCCCGACATGTACGCCGCGTCCAGTCCGGCCATCTCCGCGAGCCGGGCGTCCAGCGCGTGATAGATCCCCGGCGCGAACACGAACTCCTGGGACGCGAGGAGGTTCCGGAACTCCCGCCCCGCCGGGTTGTCGACGTCGCGCGTGAACGTGTCGTCGAGTTCCGTCGCCCTCATCGGCTCCCCTCCGGTCGTCGACCGCGGTCGGTCCGTGGCTCCTCCGTCGAACGCTCGCCGAGTTCGCGCTCGATGCGATCCAGGCGCCGTCCGATGGCTCGCAGCTCCCGTCGGAGGGCGGACGTCGCCAGGTCGGTCGGCTCCCCGTCTTTAGGGGTCTGGATCATCGGAACCAGCGGGGCGTCCCGCTCCCCGTCCACGGGGGGACGCGAGAATCGACGGCCGGGACGCGGTCGGTCGCCGGTCCGGGTACCCGTCGAGAAGGTTTCTTCTGTCGGCTGTCGGTTCGTGCGTGGTGTGGTGTCGTCGAGTGTCATATTGAACGTGTGGGCGGCCGTGGCTTTCGATCGATGAACGGCTCGCGATCGCCGGACGTCGCTGATTCCGGGGATCGTGCCGCGAGCGATTTCCGGATCTGTTCGTGCGTCGAGCCGTCGTGACCGCGTACGTGTGCTATCATCGGTGTCACCGCACTCCACGCTTCGACGACCACACCATAAAGATAATGAATGATAATGATAATATTTATTAATTACAGCTATAGACTGCGGCACCCCTTAATTGGGTCGAGTTAACATGTAACATGCTGAGCGCCGGACGGAGCGCGCGCGACCGGCCCGTAGCTGATCAATCCGACGGCACGAAGGGGCGACGATCGACTGTTCGCCTGAAACAGCTGCGCTGTCACTGTGATACGGCCGAGGGTTGTCGGTTCGTTCGGCCCTGATTCCCGGTTTGTGACGCGATCGGCCCTCAGACAACCGATCGGTGGGAATCACCGACGACTTGAAAGTGACATAGATCCAATTGTTTAGCGTGTACGACACAATTCTGGTCGCAACCGACGGGAGCAACGAGGCGAAACGCGCGGTGACGCACGCGCTGGAACAGGCCGAACAGAACGACGCTGAGCTGCACGCCATCTTCGTGGTCAGCACCGACCGCTACCCCGAGCCGGCCCTGAGTAGCGCGGAACTGGAAACGAACGCGATAGAGGACTGGGGCAACGAGCGGCTGACGGAGGTCGCAGACAGGGGCGAATCGCTCGACATCGAGGTCACCACCCACTGCCGTCACGGGAAACCGTACGTGGGGATCATAGACTACGCCGACGAGATAGACGCCGACCTGATCGTTCTGGGCTACCACGGCCACTCACACACCGAGCCGAAACAGATCGGGAGCGTGACCGACCGGGTCGTTCAGAAGGCGGGGAGATCCGTTCTCGTCGCCGCCTGAACGCCGAGATCGAGGGGGCCGAGAACGAACCAGCGAACCAGCGGATCTCCGTGGACAGTTCGACACCGCCGTCACGGTGAACACTCGACCGGCGAAACCGTCGTGTCGACCGGCAAAATCGTCGAGGAGTGACGGAGGACGTCCCGAACTCGCAGATTCAATAGAGCCAGATGGCCGACGATCGAAGCGTTGCGGGGGGAGGGTGTTCACTCCTGCGAGTCGCCGGTCGCCTGTGCCCCCCCGTCGTCGCTCCAGCCGCCGGCGTCGACGATCTCGAAGAGCTGACCCCAGTTTTCCGCGTCCTCCCCCTCGGGGAGCATCTTCCGGAGCTCCCGAAAGTCGGACTCCGGCACCTCCGAGTGAACGAGGTCGACGACCACCCGCGCGTGGTAGGCCGCGTCCGGCGCGTCCGCGTTCTCGATCTCGGCGACCCGTTCGATGAACTCCCGCCAGTCGAACCGCTGTCCGTGCTCCTCGACCGCGCCAGTCAGGTACCACTTGATCTCCATCGGGAGCGAGGCAGCCAGATCCTCGGCGGCCCCCTCCGGAATGCGGGAGCCGAGCGTAGTAAGCGTCGCCCGAGTCGCACGCACCGCCCGCCCGGTGTCCGGGAGTTCGAGCCTGTGCTGGACTTTCCCCGTGAATTCGTCGAAGTTCATACGCTAGGAGAGTGTTCCTCTACTATCATTAACTACCATGTACGTTCTTGCGGAGCGGGAACGCAACACCGGGGCAGCGTGGCGTCGTTACTCGGCAGCGATGTCGACGAGTGAAGGGTCTGCCGCGGGCTCACGGCGGCTGAGGTATTATGTCGGGGGGAGACGTACGTCACGGTATGACAGTCGTGGCCTTCGACTTCGACGGGACGCTCTCGCGAACGGACGTCTCGGTGCTGCTGGGCCGGGAGCACGACGTCGAAAGCGAGGTCCGCGGTCTGATCGAGCGGGGGTACAGGGGCGACCTCGACTTCGAGCGGAGCCTGCGCCAGCGCGTCGCTCTCCTCGAGGGGATGCGGGAGGAGGACGTCGAGGAGGCGTTCCAGCGCTGCAAGCTGCGCGAGGACGCAGCCGAGATGATCGCTGAACTCCGGCGATCGGGCGCGAGTGTCGCGATCGTGACCGGCAGCTTCGGGCGGGGGGTCGAGGCGGCGCTGGATCGGGCCGGCGTCGCCGTCGATCACCTCGCCGCGAATCGCCTGGTGCTCGAAGACGGCGCAGTGACCGGCGAGGTGGAAGGGCCGCTAGTCGGCGGGGACAAGGAACGGGCGTTCCGGGAGATCGTCGCCGCGGCCAGCGTCTCCCACGGGGAGACGGTCGCCGTGGGAGACGGACTCCTCGATCTCCCGATGCTTCGCGCCGCAGGCACGGCGATCGGCTTCAACCCCGTTCCGCTGGTCGAGGAAAACGTCGACGCAGTCGTGACGTCGGTCCGGAAGCTACGGCTGTACTTCCAGCAGAACGGGATCGTCGAGGCGGACGGCCCGGTCGGAGGCTGAGGGCCGACCCATCGCCCGGTAGACGACGCGGGATCCGAAACCAATGATCAGATCAGAACGGTTCGAAAACCGAACGGACGCTGGGAATCGCCTGGGTGAAACACTTCGGGAGCGGGGCGTAGAGGCGGATCTGGTGCTCGCCATCCCGCGGGGCGGACTTCCGCTGGGACGGGCAGTCGCGGACGCACTCGAGGCTCCGCTGGACGTCGTGGTGGCCAAGAAGATCGGTGCGCCGGGAAACCCCGAATACGCAGTGGGCGCAGTCGCGAGCGACGGGACCGTCTGGCGAAACGAGGAGGCGTTCCACGCCAGGAGCGTCGACGAGGAGTACTTCCGGGAGAAACGCGAGCAGAAAGCGAGGGAGGCACGCCGGAAGGTCGACCGCTACCGGGGCGATCGCCCCGAACTGGACGTGGCCGGCAAGCGGGTGGTCCTCGTCGACGACGGGGTCGCGACGGGGTCGACGATCAGGGCGTGTCTCGAGAGTCTCCGCGGATCCGACCCCGAACGGATCGTCCTCGCCGTACCCGTCGGTCCGCCGGATACGATCGAGGTGCTCCGGGGTCTGGCCGACGAGGTCGTCTGTCTGAAGACCCCGCGTCGCTTCAGAGGGGTCGGCGGCTTCTACGAGCGATTCGATCAGGTGTCCGACGAGGAGGCGATGGCGTACCTGGAGTGAGCGGGCGTCGGGCACAAAACGACAGTGCGGCGACCCAGGGATGCGACGTCAGGTCCTCGTCGAGTCGAGGTCAGCGCGCACCAGTACCGGGAATTATTGGATGTACAGCCACAGGGTCAGGAGCCAGCCGATCCCCGTGGCGATCGAGGCGGTGACGTCGGCCCGGGTCGGCTCCACCGGAGGGTTGCGAACGATCGCCTCGTAGAGGAGGAGCGTCGCCGCGAAGCTCCGACAGCAAGCCCCTGATGCAGGGCAATCGGAAAGAGGAGGCTTGCGAGGACCCCCACTCCCAGCGCGGCCGGAACGGCCACGAGCAGCGTGTCGTAATAGCTGAGCATCTCTCAGTTCGGGTTACGACCGGGCGCGCGGCGTTCTTTGCGTCGATTCCCGCGCGTTCGGAACGCCCGCGCGTTGGACGGCCGTTCACTGATGTCCGGCGAGGCCGGCGACCGCCCCGCCCCCGCCGCCGAACAGGGGCGGATAGCAGGAACTAAGCGTCGGAACCCACAGGTACCACCAATGCGCAGGGAGGGATTGCGCGCGAAGCTTCACCACGCGCGAGTCACGCAAACCGAGAAGGAGTACGAGGGGAGCATCACCATAGACGGAGACCTCCTCGATGCGGCGGACGTCGCCGTCCACGAGAAAGTCCAGGTGGTGAACGTCGAGACCGGCGACCGGTTCGAGACGTACGCTATCCGGGGCAAAGCGGGCGAGATCTGTCTCAACGGCGCCGCGGCCAGGTTGGCGTCCGTCGGCGATCGAATCATCGTCATGGCGTACGGCCGGTTCGAGGGAGCGATCCCGGAGCCGACGGTTCTCCGCCTGGACGAGGAAAACGAGCCGATCGACCGGTGACTCACTACAACCGCAGTATCATCTCGCGTAGTCGCTGGCGACGACCTCGCGGATCCGGTCGGCGGTCACCTCGCCCACGCCGTCGACCCCCTGGAGGTCCTCCTTCCCGGCGGTCATCACCGCCTCGACGGTGCCGAACGCCTCGAGCAGCGCCCGGGCGGTGATCGGGCCGATGTCGGCGATCGAGGAGACCACGTACTCCTGTTGCTCGGTAAGGGTCTTCTGGGACTTCCCCCCGTGGACGCTCACCGTCCGGTCGCGCTCCTCCTGCTCCCGTCTCGCGATGGTGTCGAGCATGTTCGCCGTGCCGTCGGGCCCGTCGGTCCGGAGGACGCTCACGTCGAAGTCGATCGCGAGGCTCGCCAGGGCACCCCGGATCGCGTTCGGGTGAACGTTCCGGGCACCGTACAGGTCCGTCTCGCCCTCGAGGATCAACACGGGACGGGAATAATTGCGGGCCAGATCGCCGATCTGCTCGAACAGCGAGCGATCGCCGCCGGTCAGGGTGTCGAGGAAGTCGTCGACCGACTTGCGCTCGACGGCGACGCGATCCGAAAGCACGTAATCGCCCACGGAGAGCGTTTCCAGGCGAGTGTGGACCCCCTCCCGGGTCGACAGATCCCGGGCGATGTGGGAGTCGAGTTCGCGCTGATCGATCACGAGTTCTACCCCCTCGTCGCGCCCGGCGGCCGCCACGACCCCGTCGTCCCCGTCCTCCCGGTCCGACTCTTCGTCCCCGTCCTCCCGGTCCGACTCTTCGTCCCCGTCCTCCCGGTTCGGCGCCTCGTCCTCGTCGTTTCGTCGCTTCTGGTCGTCACCGTCGTCGTCACCGATGTCGTCGTCGCCCTCCCCGGTCGCGGCCGCGAAGTCGGACAACCCGGGCTGGACGCTCTCCGGCCCGTCGCCGGCGCTGGAGGCCCCGACGTCCGTCGATCCGTCGGCGGCGTCACTCCCGTCCGAGAGCTTTTGCTGGATGTCGGCCGCGGACTCTTTCAGTTCGCGAAGCTCCGAGGCCATGCGCTTCTCCCGCCGGCGGGCGATCCAGAAGAACGCCTCGTCGCGGGTGTCCTTCGCGAGCAGCACCACCACCCGTCCGGCGGCCTGCCGGCCGGTTCGGCCCTTCCGCTGGATCGACCGGATCGCGGTCGGGACCGGCTCGAAGAACAGCACGAGGTCGACCTCGGGTACGTCGAGGCCCTCCTCGGCCACGGAGGTAGAGACGAGGACGTCGAAGCCGCCGTCCCTGAACGACTCGAGCGTCTCCGCCTGCTGTTTCTGGGTCATCCCGTCCGAGCCCTCCTTGTCGCCCTGACCGACGAACCGGTGGACGTCGAAGTGCTCGCCGAGGAACTCCGAGAGCACCTCAGCGGTATCGCGGGACTCGGTGAACACGATGACGCGTTCCCCCCCGCCGATGCCGAGCGTCTCGGCCAGCAGGATTCGCGTCCGGGAGAACTTCGGGTGGATCCCGTCGAACGACTCGGCCTTCCGCATCGCCTCCCTGACTTTCGGCTCGGAGACGAGCCGCTGGCTCGCCTTCGACGCCCCGGAGGACCTTGCTGCCTGGCGCTGCCGCTCGAAGTAGCGTCGCAGGGCGTCGACGCTCTGGGTCTCGACGAGTTCGACCGCCCGCCGGAGCTTCATCACCTCCGCGTGCGTGGAGATGCCCTTGTAGCCGGCCGACTGGTCCGCGTCCATCATCCGCTGGAGCTCCCCGCGCATCCGGTTGAGCTGCTTCTGTGAGAGGTCGGGCGAGGTGGTGTCCGTCACCCCCAGCGACTTCAGCTTCTCCAGGCGGTCGACGATGACCTCGTTGAGCGCGTCCCGTATCTCGAGCACCGTCTCCGGCAGTTCGACCTCGACCCACTCGACGTCGGTGTCGTGTGTGTACTCCCCGACGTCGGCGTCGTCCTCGGTCATCACCGCGACGTTCGTCACGCCGAGGTTCTCACAGACGGTCCGGATCTCCTCGCCGTCACCCCCCGGCGAGGCCGACATCGCGGTGACGAGCGGATCAGCCGCGTCGGCGTGGTAGCGCTCGGCAATGTAGACGTAGGAGTACTCGCCGGTCGCCCGGTGACACTCGTCGAAGGTGAGGTGGGTCACGTCCGCCAGGTCGATCCGGTTTCCCACGAGGTCGTTCTCGACCACCTGTGGGGTCGCGATCACGACCCGAGCGCCCTCCCACAGGTCGCCGCGATCCTCCGGGCTGACCTCCCCGGTGAACACCGCGATATCGTCGTCCGGGATCTCGAGGGCCCGGCGATAGAAGTCGGCGTGCTGGGTCACGAGCGGCTTCGTGGGGGCGAGAAACAGCGCCGTCCCGCCGCGCTCCCGGAGCCGGTCGGCGGTCACCAGCAGGCTCACCGTCGTCTTCCCCAGCCCCGTCGGCAGACACACCAGGGTGTGCTCGGCGCGCGCCTCGCCGGCCAGTTCGAGCTGATACCGACGGCGCTCGATGAACTCGGGAACCAAAAGCGGGTGATCCACGTATGCGACGTCGTCGGTGGCCGCCATCGTCGGGTCTATGGCGGCATCCTCGAAAAGGGTTCCCCACGCGGGGCGGAAGTGAAGCGGCGGCTAGTTCGGTCCGCGTCGGGGGTCGTCGCCGTCGTTTCGACCGCCCCAGGAGTTACGCGGTTCCGACCCGTCGTCGTCCTGTTCGCCCGAAAGCCGCTGATCCGATCCC
>JAZKTH010000070.1:0-12295 GCA_036625675.1 Haloferacaceae archaeon
TGCGTCGGCCGGAACTACGCCGATCACGCGGCGGAGATGGGGAGCGACGTTCCCGACCGACCGCTACTTTTCTTGAAGCCCCCGAACGCGCTCGCGGCGCACGGCGACACGGTCACGGTGCCCGCCGGGAAAGAGCGGATCGACTGGGAGGCCGAGATCGGGGTCGTCGTCGGTCGGCAGTGTCGAAACGTGGCGGCGGCGGACGCGATGGACGTCGTCGCCGGCTTCACCTGTGTGAACGACCTCTCGAACCGGGAGGACCAGCGCGCGGAGCAAAACTGGGTGCGCGGGAAGGCGTTCGACAACGCGGCGCCGATCGGTCCCTGCGTCGCGACGCCCGAGGAGGTGCCCGAGGACGCGTCCGTGCAGCTCCGGGTGAACGGCGAGACCAAACAGGACGGCTCCCGCGATCAGTTCATCTTCGACGTGCCCACGCTGATCGAGGAGATCACGGCGTACCTCACCCTGGAGGCCGGCGACGTCATCGCCACCGGCACCCCCGAGGGCGTCGGCGCGCTCGCCGACGGGGACACCGTCGAGGTGGCGGTCGAGGGCGTGGGCGTCCTCGAGCACGACGTCGTCGTCCCTGCCTGATACTGTTTGTTGTCGGAAGTTACCGTGTCGACCGCCCGAGGGCGTGGCGGTCGACCGGTAACCGTCTACAACAAACAGTATGAGACGGCCGACGGCCGTCGTTTCGTACCAGTGGTTGGCAACGTGTCACGGGTTTGATCGTGTATCCGGGTCAGTCGGATCTGGAACGACAGATTTCACTCTTCAAACTAATAAAATAAATCGCGCTGTCGACGATCACGTTGCCAACAACTGGTACGGTGCGTCCGTCGGGGGGTCGGGTCCGACTCAGCGTTTCTCTTCGATCAGGTCCTCGTCGCCGCCCGTTCCGACTTCGATCTCGAGGTCGTCGCCCGAGTCGGCACGGAACCGCCGGATCGCGACGCGGGCCAGCGACGCGGCCGACAGCACGCCCACGACGGCGAGAACGATGGGGAGTCGCCCCCGGGAGGTCGACTCGTCCGATCCTCCCTCCTCGGCGGTCTCCGCCGTCCGCCTCGCTTCCGCCGCCGCATCTTCCGCTCCCATCGTTTCTTCGCCGGGTTCCGCGACCGAGGGACCGAAGTGAGCGCCGTCGAAGTGCAGTTCGAACATGGTGATCTTGCGAGCCATACCGCAGAGACGACTGCCGAGGACATATACTCGTATTGACACGAGGTAGCACCGGTCCAGCCCCTCGTCAGGAAACTACGGTTCCGGTACGTCCAGGTCGGGGAACTGCTCGCGAAGGTCCTTCGGCCGGACCTCGACCCGCCAGTCGTCCGGCAGCTTGCGCGGTCCTTCCTCTATCGAGAGGATCCGGAGTCCGGACCCGCCGGAAGAGAGCGTCGCACGATCGCCGAGTTGCAGGCGGTCGAACGTCCGGCGGGAAATCCTCACCTGGCCACGATCGTTCTCCAGGAGTGATCTGTCGGCGGCGTTCGGGGACGAAAATCCGACCACGAACTCCACTCCGTCGAAGCGGTCTTGGAGGAGTCGTCCGGTTTCCTCCGCGACACGGACGTCTGTGGCCGAGCGAACGATGTCGGGATACTCGAGAGGTTTCCAGCCGAACACCCGGCCGTCGCCGTCCGACCACAGCCAGCAGAGCGTGGCCACGTGTCCACGGCCGTCGCCGTCCAGCCAGCGCACCTCGATCGCCTTGTAGGAGACCACCGCTTCTTCGACGCCCGGTAGCGTCGCGAGACAGCCTGCCGTCCCCGCGACGAAGGGTAACGCGAAGGCTGCCCGGAGGTACTCCCTCCGGGAACTCACCCGTCCTCCATCGGATCAGTCCGCCGCCCGGTCGGCGGTCGACTCCGCCCGGTCCCTGAGCGCGGCGTTGACCGCCTCGAACCCGGCTTCCGTGTCCCGTCCGATCAATCGGAGAAGGCCCCCAGCCAGCAGTCCGGTGAATCGTTCCGAGTGGACGAGCCGGGATCGATCGTCCGGAAGTTCTTCGATTGTGAACCGGTGCTCTCCGTCGAAGAGGCCCCGGACGTACAGGTGTCCGAGCCATCGAAGTTCCCGACCGTCGGCCACCAGAACGCGCGGCCGAAACGTCGGGATTCGCCCGGCGTCGGGGCCGGGAGAGACCTCGAGGACGGAACCGACCGTCGGGCTCCCGTCGATTCGCGTTCGTGGATTCCACTCGGCATATCTCTCGAAGTCAGTGAGTATCTCCCAGACGTGGTCTGCCGAGTCGTCGATCTCGATCGTCGTCGTAATTTCGGGCATAGCTACAGTAACGGGCCCGAAATGGATATATTCGTACTGAAAGCTGCTAGCAACGAACCGGCTTCGGACGACGATCGATCCCCGGCAACGAACCGATCCCCGGCAACGAACCGATCCCCAACACCGGATCGATCCATCGGGAAGTAGCGGTCGGGAAGTAGCGGTCCGTCTCTGGAGGTGGGGACGGATCCCGTTCCGGTCAGCCGCGGAGCGCCCGGAGCGGTTTCAGGACCAGGGGCGTGTAGTCCTCGTGGGGGTCGTACCCCCGGAACGCGAGCGAGTTAGACATCACGGAGACCGACGAGCCGGCCATCGCGAGTCCGGCAAGCGCCGGTTCCAGCAGCCCCAGCGAGGCGATCGGGATCAGCGTCGCGTTGTACACCAGCGCCCAGAACAGGTTCTGACGAACCTTCGAGATCGTCGCCTCGGAGATCCGCAGCGCCTTCAACACGTCCGCGGGGTCGTCCCGCATGAGGGTTACGTCCGCGGACTCGATGGCGACGTCGGTGCCGGAGCCGATCGCGACCCCGACGTGGGCGGTCGTCAGCGCCGGCGCGTCGTTGACCCCGTCGCCGACCATCATCGCCCGCGAGCCGTCCGACTGGATGTCGTCGACGACGTCGGCCTTGTCCTCCGGGAGCACCTCCGCGCGGACGTTGCTCGCCGGGATGCCGACCTCCTCGGCGACCGCCCGGGCGGTGCGCTCGTTGTCGCCGGTGAGCATGTGGACGTCGATCCCGCGGTCACTCAGCGCCGACACCGTGCGCTTCGCGCTCTCGCGG
Organism: Haloferacaceae archaeon; assembly: GCA_036625675.1. Lineage (GTDB taxonomy): Archaea > Halobacteriota > Halobacteria > Halobacteriales > Haloferacaceae > Halalkaliarchaeum. Next base: position 3,072 of record JAZKTH010000070.1, read on the forward strand.
ACGGTGTCTGCGGTCGCGAGTACGCCCAGCAGCCGGCCGTCGAGCGCGACCAGCATGGCCGTCTTGCCTCCGCGTTCGAGCTCCAGAAGCGACTCCTCGGCGGGATCGGGATCGACGCCCGCCTCCCGGAGCAGCTTGCGGTTCCCGACGAGCACCTCGCCGCTCGGGACCGTGGCGCGGATACCGTGGCCCGGCACGTTCTCGAACTCGGTCGGCTCCTCGAGGTCCACGCCGCGCTCCCGGGCGCCGTCGACGATGGCCCGGGCGAGCGGATGCTCCGACCCGGACTCCGCACTCGCGGCCACGGACAGCAGCAGCGACTCCGCGTCGGTCGACTCCCCGACTCCCTCCGTTCCGTCGCTCCCCACGACGTCGGCGGCCGCTCCGCCGTCGACGGCCGCCCCGCCGTCGGGGCGCGTACCCGGCAGTGCGACGACGTCGGTCAGTTGCATTTCGCCGTGCGTCAGGGTACCCGTCTTGTCGAACACGACTGCGTCGATGCTCCGGACCTTCTCGAGGACGTCGCCTCCCTTGAACAGGACGCCGTTGGTTGCGGAGATCGTCGATCCGACCATGGTGGCCGCCGGCGTCGCCAGTCCGAGCGCGCACGGGCACGCGATCAGGATCGCGGACGCGAGCACGACCATCGAGAATTCCACGACTGGAATCCCGCCGAGTTCGACGCCGATCGGCCCGCCGCCGACCGGCTCCCACAGCGGCAGCGACGTGACGAACCCGTACAGCGGTTCCGGGAAGAAGAACCACAGGACCGACCAGATCACCGCGTTGAGGATGACCGCCGGCACGAAGTAGGCGCTCACGGTGTCGACGAGCCGCTGGATGTCCGGCTGTCGCGACTGGGCCTCCTTCACGCGGTCGACGATCTGCTGGAGGGCGGTGTCGCGTCCGACCTTCGTCGCCTCCACCACCAGCACGCCGTTCTCGTTGACCGTCGCCCCGACGACCTCGTCGCCCGGTCCCTTCTCGACGGGCACCGACTCCCCGGTCAGCATCGACTCGTCGACCGCGGACTCGCCCTCGACGACGACCCCGTCGGTGGGGATCTTCTCGCCGGGGCGGATCTTGATCCGGTCGCCGACCTGGATCTCGTCGACGGCAACCTGCGTCTCCTCGCCGTCGCGGATCACCGTGGCCTCGTCGGCTTGCATCTCCAGCAGCGTCCGGAGCGCGTCGCTGGCTTTCGCCTTCGAGCGCGCCTCGAGCCAGTTCCCGAGCGTGATGAACCACAGGATGAACGCGACCGCCTCGAAGTAGAGCCCGCCGGCCACCTGGTAGTCGACGAGGACGGGCGCGGCGAGCACGACAGTCGAGTAGCCGTAGCCGACGCTCGTCCCCATCGCGACCAGCGTGTCCATGTTCGCCTGCCTGCTCTTCGAGAACGCCCGCCACGCGCCGCGGAGGAACTCCCGCCCCAGCGTCGCCATCAGCACCGTGGCGAGCAGGAACTCGATCCAGCCGATCCCGACCTCCGCGCCGAACACGGGGATCGACTCCGGGAGAAAGCCCGGGCGGAACATGTTCACCATCACCAGGACGAACGGCGCGGTCAACGCGCCGCCGGCGAGGGTGAGTTTCCACTGTCTGCGCATCTCGCGCTGGGCAGCCGACTCCCGTGGTTCGCCGTCGCCCTCCCCGGATTCGCCGCCGTCGTCCTCCCGCATCGGCTCGTAGCCGGCGTCCTCGATCGCGGCGTACAGGTCCGAAAGCGAGACGTCGACGGGGTTGTACGCCACCCGTGCCTCGTCGGCCGCGAAGTTGACGTCCGCCTCCAGCACCCCCGGGAGCGCCTCGAGCGCGGTCTCGTTCGCCTTCGAGCAGGTCGCACACGACATGCCGGCGATGCCGACGGTTCGTGCCTCCGAGAGCGGCTCGTAGCCCGCCTCCTCGATCGCCTCGAAGACCTGGCTCAATCCGACGACCTCGGGGTCGTACGCGACGGTCGCCTCGTCGGTCGCGAAGTTGGCGTCCGCCTCCGCGACCCCTTCGAGATCGAGGACCGCGTCCTCGACCGACGAGGAGCAGGTCGCACACGACATGCCCGTGATCTCGATGTGTGCTCTGCGAATACCCATTACATGTACTACTATGGGCGTCCCCGTTCAACCGGATTGTGGTTTCACGACCGGGTTTATATTTGCTGTCTGTCCTGGGAAAGCCCGGGTTAGACCTGCCAAAACTTTGGATTCAAAACCCCGGGCGAAAAACGATCCGAAACGCGGCCCGCGGGGCAACCCGTTCTCGGCAACCCGACCGGGTCGATCGCACGCCTCCGGCGGCGAGGAACGGCAACTGTTTTGCTCGTGGGTGAACCGTCCGTATCCATGCACGCCATCACGCGCTCGGGGTGGATCGAAGTGATCACGGGGTCGATGTTCTCGGGGAAGACCGAGGAACTCCTTCGGCGGCTCCGGCGTGCGGAGATCGCGGGACAGGAGATCGTCGCCTACAAGCCGGCTATCGACGACCGCTACGGCGAGGCGACCATCGGTTCCCACAACGGGCGCCACTGGGACGCCCGGATCGTCCCCAACGAAGGGGAGGAGGTGTGGGAGCTGTACGACCGGTACGACGGCGCTGAGGTCGTCGCGATCGACGAGGCGAACTTCTTCACGGAGGAGCTCGTGGAGGTGTGCCAGACGCTCGCCGCCGACGGCGCGCGCGTCATCGCCTCCGGGATCGACCAGACGTTCCGCGGCGAGCCCTTCGACCCGGTCCCGCGTTTGATGGCAGTCGCCGAGTACGTCGACAAGCTCCAGGCCATCTGTTCGGTGTGTGGCGAGCCCGCCACGCGGAACCAGCGCCTGATCGACGGCGAGCCCGCCCACGAGGACGACCCAACGATCCTGGTGGGGGCCGAGGAATCCTACGAGGCCCGGTGTCGCAACTGCCACACGATCCGGACCGGACCCCGCGGGGAGGATCGTCCCGGTCGGGTGCCGGGCGAGGACGACGGGTAACTGTCATACGGCGCGGGACCGTACCTCGACGAGTGACGACCTGGATCCAGACGCCGGAGGGCGGGCGCGATCGCGGAGGTCGAGCGCTGGCCCGCGCCTGGATCGAAGTGCTCGTGCGTCCACGCCGCTTCTTCCGGGCCGCGGTTTCGCCGGCCGATCAGGCGCCGGGGCTGACGTTCGCGATGGCCGTGACCGCCGCGTCGATCGCGGGACTGTTCCTGGTTTCCCCGGATCTCCCGCCGGCCGTCGCCGGCAGCCGACTCGCCGGCGGGCTCGTCGTGCTCGGGTTCCTGGTGGTCTTCGTGACGCCGGTGTCGCTCCACCTGGCGGCGGCCGTGGGAACTGTCGCGCTCGTTGCCGTCGCGCCCGACAGGGGCGGTGTCAGCGAGACCGTCCAGCTCGTCGGCTACTCGACGGCCCCGCTCGCGCTGGCGTGGATCCCGGTCGCGGTCGCTGACCTGTCGGTCGCCGGGGCGGTGACGGGCGCGCTCGGGTACGCCGCCGGGCTGCTGGTCGTCGGCGTCGCGACGCGACATCGGACAGGCTTCGTCCGGGCGGTCGTGGCGGCGGTGCCTGCCGTCGGAATCGCGGCGATCGTCGTGACCGCGATCCGCGTCGGGAACGCCGTCGTGTTCGGCAGCTGATCCCCGTTCGGGCGGAACTCGGCCTCGCGGGGCTTTCGACAACCGTTTTAGGCCGCGGCTATTTGTAGCTGACAAATGGGTTCGTGTATCATCTGTGGTGCGTCTGTCGACGGTCGAATCTGCGACAGCCACCAGGAGGACGTCGTTTTCGAGTTCAGAGGAGATTCCCCGAAACAGCTCGTTTCGGGTCGCTACTACCGCGGAACCGTGGACGGGTACGCCGACTTCGGCGTGTTCGTCGACCTCGCGCCCGGAGTCACCGGGCTGTTACACCGGAGCGAACTCGACCGCCGGCTCGAGTCCCTCGACTGGGAGCCGGGCGACACCGTGTTCGTCCAGGTCAAGAACGTCCGCGACAACGGGAACGTCGACCTCGGATGGTCCATCCGGCAGGCGGAACGGGAGTTTCGGGGGGCGCTGATCCAGGACGGCGACGAAGATCGGGAGCCGGAATCCGAGTCCGGAGCTGACGGGGAGGAGGCGGCCGCCGGCGGCGACGATGGGGGCGCCCAGTCCGGGAGCGACGACGGGTCGGAATCGGCCGACGACGCCGACGACGCGGGGGCGGACCCGGAGAACGTGCACCCGGAGGACGTGCAGCCGGAACCCGGCGTGGAGACCGGTGGATCCGGCGGCGCGGGCGTGTCGACGTCAGCGGACGAACCGGCGCCCGCAGAGGCCGAGGGGACCACGCAAACCGAGGTCCCAACGCCCGGCGGGTCCGCGGTCGTGACCGAGGGGCCGACCCCCGACACCACCGTCGACCGAGTCCCCGTCGAGACGCTCTCGGACGCGGTCGGTGAGACGGTCCGGCTGGAGGGAGAGATCGTCAGCGTCCGGCAGACCGGCGGCCCGACGGTCTTCGAGCTGCGCGACGAAACCGGGGTCGTCGACTGTGCCGCGTTCGTGGAGCCGGGCGTCCGGGCGTATCCCGACGTCGAGGTCGACGACGTGGTCCGCCTCGAGGGGGAAGTCGAGATGCGTCGCAACGAGATCCAGGTCGAGACCGAGGCGCTCGTCGCCCTCGAGGCCGACGAGCGTGACGCGGTCGTCGGACGGCTCGAGGACGCGCTCGCGGCGAAAGCCCGGCCCGACTCCTTCGAGCCGATCGGCGACTCGGAGGCCGTCGAGGCGCTCCGGGAACCGCTTCTGGACGCCGCGGAGCTCGTCCGCCGGGCCGTCCTCGAGAGCCGCCCCATCGTCGTTCGGCACCCGGCCACGGCGAACGGCTACCTGGCCGGCGCGGCGGTCGAACGCGTCGCGCTGCCGCTCGTGGCCGAGGAGCACGCGACCTCCGACGCCGAGTATCACTACTTCAAGCGGCGACCGCTGGAATCGGCCGTCTACGACATGGACGACGCGACGATGGACGTGACGCGGATGCTCCAGGACCGCGACCGGCACGACGAGAAGCTCCCGCTGTTCCTCCTGCTGGGGGCGGGCGTCACCGCCGAGTCCGAGGACGGGCTCGACATGCTGGACGTCTACGACGCCACCCGCGTCGTGGTCGACGCCGACCCGGCCGACCCGACCGCCGGGGAGCACGCCGCGGCGCTCGTCGCCCCCGCGGACGCGGACGGCGCGACCGACCTGTCCCTCGGCGCGCTCGGGGCGGAGCTCGCGGTCGCGATCGACGCGGACGCCCGCGACACCCTCCGTCACGTCCCCGCTACGAGCTACTGGGAGGAGGTCCCGGAGACGTACGAAACCGCAGCACAGGACGCCACCTACGGCGCTGACCGCCGGCGCGACCTCCGCGAGGCGGTCGCACTGGAGGCGTACTACCAGTCCTACGAGGACAAACGCGAGCTGCTCACCGACCTGCTGTTCGGCGAGGGCGGTCAGAACCTGGCCGGCCACGTCGCCGAACAGTTCCGCGTGAAGACCGACGCCGAGATCGCGACGGCGCGGGAGAACCTCGATCGGACCGCCCGCGCGGGCGTCGAACTCGCGCTGCTGGACACCGAGGCGTACACCCACCGGTTCGACTTCCCGCCGACGTCGCTGCTGGTAGACGAACTCCACCGTCGGGAGCGAGCCGAGGGGCCGTTCGCGACGGTCGGCGTCGGGATGGACGAGCTGTTCGTCCGGTCGACGTTCGACCTCGACCTCCGCGCGGCCGTCGAGGCGGCCCGGGAGGCAGTCCCGGAGGCTGACCTTCAGGTCGCGGATCTGCGCGACGGCCGGGTCGAGTTCCTGGCGGGGCGGCGCGAGGCGGCCCGGGAGGCCGTCGTCGACGCCGTGGTCGACCAGGCGTAGCGGCGAGCGAGCCGACGTCGACGGCAACGACACCCTTATTCTACTCACGCCGCGACTGTGTCCCGATGAGTACGGACGCCGGCGCCGACGAGGGGCAGGAGGAACGCGACACCCACACGCGGGTGTGCGAGGAACTCGTCGAGCGCATTCTGGCGGGGGACGTCGACCGCGAGAACCTCGAGTCCGCCAAGCTCGACGTCTGTGCCGCCCACTCGGCGTCCTCGGTGCCGAAGAACACGGAGCTGCTGGATCGCGCCCCCGACGACCGCCGCGAGGAGGTGAAGGCGGTGGTGCAGCGCAAGCCCGTCCGGACCGCCTCGGGCGTGTCGCCGGTGGCGATCATGACCTCGCCGCAGCTGTGTCCACACGGCAAGTGTCTCTACTGTCCGGGCGGGCCGGCCTCGGAGTTCTCCTCGGCGCAGTCGTACACCGGCCACGAACCCGCCGCCGCGCGGGGAAAACAGAACGAGTACGACCCGTACGGGCAGGTGACCCTCCGGCTCGAGCAGCTCCGGTCGATCGGCCACCCGGTCGACAAGGTGGAGCTGATCGTCATGGGCGGGACGATGACCGCCCGGAGCCACGACTACCAGGAGTGGTTCCTCAAGCGGGCGCTGGAGGCGATGAACGACTACGACGTCGAGTCGGATCCCGAACCGGCGGAGGGACGCAGCTTCAAACCCGACCTCGACGACTACGAGTTCGCGTACCTCGAGGACGTGATCGCCAGAAACGAGACCGCCGACGTCCGCAACGTTGCCACCACGTTCGAGACCAAGCCGGACTGGTGTGACCCCGAGCAGATCGACCGGATGCTCGCGCTGGGCGGGACGAAAGTCGAGGTCGGCGTGCAGACGACCTACGAGCGGATCAACCGCGAGATGCACCGGGGACACGGGATCCAGGCGGCCAAAGACGCCAACCGGCGGCTCCGGGACGCCGGCTTCAAGGTCGGCTTCCACATGATGCCCGGGCAGCCCGGGATGACGATGGAGATGTGCCGGGAGGACTTCCGCCGACTGTTCGCCAGTCCCGACTGGCGACCGGACTACCTGAAGATCTACCCCACGCTGGTCGTCGCCGGAACCCGGGTGTACGACATGTGGCAGCGCGGCGAGTTCGAGCCGCTGTCGAACGCGGAGGCGGCCGACGTCGTCGCCGACGCGATGGACGAGATCCCGCCGTACACCCGGCTCCAGCGGGTGCAACGCGACATCCCCGCCGACTTCATCGAGGCCGGCGTCTGGAAGTCCAACCTCCGCCAGCTGGCCCGACAGCGCGCCAAAGAACGGGGGATCGAGCCCAGGGACATCCGGGCGCGGGAGGTGGGGATGAACGACGCGGAGCCCGAGCCGGACGACGTCGAACTCCGGGTCAGGACCTACGAGGTCGCCGGCGGCACCGAACACTTCCTCGCCTTCGAGGACCGGGTGCGGAACCTCCTCGTCGGCTTCTGTCGGCTCCGCTTCCCGTCTTTCGCCCCCGGTCAGCCCGGCGTACCGGGCACCCGCGCCGACCCGATCCGGCGAGAACTCGAGGACGCAGCGATCGTTCGGGAACTGCACGTGTACGGCGACGAGGCGAGCATCGGCGAGGAGGGCGACTGGCAACACCGCGGCTACGGCCGCCGGTTGCTCGAACGCGCCGAGGAGATCGCGGCGAACGCCGGGTTCCGGAAGCTGAGCGTCCTCTCGGGGATCGGGGTCAGGGAGTACTATCGGGAGAAACTCGGCTACCACCAGGACGGGCCGTACGTCTCGAGGCGTCTCGACGCGGACGGATGACCCCGACACGCTGCGTCGTCCTTCATCCGAACCGACGCCTCACCGCCGGTTCGTCGACTCGACGGCGTCGCGGAGCGCCTTCACCTCGTCACGGATCTCGCGCCACGTCGCCAGCGACCCCGGAATCTCGTTCCCCGTGCGGGCGGCCCGTCCGCGGACGAGTTCGTACGGCTCGGTCTGGTCGTACACGTCGTAGAGCTGGAGATCTCGACCGCCGGCGATCTCGATTTCCACGGTGCCGTAGCCGAACAGCGAGCCGGTGACGCCCTGGGAGTAGCCGACGTTCTGGACGCGGCTGTACTCCACGCGGCGGACCGAGCGACCCACGATCCCGGTTTTCACAGCGATCTCCCGATCGGTCAGGACGAACTCGGTCGAGACCACGCGAAGGTAGTGGTACGCGCCCGGCACGGCCGCAAGCGGGGCGAGCGCCAGCGCCCACGGACTGATCGTGGACGCGAGCCGGGCCACCACCAGAAGCGAGGCGACGCTGATCCCGACCCCGAGTAGCGCGCGGGTCCGTCGGGGCGACGCCTCCCACACCACGCTCCCGTCGTCGAACCGGCGCCAGTCGTCGGGTCCCGTCGGGCCCGTCGATCCCGTCGAACTCGTCGATCCCGTCGAACTCATCGATCCGGCCGATCTACGGGCTCGTCGCCCCGGTCGCTCTCGACGGACCGGTCGCTCTCGACGGCCTGCCGGATGGCGCGCAGTTCCACGAGGATTTCGGCCAGGACGTCTTCCTTCGTCTCTCGGCCGCGGCCGTCACCGTGGTCGATCCGGCTGTCGATCAGCTCCTGTACGTCGGCCGGCGCGGGGACGCTGCGGAACTGCATCTCGACCCCGGAGCTGCCGGCCGTGCTCACCTCGACGTTCCCGTACCCGAAGTAGCCGCCGAGCGCGCTCTGGCTGTAGGAGATGTTCTGGACTTTGTTGAAGCCGATCTTCTGGACGTCCCGCGAGAGGATGCCCGTTTTCTTGTACAGCCCGGAGTTCGTGACGACGTAGTTCGTGTTCCTGTAAGTGAGATACGCCGCCGCGACGATCGGAATACCGACCAGCACCACCGACAGCGGTATGCCGACCACGAACGCCGGCACGAGACTGCTTTTGTGGGGGCGGCTCGACCACAGGACCTCCTCGTCGGCTTCCAGCGTGAGCCAGTCGTCGGACGGGGGAGCGTCCGCGTGGTCGGACGATGCCGGTCTCGATGCGTCGTTCGTTCCGGAGGACTGGGAGTCTTTCCGCGGGGATTCCCTGGTCACGTCCCGCCTGTCATATCCCGGGGAGAAAATACTGTCGCGACAGCTTCCGGCACCGTCACCCGGGCCGGCGCGGTCACCTCTCCTGCGCCTACAGTCCGCTATACGAGTGGGCTTCGAGGGTTTCGAGTTTGACCCTGTCCAGCACCGCCTCGTTCGTCGCCTCGAGGACGACCGACGGCACCGTCGTCTCCGGGAGCCGCCGGAGCCGCGTCGCATCGAGCGCCTCGATCCAGCGGTCGAGACACAGACACCACCGGTCGCCGGGTTCCAGCCCCGGGAACTGCAGCTCGGGTC
>JAZKTH010000071.1:0-12242 GCA_036625675.1 Haloferacaceae archaeon
GCGGGCGCCGGATCGGCGGACGCCGTGGCGATGGTCGCCGACGATCCCGAGACCGCAAAACTGGCCGTCGAGGCCGTCGCCGACCGGGCCGAAACGGCGCGGGAGGGCGTTCCGGAGGAGACCCGCGGGGCGAACGACGACGGGACGTCGCGGTACCTCCGGCCGTTGCCCGGCGCGGCGCGGATGTACCCCGAGACTGACGTCCCGCCGGTCGAGCCGGACCCGTCGGACGTCGAGACCCCCGAACTCCTGACCGAGAAGGTGGACCGGTACCAATCCGAGTTCGGGCTCGAGGAGGGACTGGCGCGGCAGGCGGCGTACGGGGAACGGATGCCGCTTTTCGAGGAGGCCGTCGACGCCGGCGTCGACCCCACCTTCGCGGCGACCGTCCTCGAGAGCACGACGACCGAACTGCGGCGCGACGACGTCCCGGTGGAGAACCTCGAGGACGGCCACTACCTCGGCGTCCTGAAACGGGTCGCCGACGGCGACCTCGCGAAGGAGGGCGTGGCGGACGTCCTTCGGGTGCTCGCCGACGATCCCGACCTGTCCCTCGGGAACGCGATCGAGGCGGCCGGCGTCGCCGGCGTCGACGAGGCCGAGGTCAGGGAGGCAGTCGTCGAGGTGGTCGAGCGGAACGCCGAACAGATCGCGTCGGAGGGAATGGGCGCGTTCTCCGGCCTGATGGGGGAGTGCATGGGGGCGCTCCGCGGGAAAGCCGACGGCGAACTCGTGAGCGACGTGCTCCGCGAGGAGATCCGAAAGCGTAGCTGAACTCCGTCACTCGTCGGCCGGCGCGAATCTGAACCCGTCCCACTCCTGACTGTCCGCCTCGCGGATGCCGGCGTCGGGATCCCGGAGTCGCTCGCAGTAGACCGGCTCGACCCGGTCGCCGATCTCGACGTCCCCGGCGGCGAGTTGGCCGATCGCCCGGACGGACTCGCCTTCGACGTCGAACTCGACGATCGCGAGGTGGTTCGGCTCCCGGACCCCCGGCGGCGACGCCGTCGAGGTCGTCCAGGTCACGACCCGCGCGGTGCGATCGCTCAGATCGATCTCGTCGACGGGCTCGCCCCCGCCGGGGCCGACGGGATGACCGGGATACGTGATCGAGCCGTCCTCGTACCGGACGGCGATCAGTTCGGGCTCGGAGCCGGGCTCGGAGCCGAATCCGGGGTCGCGTTCGGGGTCGGGTTCAGACATCGCCGGCCTCCACGACCGTGGTGGTCACGCAGTTGCCGAACCCGCCGACGTTGCACGCGAGGCCGACGTCGGCGTCGACCTGTCGGGGACCGACGTCCCCGAGCAGTTGTTTGTATATCTCGTACACCTGTGCGACGCCGGAGGCGCCGAGGGGGTGTCCCTTCGATTTGAGGCCGCCGGAGGTGTTGATGGGGAGTTCGCCGTCACGATCGGTGACGCCCTCCTCGACGGCCTTCCATCCCTCGCCCTTCTCGAAGAAGCCCAGGTCCTCGCTCTGGAGGAACTCGAGGATCGTGAACATGTCGTGCAGTTCGGCGACGTCGACGTCTTCGGGACCGCGGTCGGCCATTCGGTAGGCGATCCTCGCGGACTCCGCGACGCCGCGCATCGTCGTTGGATCGTCCCGTTCGTGGACGACGTGGGTGTCGGTCGCGCCGCCGATGCCGGTGACGACGACGTGATCGAGGCCGCGTTCGCGCGCGAGGGATTCCGGGCAAAAAAGCAACGCGGCGGAGCCGTCGGTTATCGGGCAGAAGTCGTACAGCCGAAGCGGATCAGCGACGACCGGGGACTCGAGCACCGTCTCGAGGTCGACCTCCTTTCGGAACTGTGCGTGCGGGTTGTCGACGCCGTTGCGGTGGTTCTTCACTGCCACCTTCCCGAGGCTCTCTCGCGGGGCGTCGTACTCGTGGAGATACAGCCGGGCGGTGAGCCCGGCGAAGGAGGGGAGCGTGACGCCGTGTTTGTACTCGACCGGGTGGGTGAGCGACGCGATCACGTCCGTCGCCTCCGCCGTCGAGCGGTGCGTCATCTTCTCCCCGCCCACGAGCAGCGTCATCTCCGAGGCGCCGGAGGCGATCGACTGCCAGGCCGCGTACACGCCCGCCCCCCCGGAGGAGGAGGTCTGATCGATCCGCTGGGTGTACGCCGGCAGCACGGACAGGTCGTGTGCCAGCGCGTTCACCACCCCCGTCTGGCCCTCGAACTCGCCGCTCGCCATGTTCGAGACGTACAGGTGCTCCACCGCGCCCGGGGCGACGCCGGCGTCGTCGAGACACGCCCGGCCGGCCTCCGACAGTAGCTCCCTGATCCACGCCTCGCGGTCGCCGAACCGCGTCATCGACGCGCCGATTATCGCTACGCGATCCATACGCGGTGGCCGTCGGGGACGGGGGTATAGCTTACGGAGGTTCCGTGTTGTGGTCCGGAGGCCTCTGATGGCCAGGATACGACGTGCGTCCCCGGATCGGAACGCACTTGACTCGCGCGGGAAATCGCTCGGACATGGACCTCACCGACGCCCGGGTGCTCGTCACCGGGGGCGCTGGCCTGGTCGGACCGCACCTGGCCGAGGCGCTCCTGCCGGAGGCGGCCCACGTTCGAGTCGCCGACGACTGTTCGAAGGGCGACCCCGATCGGTTGCCGGCGGCCGTCGAGTTCGTCGAGGCGGACATGTGCGAACGCGAGGACGTCGCCGAGGTCGTGACGCCCGACCTGGACGCCGTCTTCCACCTCGCGGCCCACACCGACACCAACTTCGAGGAGGAGCGGCGGCTGTTCGAAGAGAACACCGCCATGACGTACAACGTGCTCGAACGGATGGACGCGGTCGGCGTCGACGCGTTCGCGTTCACCTCCTCCTCGACCGTCTACGGCGAGGCCCCGCGGCCCACGTCGGAGGACTACGCCCCCCTCGAGCCGATCAGCGTCTACGGCTCCGCAAAGCTCGCCGACGAGGCGCTCACGTCGACGTACGCCCACACCCACGGGATCCAGTCGTGGGTGTTCCGCTTCGCGAACATCGTCGGCCCCCACCAGCGGGGGACCGTCGTTCCGGACTTCATCGAGAAGCTGCTCGGGACCCCGGAGACGCTCGAGATTCTGGGGGACGGGAGACAGGAGAAGTCGTACATGCACGTCACCGACTGCGTCGACGCGATGCTGCACGTCGTCGAGCGGGCGGAGGACCCGTACAACCTGTACAACCTGGGGACGCCCACGACGACCTCGGTCAGGCGTATCGCCGACGTCGTCGCGGACGTGATGGACCTCGATCCGGCGTACGAGTACACCGGCGGGGACCGCGGGTGGGAGGGCGACGTCCCGAAGATGCGCCTGTCGATCGAACGGCTCTCCGAACTCGGCTTCGAGCCGTCGCTCGCGAGCGACGAGGCCGTCCGCCGGGCCGCCGAGGAACTGTACGCCGAGCTTCGTCCCTGACGGAGGGCGGATCGGCCGACGGAGAGCGGATCGGCCGATAGAGGAATAACCGTCGACCGACAGGCTACCGGCGAATCAGCTTCGAGAGCTTCTGAGTCAGCCCCTCGTCGCCGAGTTTGAGGTAGTAGGCGTCTCCGCCGTCCTCGTAGTAGTTCCGAATGTGTCGCTTCGTCTCGAACCCGAGGTGGTGATAGAAGTCGAGCGCGTTGTCGTTCGTCGTCCTGGCGTGGCAGGTCACTGTCCGGTGATTGGCTGCGACGTCCGCGACGAGGCGTTCGCCGTACCCCTGCCCCCTCGCCTCCGGGGCGACGGCCAGAAAGAGGATGTACCCGTCCCGGCGGACGGAGGTGAACCCGACGAGGTCGTCGTCCTCGAAGTAGAGGTGCGAGGAGGCGCGCCGGTACGCGTTCCTGAAAAACCCCTTCCGCTGTTTGAGGACGTTCTCCTCCCGCCGAATCCGCTCTTTGAGTTCCCACGCCTCGTCGAGGTGGTCGCTCTCGCCGGGGTCGTCGATCCGTTTCTCGACCGTGACGCTCACTGGCGACCCCTACGGCACCATCGCAGTTAACTCCAGCGGGCAAGGCAATCGATTCACCCGCCGAACGGGCCGGGATGGAGATCCTGATAATGATTATTGTAGCGATTTACCGGTCGATCGGCCCACCGGGTGGCCGATCGTCCGGTTACGGCCTACAATAATCATTATGACGGGGCGGAGCCGAAGCGACTACTACGCGGGCCATCGAAACCGACGGTGTGAGCTACACCCTCCGGGAACACACCGCCGACGTCGCCGTCGAGGCGACCGGCCCGACGCTGGGCGAGACGTTCGCGGCCGTCGCCGAGGGACTGACGGAGGCGATGTGCGAGGAGCGACCGTCCGTTGGAGAGCGGTTCTCCATCGAGGAGCGCGCCGAGAACGGGGAGGCGCTGCTGTTCGATTACCTCGACCGCCTGATCTACGAACGGGACGTCCGCGGCGTGCTCCCGGTCGAACACGAGTGCGAGGTGACAGTAGAGGGGGAGTGGGTGGCGGTTGCGAGCGCCCGGGGCGTCCCGCTGTCCCACGTGGCGGCTCGCGACGTCAAGGCGGTCACGTACTCGGAGATGGCCCTCGAGGAGCGCGACGACGGCTGGTACGCGTACGTCGTCTTCGACGTTTGACTCGCGGCGGTTGACTCTCGACGGTCGGATCGAAGCTCGCAGGGTCGACAAAAAAGATCCGTTCGAAACCGTTCGATCGGTCGCCCGCCGCCCGTTCAGCCGGATTCAGCTGGCCGACCGATCGAATCGCGACACGAATTTTCTGATCGGGCTCTCCGTCGCCGAGAGACCCTTTGCGCTCACTGTACCCATCAACTGCATCCGCCGAACCGTTCGTCCGGTCGTCTCGATCATTACACCTATCATAGTACTTCCGGCCAATTAAGGCTTTTTATATATTTACTCGGTATTAGATTAATACTGTGAATGATAATTATACTCATCGATCAAGCGTGTCTGTCGAGCGACGGAAGCGACGGCACTGCCGACCGTCTTCGAGAAGAGACTACGCTGCTGTCGAGCGGGATTCCCCGAACTTCATTCCCAGGAAGAACGCCACGACGGCGAACACGACCATCGACGGGAGGACCATCGTGAACACGGTCGACGTTGTCATAACGGACGTGAGCGCGATCGTTGCAACGGCGACGGCGACGACGAGGGGTGCGACTGCCCGGGCGAAGCTGAATTCCATGCGGGGAGTTAGGTCAGCGGATGTATAAGATTGTTGAGGGTGCCGAACTGTCCACGATTCTCTGCAGAGGATCCGCCCGGTAACGTCCTACAACAAGCACTAGCAGGGCGCACGAGAAACTCGCCGGCCGCCATCGTGGTAATCGGTAACTCACCGGAGACGAGGGGTTATATTGCTGGAAACCTATTAACGAGTTGAAGTATGTCAGAAATGACCAAAGAGGAGACGACAGTCGACGAGACGACCACGTGGCCGGATCTGGCGATCGGCCTCTACGAGAGGTTGACCGGCCGCGGCGCGGAGATCATATACGAGTTCGAGGATATGGAGGTCCAGGTCCCGAGCGGGACCGGCGAGGACGCCGAACACGCCCACTGGAAACTCGACGGGAACGTCAGCATCACGACCCGCGAGCGTGACTGAAACACCGGATGCGCGGGCGCCGATAACGGTCGAGACGGACCTCGAACTGACGATCGACGGCGCACGTGCCGACGTTCGCTCGACTGGAGATCGACTGTTCGTGGAGTTTCCGTCCCTGAGTGCCGCCGCCCGTGGGCTGCGTGGCGTTCCCCGGACGAGAACCGGGGAAGCCGCCGCGCTGCTGACCGCGACAGGGCTGACCGTCGAGATCAGGGCGCGCGGTCGGACGATCCTGGCTATCGGTGCCGACGCCCCGGCCGGTCCGCTCTCGCAGTGGGTGGGAACTGCGCCGGCCCAGGTGCGAGCTGCCGGTCTCGCCGGGGCAGCCGGCCGGGAAATCGCCGCCGGGATCCGGGCGGTTCGCGAACTGCTCGGGTGACCGTCCCGCGAATTCTCGACAAACGTCCGCCCGACAACGCGTCGGAGGATCCGAAAATACTCTTTCCAAATACGTTGCAAAGTCCTCGGGCAAAACGTCTACTGCAGATCGATCGAGAGACCACCGCGGGTCGCGTACAGCCACGCCAGCAAACAGGCCGCACCCACGATCACGTTTCCGAGCGTCAATTCGTACTTACTGACCGAATACGCGATTCGACCGAGGGCCGGTATCGCCAGTTCGACGTCGACTGGCTGCAGCGCTACCGCCGTCCAGAGATTGTGCCCGAGGTGGAGGCCGAACGGTATCGACAACCGACCGGACAGTACGTACGCGCCACCCCACAAAAGCCCCAACAGCGTACTCGTGATCAGCAGCTGGAGGCTTCGTCCTTCGACGCCGCCGCCGCCCTGAGTGATGAGGTGGCTCGCACCGAATATCACGGAACTGACCGCGAGGGCACCGACTGCGGCCCACTTCGGTCGGACGCGCCGGGCCGAAAGTCCTTCCGCGAAGTTTGTGAGCATCACGCCGCGGAAAGCCAGTTCCTCGAAAGCGACCTGGAAAAAGAAGGCGACGACGGCCACCAGGGCGAACACGGCTACAGTGCCTAGAGCGCCATCCGGGGAGACGACTGTCGCTTTCAGTTCGGCTTCGCCAAGCTGGAGGAACGCGACAGCCGGGACCGCCCACGTGAGTAGGCCGATAACTGTTCCTGCACTCCAGTCGGTTAGATCCCGTCGAGAAACGCCGATGCCGTAGGCTGATACGGGTCGTCCGTCCAGCCAGGTCGCGACGGCGATTGCAACGAGCAGTCCGAGAGCCGACACGACTCCGAACAGCCCCC
This sequence comes from Haloferacaceae archaeon, assembly GCA_036625675.1. GTDB lineage: Archaea > Halobacteriota > Halobacteria > Halobacteriales > Haloferacaceae > Halalkaliarchaeum. Next base: position 6,811 of record JAZKTH010000071.1, read on the forward strand.
TGTCTACTATCGCGAGCGTAAGGCTGTCGAGTTCGGAAAGGGTGACCAGACGCCGGACACCGCTCACGAGCGCGACCAGGAGGACGATCTGCCCGCCGAAACTCACCACCCAGGGCACGATTCCGCGCCAGGTGGCTCTCACGCGCTCGTCGTCATCGCCGTGAGTCACTCGGAGCAACCCCCGTCTCGATATCGGGCCTGCGGTCACCTCCTCGAGGAATGCCAGAAATCCCATCTCAGAATCCTCCACCGTCTTGCGATTCCTGGACGTATAGTGAGCGACGCGAAAGTGACGGGATGTTCACGGGACGACGACGTCCAGTATGCTGTCCGACGAGTCGGTCGTATTCCACGAGTCGGTCGTATTCCACGAGTCGGTCGTATTCCACGAGTCGGTCGTATTCCACGAGTCGGTCGTATTCGACTTGCATACGTACCCTGACCCCGGTCATTTCGAGGAGTCGTCACCGGAATTCATAAATCCGGCATCGGTGTTGCAGATGCTGAAACACTGTCCCAGTCGCGACGCCGCTGCCGGACTACCGGTGGACGCACGTCCCGGAACGGAATCGCCTCTCCGGCAAGAGGTCGCTCGTCCACCGGCGTTCCGCTCGGCGCTTGGCGGCCCGTAACGCTATTGGGTGGCCGGAGCGACGGCTCAGGTATGACTACCCGCGAGTTCGGCGACGTCACCCTCGAGCGGATCCGCGAGCACGTCTGGGAAATGCCGCGGGAGGGCGAGATGAACGTGCCCGCCCGCGTCTACGCCAGCGAGGCGCTGCTGGAGGAGATCTCCGACGACAAGACGCTCCAGCAGCTGCGAAACTCCACGGAGCTCCCCGGAATGACCTCTCACGCGGTCTGTCTCCCCGACGGACACCAGGGGTACGGGTTCCCCGTGGGAGGGGTCGGCGCCATCGACGCCGAGGACGGCTGTATTTCGCCCGGTGCCATCGGCTACGACATCAACTGCGGCGTCAGAATGGTGCGGACGAACCTCGAGTACGGCGACGTCGAGGGGAAGGAGGAAGAGCTCGTCGACGCGCTGTTCGCGAACGTCCCGTCGGGCCTCGGCGGTGGCGGCGTCGTCGAGACGAACGTCGACACGGTCGAGGAGGTGCTCGATCGCGGGGTCGACTGGGCGCTGGAACACGGATACGCCGTCGAGGACGACCTCCGTCACTGCGAGGACGAGGGGATGCGGAGGGACGCCGACCCGGGAGCCGTCTCGCAGCAGGCGAAAGATCGGGGGAAGAATCAACTCGGGAGCCTCGGCTCCGGCAACCACTTCCTGGAGGTCCAGCGGGTGACCGACGTCTATCTCGACGACGTCGCGTCTGCCTACGGCCTCGAGGAGGGACAGGTCGTGGTGTTGATCCACTGCGGGTCGCGCGGGCTCGGCCACCAGGTGTGCACCGACTACCTCCGGAAGATCGAGAAGCGCCACGGAGACCTGCTTGCGGACCTGCCGGACCGGGAACTCGCGGCCGCCCCGGCGGGGTCACAGCTCGCCGGGGAGTACTACGGAGCGATGTGCGCCGCGATCAACTTCGCGTGGGTAAACAGGCAGCTCATCACCCACCAGACCCGCCGCGTGTTCGAGCGCGTCTTCGGCGAGGACTGGGAGGACCTGGGGATGGAGCTGCTGTACGACGTCGCCCACAACATCGGCAAGAAGGAGCACCACGAGGTCGCGATCGACGCCGAGGGGACCGCGGTTCCACACGGCTCGCCGTCGGCCGTCGACACCGAGGAACGGGAGCTGTACGTCCACCGAAAAGGCGCGACCCGGGCGTTCCCGGCCGGGCGCCCGGAGGTGCCGAAGGCGTACCGCGAGGTGGGACAGCCGGTGATCATTCCCGGGAGCATGGGCGCGGGCTCGTACGTCCTGCGCGGGGGAGAGCGCTCCCTCGAACTCACGTTCGGATCGACCGCTCACGGCGCGGGTCGGCTGATGTCCCGGACGCAGGCGAAACAGGAGTTCTGGGGCGGGGACGTACAGGACGACCTCCGCGAGGGGGAGAGGATACACGTGAAAGCCCAGTCGGGCGCGACGATCGCGGAGGAGGCGCCGGGCGTCTACAAGGACGTCGACGAGGTGGTTCGGGTGAGCGACGCGCTGGGGATCGGGGACAAGGTCGCTCGAACCTACCCGATCGCCAACATCAAGGGCTAATCGTCACTCCGTCGCTTTCGGAAGGCTGTCGTGCCCACGGGTCGCGCATCCAGTGCGGCGACGGAGGCGGAGCACGATGCCGGCTCCGACGACCACGAGCCCGCCGGCGGTCCCGAACGCCAATACATACCCCGTCCCGGCGAGCCAGCCGCCGAGGACGCTCCCGACCCCGCCGGCGAACGCACCCAGCGCCGCGTAGACCCCGAGCGCCTCGCCACGCACCGTCATCGGCGCGAGCCTCGTCACGAGCGTCCCCGCGGTGACGGCGACGACCGCCCAGGAGAGCCCGATGATCGTGAAGATGGCTCCAGCCACAACCAGGCCGGTCGGCGTCGCCCCGATCAGCAGGCCGGACACCGCGACCGCTGGAATCGCGGCTCCGCGAACCAGGAGGCCAACCGCCTGTAACATCCCGACGTCGTATCGGCGGGCGATCCGGCCGACGCTCCCGAACGCGACCGCCGACCCCAGACTCGAGACGAGATACAGCAGGAATATCTCCTCGGAGGCGAAGCCGACGTCCGTCAGGAACGCCGGAAGCGGCGCGAAGAACCCGGAGAACCCGGTGAAGAAGACGAACACGGCGCCGTAATAGATCGCCAACGCCGGCGTGAACCGGTCGAGGAGGCGGCGGAAATGCAGCCCCCGGTAGTCGGCACGGGCGGGAGTGAAGGGAAACGTCACCCCCCGGACGCTGAACCGGGTCGACGGTCGAATTGCGCGCCTGAGGCGGGCACCGGACACCCTCGGCGTCTCCCGTTCCCCCGAAGCGCCGCCCCGGTCGGCAGGGATCGTCCGATAGCCGAACAGCAAGCCGATCGCGGCACAGGCGCCCGTGACGAGGAAGAACCCGTCGAAAACCCCGCCCGACGGCAGAAACCGCTCCGCCCCGCCCGTCCAGAGGGCCCCCACGAGGAGACCCATCGCCCAGCCGACGCCCTGATACTTGTTCAAAAGCGCGATTCGGTCGCTCCACGACTCCGCGGGAACGCCGGACACCGCGATCAGCGTGAGCACCGGCGTGGCCGCCGCGAAGGCGAACCAGATAACCCCGTTTGCTGCGATCACGAGGCCGATCGACTCGACCAACGGGAGGAACAGGAGCGTCGCCGCAACGAGGGCCAGCGCGCCCAGGACGAACGGCCGGCGCCTGCCGGTCGCGTCGGCGAGCCGACCGAATACGAGCGCCCCCGGAACGCCCACGAACGCGGCCACTGCCGCCAGCATGCCGAGCGTGAACGGGGTGCCGCCGAGCGCGACGACGTACAGCGGGACGATGAGGGAAGCGCCTCCGAGCGCAACCGAACCGAGCCCCCAGGCGTACAGCCACCCCTTCGACATGGACTTGCTGTCGGACAGCGTTTACAAAAGATCACCGTTCGATCGACCCGTTGAAGGGGCCGGTCCGTCTCCAGTGGTCGATCGCAACGACGGTCGTAGTGATTTGCCGGTCGATCGGCGGCCCGGCCCCCCGATCGTCCGGTAACGGCCTACAACCGCAATCAGGGAGCCAACACGAGTTTGCCGAGGAACGAGTCCTCCATCACCGCCCGCTGGGCCTCGGCCGCCTCCTCGAGGTCGTAGGTGCGCGCCACCGATACCTCGAAGTCGCCGGCGTCGACGAGCGTCGAGAGGCGGTCCAGCGGGTCCGCCAGTCGCGGCGTATTGAACATGCTCATGAATGTAGTCCGGAGGTCCTTGCTCCTCGCCGCCGGGGACTGCTCGAAGCCGACCGCAGGATCGTTTTCCCCGATGCCGACGACCCGCGCGCCGGTGGCCGCGACCGAGGCGTCGAACTGGAGGTAGTCGTCGAGCCGGTGGTCGAGGATCACGTCGACGCCCTCGCGTCGGGCCGCGTCCTCGACTGCCGACGCCAGGTCCTCCCGGTCGTAATCGAGGACTGCGTCCGCACCCAGGTCGCGAACCCGGTCGTGGTACGTCGGGGCGGCGGTGGCTACCACGTGCGCGCCCGTCGCGTCGGCGATCTGCACCGCCGCGTGCCCGACCCCGCCCGACCCGCCGTGGATCAGGCACGTCTCCGCCGGCTCGAGACCGGCGTGATCGATCAGCGCCCGCCAGGCCGTGACGCCGGCGACCCCCGCCCCGCCCGCGGCCATCAGGTCCGCGTCGTCCGGCAGGACCGCGATCCGGTCCTCGGGGACCGCGACGTACTCGGCGTAGCCGCCGTAGCGGTCGTTGCCCAGTCCGGTCGCGACCACCGGATCGCCGACCGCGAACGAGTCGACGTACTCGGAGGTTTCCACGACGGTTCCGGCGACGTCGACGCCGGGGATCATCGGGAGAGTGAACGGCTCGTAGGAGCCCTCCCTGAAGTAGGTGTCGACGGGGTTCACTCCCGCTCCCGCGACCTCGACGACGACGCTGTGTCCCCTCGCCTCCGGTCGTTCGACCTCGTCTACTTGCAGTACGTCTCGACCGCCGTGTTCGTGAAAGCGGACCGCGCGCATGGGAACTGAAACGGCCCGGGTCCAAATAAAGCCGATCCCGCGATATCCGGCGGGCAGCGACGACGGGGGTTCCGCCGGGGCTACAACAGTCGTTATCCCTCCCCGGTTCGTACCGCTATCATGGAGCGAAGCGTCGTCGGGACGTCGCGCTGGCGGGACGTCGCGCTCGCAGCGTCACTGGTTCTCGCCGGGGTCGGGCTGATGCTGAATCCCCTCTATCTCCCGGTTTCGGTCGCCGAACCCACCACCTCGTACGTCCACACAGTCCAGCCCGCCGACGTCTCCACGCCCGAGTATCCCGGCAACCCGATCGCGTACGACGAACTCCCGCCGGACGCCAGGGACGTGTTCGACCGGGCGCGCCGGGAACGCGAGGCCGTGATCGGGGACCCCGGGGACCGGATCGATCGGTTCGCGTATCCGACGGAGCCCGCACCGGAGGAGGGGTTGTACCTGATCGAACGCGACGGGCAAACCTACGAACTCTGGACCCGAACCGTCGAATCCGAGGGGACGGTCGTGCTCGTGCAGCGGCTCCTCGTCCAGCCGATCGCCTTTCTGCTCGGGTTCTTCGGCGTCGTCGCCGGATTGTTGCTCGGGGCAGGGAGGTCCGGCGGCGGGACGCCGTCTACTCCCGAGGGTAGTACTTAAATATCCAATATATAGCGGGTGATCGACTTCCTTCCGGAGACCTAACCTCCGACGATGAACACACCACACGGCGGAGGTGCCGATCGGGGCCGGCATCCGCACGCGGAGCGATCGTCTTCGGACGGCCATCCGCACGC
>JAZKTH010000072.1:0-12114 GCA_036625675.1 Haloferacaceae archaeon
CGTTCAGTCAACGCGGCGTTCAGTCAACGCGGCGTTCAGTCAACGTCGATCCGGTGGCCGCCGTCGGATCCGTCGACGTCCCTCGGAAGGGTCACCGTCAGGACGCCGTTGCGGTAGTGCGCGGTGGCCTCGTCCTCCCGAACGGGCCGGGGCAGATCGATCCGGCGCGAGACGGACTCGTGGCGGCGCTCCCGGTGGAGATACGCCCGCTCGGCGTCACCGGCGCGTTCGCGGACCTCCATCCCGGCCTCGTCGTCCGTGCCCGAACCGCGTTCGGACTCGCGCTCGGCCCGGATGGTGAGGCGGTCGTCGTCGATCGTCACCCGGATGTCCTCCCGCTCGAACCCGGGGAGGTCGGCCATCACCACGATCTCGTCGTCGTATTCCGCGACGTCGACGTCCATCGGGTTCCACGCCTCCATCCACGGGCCCCACCCGCGGGTGCCCGGGCGCTCGGTCATTCGGTCGAACAGACGGTCGACGTCCTCGAAGGGAGTGTACTTCATCAACAATCACCGGAAGAGAAGACGCCGTCCGAGATATTAAATACAGCAGGACACTAAACAGCGAATCGCACGGATACGACGGTTGTATTCGGAATGTCGACGTTTCGTTCAGTTCACTCCACTTCTATTTCGTGTCCGGCGTCGCCGGCGGTTAGCTTCGGGAGCGTCACCGTCAACACGCCGTTGGTGTACTGTGCGGTCGCCTCCGTCTCGTCGACTTCGACGGGCAGGCGAACCCGGCGGGAGACGGCCGTTCGGCGGCGCTCGCGGCGGTGGTACCGCGGGCCGTCCTCGGATACCTCCTCTTCGAGGGTCTCCTCGCGGTCGGCCTCGATCGTGAGCGAGCCGTCGTCGACGGCCACCTCGATGTCGTCCGTGTGGAAGCCGGGCAGGTCGGCGGTGACGACGAGGTCGTCGTCGTGTTCCGCGACGTCGACGTTCACGTCCCGACCCGAGAGCGCCGGGTCGAACTGCCCTCCGAGCCCGTCCAGCTCCCGGTTCATCCGCTCGAACAGTTCCTCGATCTCCCGGAACGGATCCCTATCTGTCATACGTTTAAAAGTTGGTCGAGAGCGCCCTTGAATGTTGCCGGTCAGTACAGCACGTGGGTCGTGTCGTAGCTACCGAGCACCCGGACCCACCCGCGGGAGGCGATCCCCTCGATCTCCTCGAGGGCCGCCTGCATCCGGTCCTCGTACAGGCCCGCCTCGGCGTCGAAGTGGAACAGGTAATCGCCCAGGCGCCGGCCGCTCGGACGCGACTCCGCCCGCGAGAGGTTGATGTCCCGCTCGGCGAACGCCTCCAGGAGTTCGAGCAGCAACCCCGGATAGTTGGCGTTCGGGTAGACCACGAGCGTCGTCTTCCCTCCCGCCTCCGAGCGCTCCTCGACGGGTGCGACGACGAGGAATCGGGTCGCGTTCGACGACTGGTCCTGAATGTCTTCCGCGAGGACCCGGAGGTCGACCCCGTCGGTGGCGTTGTCCGGGTGACCGATCGCGGCTACCCTCGAGTCCTCCCTGGCGCGCTCGACCCCGCGGGCGGTCGACGCGACCGCCTCCTGGGCGACCTCCGGATACTCCGACTCCAGGAACGACCGGCACTGCGCGAGCGCCTGCGAGTGGCTGGCGACGACGTCGAACTCCTCCGTCTGGGCCAGCAACGCGTGACGGATCGGCGTGACGATCTCGCGGGTCACGGAGACCTCCCGGTCCGCGAGCGCGTCGAGGCTCTCGGTGACGGATCCCTCGATGCTGTTCTCGATCGGGACGACCCCGCGCGCGAACTCCCCGGCGGCGACCGCCTCCACGATGGCGGTGACCGACTCGCGGAACGCGATCTCGTCGGCGACGGATCGGGCCGCCCGGTGGGAATAGGTGCCGGCGGGCCCGAGTGTGACGGCTCTCATCGCTTGCTGGATAGACCAGCCCGCGGTATAAGCGCGGGGGTGCCGGCGGCGACGCGGGAGCGGGGCACACGCAAAATATCGCTTCCATGACATAGCGCTGAAGTGCGTGAATCGCGTACGTTGCCACGTGATGCCGGACGCGAACCAGCTGCTCCTGCTGGCGGTCGCAGTGGGGCTGCTGCACGCGGCGGTGTTCGCGCTGGTGATGCGGTGGTCGAACCGCCGCCGGGACGCCCCGCGGGGCGGGGGCGACCTCTCGGCGCTCGCGGGAGGTGACGGCGGGAACGAGAGCCCGGACCGGGAGCCGCGGTCGGTGAGCGGCGAGCCGGTCGGGCCGTCGCTGGACACCGACGCCGACACCGTCCGCTGTCCCGCCTGTGGGGCGGAAAACGAGGCGGGCTACCAGTACTGCCGACTGTGCGTCTCCAGCCTCCACGGGGGCGCCGCCGCCGGCGTCGTCGACGGGGCGCCGGCGAGCGATCGGATGGGTCGGTGAGGCTTCGGGAGGCCGAGTTCTGCGGGAATCACTCCGCCTCGATCGCGCAGCCGCCGGTGTAGTCGATCCCCTCGATGTCGTCGATCGGATCCTCGCCACAGACCGGACAGTCGGGATTTTGCGCGTAGGAAACCGTCTCGAAGCTCATCGCCATCGCGTCGTAGAACAGCAGGCGGCCGACGAGCGGCTCCCCCTTCCCGATCAGTAGCTTGATCGCCTCCGTCGCCTGAATGCAGCCGACGGTCCCGGGCAGCGCCCCGAGCACGCCCGTGGTCGCACAGTCGGGAACGGCGTCCGGCTCCGGCGCCTCGGGGAACAGACACCGGTAGCAGGGTCCGCCGGGAACGAGCGTCGTCGCCTGCCCCTCGAACTTGTAGACGGCGCCGTGGGCGATCGGGACGCCCTCCAGCCGGGCGACGTCGTTGACGATGTAGCGCGTCCGGAAGTTGTCCGAGGCGTCGACGACGACGTCGTACCCGGAGATCAGGTCGGCGGCGTTGTCGGTGTCGACGCGGGTCTCGTGGGTCTCGACGGTCACGTCCGGGTTGAGTCGCTCGACGAACCGGCGCGCCGAGTCGACCTTCGGTTCGCCGACCGCCTCGTCGGCGTGGACGACCTGGCGCTGGAGGTTCGACCGCTCGACGACGTCGTCGTCGGCGATCCCGATCGTACCGACGCCGGCGGCGGCGAGATACTGAATGGCCGGCGAGCCGAGGCCGCCGGCGCCGACGACAAGCACCCGGCCCTCGAGCAGCGCGGCCTGTCCCTCCGGGCCGACCTCGTCCAGGATGATGTGACGGGAGTAGCGATCGAGCTGGGTCGAATCGAGGGAGAGGCTCATGCCCGGGCGTTCGTCGCCGCCGCTGATAAACCGTGCGTCGCGTCGTTCCCGCCGCAGCCGGTACGTCCGACGGGGAGACGGTGGACGACTCAAAAGGCGACGGCGACGGCGACCGCCGCCCCGCCGAGGAGGAAGAGCCCGGCGTTCGCAGTCCGGTGTTTCGACGGCACCAGATCCAGTGTCACGTGCCAGTCGGACGCGGGCGCGAACGGTCGGATCCCCATCGGCGTGAGGGCGTCGACGGCGACGTGGCTGGCGACCGCGCCGGCGGCGAGAAGCCCGGCGACCGGGCCCCACGCCGCCTCCCGGACCGAAAGGGCGGCGACGCCACCGGCGGCCAGCAGACCGACGGCGGCGACGAACCAGACGGTGTGGGTCGGCCCGCGGTGAGGGATCGGGAGGAACTCGTCGCAGTCGGGAAGAATCGCGGCGACGGCGACGAGGGCACCCCCTGCCAGAGCCGCGCGTGGCCCGCCCGCGTCGAGGAGGGGGCCGACGACGGGAGCGTAAAGCAGGAGCGCGACGCCGTAGTGGCCGAGCTGGTACACGGTCGATCCGGATTGGGGCTCCGCGATCATCAACCGCTCGGACGAGAGGGTCGAGCACGGGGATGGAGGCGGGAACGGGGACCATCCACGCCGTTTCGCCGACACCCGACGATATTTGTCGCCGGCGGATCCCTACCGGACCATGAGCGACGACCCACAGCCACGACCCGACGACGCCGAGGTCCCGCCCGGCGAGACCGAATTCGACCTCGCGGGGATGACCTGGGAGGACGCCGGCGAGGCGTTCCTCTCGGCGGACGCGGTCGTGTTGCCCACCGGCAGCACCGAACAGCACTCCCGGCACCTCCCGCTTTCGGTCGACAGCCTGCGGGCGAGTCACCTCTCGGCCGACCTCGTCGAGGCGGCCGACCGGCGCGGGCTGGAGCTGTACCGGCTGCCGACGCTGCCGTACGGCTACTCACAGCACCACATGCGGTTCCCGGGGACGATCACGCTGTCGCCGGAGACCTACCGCCAGGTGATCGTCGAGATCGGCGCCTCGCTGGCGGACCACGGGGTCGACCGGCTCCTGATTTTGAACTGCCACGGGGGGAACCGGGAACCGCTAAAGCTGGCCGCCGACCGGCTCGGACGCGAGCACGGCGTCGCAACCCACTTCGTCCACTGGACGGACTTCGCCCGCGAGCGGCTGGAGGAGGAGTTCGGGGAGGACTGGGGCCACGCGGGCGATCACGAGACCAGCGCCATCGAGCTGTTCCGCCCGGACCTGGTGCGAGAGGAGCGAACGGAGCCCCAGACGACCCGGGAGTTCCCCGAGACGCGATCGTACACGTACTTCGACGAGGTGACCGAGGAGGGCGGCCTGGGGGATCCGACGAACGCCGACCCGGGGGCGATGGCCGGGATCGTCGCGGAGACGACGGCGGAGATCCTCGACGCGCTCGAGTCCGACATCGAGGACGGGTGGTGACGAAGGACGGGTGGTGACGGAGGATGGGTGGTGACGAAAGAGGGTGGTGACGAGGGGCACACTGAAACGGATTTTTGACCCACCGCCATCCCTTACTTCCCGTCACCTGTACCTCGCTTCGGAATGAGTTCCGACCGACCTTCACAGGGGTTGACGGATCGACAGCAACTCGTCGCCGTCGTCCTCGTCGCCGCGATGATCGGCATGGTGTTCGCGCCGATCACCTACGACGCGGCCACGGGGACGCCCGACACGGTTGCCGTCGTCGAGATCGAGGGGCCCATCGAGAGCAACCTCGCCGACGACGTCGAACAAGAACTATCCGACATCAGACAAAACGACTCGGTCGAGGCCGTCGTTTTGAAGATCGACACCGGCGGCGGCGCGCCGGTCGCCTCCGAGCGGATGTACACGTCGATAAAGCGGACGGCCCAGGAGATGCCGGTCGTCGCCAGCGTGCAGGGAAGTAGCGCCTCGGGCGGCTACTACGCGATGCTGCCCGCCGACAGGATCTACGTGCTGCCGACCTCGATTACCGGCAGCGTCGGACTCGCCGCCGGCGCGCCCGAGGCCTCCCCGCCCGTGGAGGGGCCGAGCGGTCCGGACAAGCGCGGCGGCAACGAGATCGAAGGCTGGGCCCGCCAGCAGACGCTCGCCGACACGTTCATCAACACCGTGATGGAGGAGCGGGGCGAGGAGATCCAGCTGTCGCGGTCCGAGGTCGCACACGCGGACGTCTATCTGGGAACCGAGGCGGTCCAGAACGGCTTCGCCGACGAGATCGGCTCGCTCGACGCGGCGGTCCAGGACGCCGCACAGCGGGCCGGCCTCGAGGAGTACCAGGTCGACACGCGAGAGACCGGCACGGACGGCTTCCTGCCGTTCCTGGTCCAGACTGACGACGGGATCGTGGCCATCTACGCGAGCGATCCCGGCTACGGCGAGGTGCAACCGATGGAACACGCCTACGTCTACGAGGAGAGCGTCCCCCACATCGACACCGTGGAACAGTTCACCCGCGACGACGTCGACGACGCCCTCGCCGGCGAAAGCGGCGGGGAGGGCGCAGACGACGCCGGCGACGCAGCCGTCGACGACGCGGAGACCGGCGACGGCGACGGCTCCGACGCCGACGTCGGGAACGGCACCGACGACGGACTCACCGGGGGTGTGACCGGATGACCCGAACGCTGACGCTGGCTGTGGCCTTCCTGGCGACGCTCGCCGTGGTCGTCGGCGCGGCGGCGGTCGGCGGCCTCGTCGCCGACGACGGCTTCGACGGCCCGCCGGAGATCGAGACCGACCACTACCTCGAGGAGGACCTCGTCCACGACCGGACGCCGGGCGAGGCCGACGTCCAGATGGACGCCGACGTGGAGCAGCAGACGATCGTGATCGATCCGGGGATCGATCCCCAGGGAGCGACCCCGAGGGACCCGCTGCGGCTGTTGCTCGGGTTCGGCGGTCCGGACGTGACCGAGCGGGACATCAGCCCGCTCGTGAACGCCCTCGTCGCCGAGGGGCACGAGGTCCGCGTCTACACCCCGCCACAGGACCAGCGTGCGCCGCCGGCGCCGCCGGGAGCCGGGGAGGAGCAACTGTCGCCGATCGGCGAGGAGCTCGCGGACGCCGACGCGTTCGTGACGTTCCGGCGCGACTACGACGACGACGCGATCGAGGACATCGAGACGTTCCGGGAGGAGGACGGCCGCGTGCTGTTCGCGACCGATCCCGACGACGAGTTCGACCGACCCGGCGCCGCGACGCTCGAGTCCGCGCTGGGCGTGACCAACGAGCCCGGCTACGTCTACAACCTCGAGGAGAACGACCTGAACTACCAGCGGATCTACGCCGAGTCCGCCGGCGACAGCGCCCTGACCGAGGGCGTCGACCGGGCGATGTTCGAGACTGCGACGCCGGTCCGGTCGGCCGCGACCGACGGCGGGGTGCTCGCGCCCATCGAGGGCTCGCAGCTGTCGACGACCCGGGCGGGGACCGACGCCCCGGTCGTGGTGCGCAACGGCGGCGTCGTGATGGTAGGCGACACCGACTTCCTGACGCCGGAGAACGCCCAGCGGGCCGACAACGACGTCCTCATCGGCAACCTCGCGGACTTCCTCGTGAGGAACGACCGCGACGCGGACGAGCAGCCGCCGGAACGGCCCGACGACGGAACCGGGGAGGGCCCGACCGGACCGACGCCGCCGGAGCCCACCGAAGGGGAGGAAACCGGATCCACGGAGCCCACGCCGACCGAGTCGGAAGGATAGCGACGAAACCGGAGGCTCAAGCCCCGTCCTGCCGGTTCTCGGTGCCGTCGAGGACGATCTCTTTCACGTCGTTGATCCGCTCGTCCGAGAGCAGTTCCTCGATCACCGCCTCCGGGACGTCGTGGTCCAGGTTGTACACCGTGATCGCTTCCCCGCCGTGGGTCTGGCGGGCGTTGAACATCCCGGCGACGTTGACGCCGGCGTCGCCGAGCGCGGTTCCGATGAGCCCGAGCACGCCGGGGACGTCGCGGTTGCGCACGACGAGCATGTGGCCGTACGGGACCGCGTCGACCCGGAAGCCGTCGATCTCGACGATCCGGGGGTCCCCGCCGGCGAAGAGGGTCCCGGACACCGACAGCGACTCGTCGTCGTCACCCACCGTGACGGTCACCAGGCTCCGGAAGTCCTCCGCCTGGCGGCGCTTCGACTCGGTGACGTCGATCCCGCGCTCGTCGGCGAGCCGCGGCGCGTTGACGGCGTTGACCTGCCACTCCAGCGGCTCGAAGACGCCCTTGAGGGCGGAGGCGGTCACCACCTCGAGATCCTCCTCGGCGATCTCCCCCTCGTAGCGCACCTCGACCTCGCTGATGCGGCAGTCCAGCAGCTGCGTCGCGATCTTGCCGGCGGTCTCGGCGATGTCGAGGTACGGCCGGACGCGGTCGAACGCCGCCTCGTCGATCGACGGCGCGTTGAGCGCGTTCGCCACCGGCTCGCCGCGGAACGCCGCGAGCACCTGTTCGGCGGTGTCGACGGCGACGTTCTCCTGGGCCGCCTCGGTCGAGGCGCCCAGGTGCGGCGTGACGACGACGTCCTCGACGCCGAGGAGCGGCGAATCCGCCGGGACGGGCTCGGTCTCGAAGACGTCGACCGCCGCGCCGGCGAGGGTTCCGTCGTCGACGGCGGCCGCGAGCGCCTCCTCGTCGACGATGCCGCCGCGGGCACAGTTGACGAGGTAGCCGCCCTCCAGCAGGGCGAGCTCCTCGGCGCCGATCATCCCGCGCGTCTCGGGCAAAAGCGGCGTGTGGACCGTCACGACGTCGGCGCGCTCGAGACACTCCTCGAGTTCCTCCACCAGTTCGGCGTTGAACTGGGCCGCCCGCTCCCGGGAGATGTAGGGATCGTAGACCACGAGCTCCATCCCGAGCCCGTCGAGCCGCTTCGCGACCTCCTGACCGACGCGCCCGAGGCCGACGATTCCGAGCGTCTTCCCGTTCAGTTCGGTGCCGAGGAACTCGCCTTTCGCCCACTCGCCTCCCCGGAGTCTGACGTGCGCCTGCGGGATCGACCGGGCGCTCGCGAACGTCATCGCGACGGTGTGTTCGGCCGCAGCGCGGACGTTCCCCTCGGGGGCGTTGGCGACGACGACGCCGTGATCGGTCGCGGCCTCGATGTCGATGTTGTCGACGCCGATCCCCGCCCGACCCACGATGACGAGATCGGACGCGGCCTCGAACACCTCGCGGGTGACCTCCGTCCCCGATCGGACGATCAACGCGTTCGCGTCCGAGACGGACTCCAGGAGCGCCTCTCCCTCCACGTCGTAGGCCGTCTCGACTTCGTGACCGGCCCCCCGGAGTCGATCGAGCCCGGCCTCGGCGATCGGGTCCGTGACGAGTACCTTCATACGTGGAGTGGAGCCACGTCTCGTGGTTAAGCGTTTACATCCCCGCGGATCCCGCAGTCAGACCGAAACGAGGAGCAGGACGGCCAGGTTCCAGACGGTCACCAGGACGCCCAGAACGGCCAGCCCGAGCGGAACCCCCACGTCGTAGGGGCGAGGGGTGAGCCGCCAGAGCCCGTAACAGCAGCCGAACGCGAGCGCCTTCAGGCCGAGCATCCCGGTCGCGCCGTACTGCCGGACGAACCGGACCGTGAGCGGTCCGACCTCGGCCACCCGGCCGAACTGGAGTCCGACGACCGTCGTCGCGAGGTCGCCGATCCCGAAAAACGCGATCGCGACGACCCAGAGGAGACGCTCCCGACTGACGAGGAGGGCGACGGCCGGCGCGTCGATTTCCGCCCCGGAGGTAGTCACGTGTTACCAACCCAATTTTCGGGAAGGACACATATCCCTGTCGGACGGCAGGAGGAGCTACCGCCGGCGCCGGTTCGCGTCGTCGTCGTGGCCGAGCGCCTGCCTGAGAAACGACATCCACCGTTTGCGGTCGGCCGCTTCCTGGCGCTTCTCCTCGGCCTCGAGGTCGACCGGACGCAGCTGTTCGAGCGCCTCGAGTGCCCGGTCGATGCCGACGATCGACTCCGCCAGTCGCTCGCCCTCCGCGTAGCTCAGCTCCCCGGTTTCGAGCCGGTCGAGCCGCCGGAGCCGCTCCCGCCGGAGGTTCCGCTTCGCGGTCTCGACGCGCTCCCGCTCGCCCTCCGGGATCGTCTCCCGGCGCTTGACCTCGAAGACGAACGCGCGAAGCTCGACTTCCTCCCCCTCGAGTTCGATCGTCTCCGGGATCGACGCCCCGATCGTCGCCCCCTCGCGGTTCACGCGTTCGAGGAGCACCTTGCGCTGGTAGTCTTTCACCGTTCGCCAGCGCGTTCGGATCGCAGACGCTTAAGCGTCTGGAGGCGGGAGGGTCAGTCGATGCTGGAGCTGGAACACGAGTTCCGGGTGGTCGACGTGGGCGTGCGTCTCGATCCGGACCAGGAGGCCGTCACCCAGCGCGGGCGAGACATCACCCCGGAACGACTCGAGCGGGAGTTCCACCAGGCCGGCGTCGTTCGGGCGGTCGTCGTCCCCGGCCCCCGCGAGTCCGGCGGCTACCTCCGGGCGAACAACGCCGTCGCCCGCCTGAGCGTGGACCGGCCCTTCCTGGCGTTCGCCCGCCTCGGCGGGCCGCGGGTTCCCGACTCCTCGACGCTGGGACGGGTCCGGAACCTGGCGGTGCGACGCGAGCCGTACCACGCGGACCCCGAGGAGGTCGAACAGTACGCCTACGACGACCGCTTCCACGGGTTCCTCCTGGATCCCGCCCGCGACGGGCTCCCCGAAGCGGACGTGCTGGAGATGCTTTCGGACGTGGGCGCGCCGGTTCTGGTCCGGGGTGGGGTTCGGTTCCCTCCGGCGGCGGTCGCCGAGTTCGTCCTGGAGTACGAGTTCCCGGTCGTGCTCTCGGGGTTCGGCGCGTTCCCCCTGAACCGGGACCACATGCACGAGGCGATCGACCTGCTCGAGGACCACGACGAGCTGTACCTCGACAGCCGGTTCGTCCGCTTTCGCGATCCGCTGGAGCGCGGGATGATGGAACACCCCGACCGCGTGCTGTTCGCCAGCGGCGCTCCCGACTCTCACCCCGACGTCGCCGTCATGGAGATCCTCACGCTGGACGTCCCCCAGGACGCGATGCGTCGCGTCTTCTCGAAGAACCCCGGCCGGGTGATCCCCGGGCTCGCCGAAGGGGAGTGAAGGGACCGACATGGACGAAAATCCGGCGCCGATCGCGTCCCGGAAAGAAGTTATCAGGCTTGAAAGTTCGCGCGAAAGGATAAATACCGCCGCTCCCCGGATTGGAACTGATGGGTGAATCCGTCGTCGCGGACTTCGTGGGTCGCGTACACACCCCCGACGTACCCGGGAACGAACCCGTCACGGGGCGGGTGCTGCTCAGCCCGAAGCGGCTGGTGCTGGCCACGAAGGACGCCAAGACGACGGTCCCGCTTTCGTCCGTGTTCGACGTCGCGGTCGGGACGGTCCCTCCCGACCTGCGGTCGTTCTTCAGCGACACGGTCACCGTCGCGTACGCCCGGAGGAGCGAACGGGGAACCGCCGTGATCGAGGGGAAACCCGAACCGATGGAGCGGTTCAGAAGCGTCTTTTTCAAGGCGCTGCTGCACGACGTCACCGTGACCGTCAGGCATCCGGCGAAGGTCGGCGGGCGAATCACCGACGCCGACGACCAGACGGCGGCGGTGAAACTGGACGAGGGGGAGATCAGCTTCGTCGGCTGTCCGGAGCCGTTCACCGTCGACCTCTCGACGGTCGTCGACTACGAGCGCTCGCAGCGAACCCTCGCTGGGGAGACGCGGCCGACGCTGTCGGTCCGGCACGTGTCGGACGGGACGCCGGTCACCTCGCTCATCACCGTCCCCAGCGAGCGGACGCTGAACGTGATCGGCCGGTACATCAAACTCGAGTACGGCGAGGTGATGGAGGAGGTGTACGACCTCGATCCGACCGAGGAGCAACTCCAGATCCTCGTCACCCTCTACACCGCCGACGGGGGGGTCAGCTTCTCCGACATCGTCACCGGCGACGCCACCCGGACCTCGATGCTGCTCGACGAACTCCGGGAGGAGGGCCTCGTCGCGGACGGGGAGGCGGGCCCGACGCTCACTCATAAGGGTCGGATGGTCGTGAGTACCTATCTGGAATCGATCAACGACTGATCTGACGCTCGCTGGCCGCGACGACGGGAGGCCGAACTACTGTTCGTTCATCGCCTCGCTGGCGATGTTGCGGCCGCGGGAGTTGAGCGCGACCTCTCGCCTGACCCGGACCTCCTCGACCACGTCGAGGTCGATCAACCGCTCGAAGATCTCCTCGACCTCGTCGACGTCCATCCCGAGGAACGAGGGGATCTCGAAGGGTGATACCCCGGAGTACAGCGCCATCAGCACCTCCCGTTCGCGGTCGTCGAGGTCGACGTTCGTCCGGCTCCGCTGGACCCCCTTGTCCAGCCAGGACTTGACGAACGTGCAACGCCGCGGCGGCCCGGCGAGGTGCGTCTCGATGCTCGTCCCCTCCTCGTCGGTGTGGGCCACCTCGATCACCGGCTGTTTCTCCCCGTCGATCGTGCGCTCGGTCGTCTCGAGCCCGCTGATGTCGTCGAGATCCAGGTTGACGAAGGCGCCGTCCTCGAGGGCGGCGCTCAGTCCGTCGCCGTCCAGCTTGACCCGGGCCCGTTGCCAGGTGACGTCCTCCTGGACGACGCCCCCGGCCTTCGCCGGGTGCTTCGCCCGCAGCATTCGCTGATCCAAAAGTGCCCGGTAGACGTCACGTTCGAAGCTCTCGTGATCGCTGGCGCTGACGAGGAGCACCTCCTCGCCTAGGTCGAGGCTCACGTAGCCGGCCACCCGGGTGATCTCCTGGTTCGCGTCGTGTCGACCCCCGA